>NZ_JABBYO010000007.1:0-300000 GCF_012958305.1 Tautonia rosea | reverse complement strand
TGACCCGAGCCATCGCGGTCGTTGGGCTGGCAATCGTCGTTTCGATCGGAAGTATAGCTCTCTCAGGGCAAGACGCGGCGGAAGGCGATTTCACATCAAGACTTGCCCTCTGGCTTGCGATCGTCGTGTCGTATGGCGCCTTCTGGTTTGCCCTCGCTGTGGCCATCAATGCGCTCGGGAGAAGCTCGGCAACTAACGCGGTCGCTCTGGCCGGTACCTGGCTCTTGCTAGTCGCGGTCGTCCCCGCCCTGGTGAACGTGCTTGTCCGAGCAACCTATCCGGTACCGTCTCGGGTCGAGCTGGTTCAGGCGATTCGCAATGCCTCGAACGAGGCTCAGACTGAAGGGACCCGGCTGAAAGCCCGCTACTTCGAAGATCACCCCGAACTGGTTGGTGCCGAGGCCGATTACTCCGAGTTCGCCATTCAGTCACTTGCCACTCAGAATGCCATCGAGCGCAGCATCGCCGAGACACTCGATCACTTTGAAAATCAGCTCCGTCGTCAACAAACGCTCGTCGATCGTCTCCGATTCCTTTCGCCGGCCATTGCTGCGTTCGAGGCACTGCAGGACGCGGCGGGGACCGGCTCCGCTCGCTACCGCCACTTCATGAGTCAGGTGGAATCGTTCCACGCGCAATGGCGTGCGTATTTCCACCCCTTGATTCTTCGAGCCCAACCCATCCAGGCCGACGAACTCGAACGCATTCCAACATTCACCTACGAAGAAGAACCAATCTCTCAGGTGACCGAGCGCGTGACGATCGGTCTGATCGGACTTGTCATTCCCGCGGCTGCCCTGGCAGCAATCAGTGTTCCCTTGCTTCGCCGGTTCACGGTGGTGTCCTGACCTCAGTTCTTGTTCAACAAGGAGTCATCACGCTCATGCTCTTGCACTTCGACCTTCCAACTCGTCTCTCCATTGCCATTGCCCTGGCGGCGATTCTTGCCTGCCTGGCTCCGATCATCGCCCAAACCACAGAGCCTCCGGTCGAAACTCCGGCGACCTTGATCGAGCAATGCCGCTTTCACGATGCCCTGGAAGCGATCGACCTTCAGGCCCCCGACGCTTCGCTGTTGCGGGGTCTCGCCTTGATCGGTCTCGGCCGGTACGACGAGGCAGCAGCCGCTCTTGAATCACCGAACGCCTCGGGCAACGAATCCGCTCGTCTGGAAGCTCTGGCGAAGATCGCCGAGGCCAGGGGCCAGATCGATCAATCGCTCAACCTCATGGCCCAGGCAGTCGCCGCCGAAACCAAGACGATTGCCTCGCCCGAATCGCTCGATGGCGCGAACACGCTGGCCCGCCTCCACTCTGATTACGGACGACTCGCCCTGCGTTACGGTCGAACCGACCTAGCCCGTGACCAGTTTCGAGCGGCGATCACATTTGTTTCAACCGCTCACATGAAGATGCACGAGTTGGGCATCCCACACGACGAGAACGACCCACGTATGTTTGCCGGCCCGGCGACCGCGGGCATGGCTCAACTCTTCGCCTCCGAGGGTGACGATCGCCGCGCCGAGCGGACCTTCCGGTCCATTGTCGGCCGCGCCAATGACCCCGCAACCCTTCGCGATCTGGCTGCGTTCGCCCTCGCTCGAGGGGATGACCGCTCCGCCCAGGCACTGCTCAATCGGCTGATCGCTCAGGCCGAAAATGCTCCAAAGCATCGCCGAGACCTCGCGCTCGCACTAGCCGATGCCGGACGTGAATTCGATACGGCGCTCGCGATCGCCGAAGCCGCCTTTGCGGACGGCCCGAACACGGAATCCCGCGATACCCTGGCCTGGATCTTGTACTGCAAGGGTGAGCACGACCGGGCTGCCGAAATCCTTGACGAGGCCCTCAAGGTCGGCACCCAGAACCCGTTGATCCTCTTTCACGCCGGCATGATCGCTCATGCTCGCGGTCAGACCGACGACGCCCGTCGTCTCCTGAAGCAAGCACTCGCCATCAACCCCAACTTCGACCCGATCGCTTCTCCGATGAGTCGGAGCACCCTCGGAAACGCAGAATGATCGAGGGTTGTTCCTATGATTCCTACCGGATGATTCCCTAAACGTCTCAACCCACTTCAATGAAGGACTCCGAATCATGCACGCTCGACGTTCCCTGCTCACCCTGAGCCTCTTTCTTCTGATCTCCGGATCGGCCCAGGCCCATTCCATCGCCGTGATCGCCAATAACCCGGCCACGACACCGGGTGGAAAAGTCACCGTCTTCCTCGCCTGGGGACATCGCCTCCCGGTCGATGAACTCGTCTCAGGGAACGATCTGGAGCAGTACCAACTTCACTCGCCAAGCGGCACCGTCGTTCCGCTCAAGCGTGACGATCGTTCCTTTCAAGCCAACGAGATCGTCCTTGACGAGACGGGCCTCCATCAGGTGACCGTTGTGCGAGCCCCGTCGGTCTTCACCATGTACACCGAGGCCTCCGGGAAACGAGTCCATGCTCGCGGCCCCAAAAGTGAGCTGAAACTCCCCGAAGGCGCCCAGATCAACCTCTCGGCCCGAAGCAGCCAGTTCGGCAAGGCCCTGATCCTCTCCGGCAGTTCCGAGAGCGTTGCAGCATGCCCTCCCCTGGGCCATGCACTGGAAATCGTTCTCGATTCGACTCCAGGCATGAAGGGGTTCTCACTCGATGAACCGGTACGGGCCCGGGTCCTGTTCCAGGGGAAGCCTCTGGCCGGAGTGAACGTCTTCGCCGCCAGCACCTCACTGAACCCCGACGGCAGCCCCGAACTCTCCGCCGTGACCGATGAGGAAGGTCGGGTCGCCCTCGACCTTTTCGAGCCGGGTACGTGGGTTTTGCAAGCCTCGCACCGAGCCGAGGCTCCGGAAGACCAACGAGACTCGTACGACACCGAATCCTTCCTGGCTTCGTTCACCATCCCAGTTGCCGCCGACGAATAATCCTCGCAATCCGCCCACCGACTCCGGCCCTTCGAGTGTCCGGAGTCGGTGCCCCCACCAGCTCCTACCCTTCGCCGCGGCACCTCCCGTCCTGTCCTCTCTCCTTCCTCGCCCTCAACCGACCTGACCCCGCGTCGATACTCCGTGCATCGCTTCCGGACGCACACCGTCACCAAGAACCTCCCAATCCCGTCCAGGAACCGAGTCGTCGGCGCGCATCCCCAAGACGCTATCTCGTTCACCCGATTCAAGCGAGCGAATCGACAGGCTTTCGGTTCGGGACGGGGCTGTCACGAACCGAAAGCGGCCTGAACGCTCCTTGGCGCAACTCGATCGCGACTTGTGCCCCCAGCCGATCGTGCGGTAATGTTAACAATTGTTGTCCACCCATGCGGACAGACCGGAGGTACTGGCCCACTGGCCATCCGAATTCCTCTCCGGAGGCAGAGCGAATGGTGTTGCGTCTCTCGGCTGTGGTCATTCTGACCGGGCTCTTGATGCCGCCCCTGGCAGGAGCGGACGAGGTCGAGGTTGATTACCTCCGCGACATCAAGCCAGTGCTGACCGCACGGTGTTACTCCTGCCACGGTGCCCTGAAGCAAGAAGCCGAGCTAAGGCTCGATACGGTCGCGCTGATGCTGGTCGGGAGCAACGCCGGCCCGGTCATTGAACCGGGCAACGTCGAGGAGAGCTACCTCCTCCACGTCCTCACCACCGAGGACGGTCTCCGGATGCCCCCCGAGGGCGAACCACTTACCGACGAGCAGATCGCTCACCTTCGTTCCTGGATCGCCTCTGGGGCCCCCGCCCCGGACGATGAAGCCCCCCAGCAAGACCCGATGGATCACTGGGCCTTCCAGGCCCCCGTCCGGCCCGAGGTGCCCGACGCCCCCTCCCCAAAATGGGGATCGAACCCAATTGACGCCTTTCTTGCCGCAGAGCATCAGCGCCTTGGTCTCTCCCCCTTGCCCGAGGCCGACCCCGCCCTCTTGCTCCGCCGCCTTGCGCTTGACCTGACCGGCCTGGCACCGGCCCGAGACGAGTTGCTCGCCTTCCTCACCGACCCGAGCCCCGATGCCTACGATCGCGCCGTCGATCGCCTCCTCGACAGCCCCCATTACGGCGAACGCTGGGGCCGTCACTGGATGGACGTCTGGCGCTACAGCGACTGGGACGGCTACGGCCAGGAAGTCCGCGAAAGCCAGCCGCACATCTGGCGATGGCGCGACTGGATCGTCGAATCGCTCAACGACGACCTCGGCTACGACCAGATGGTCCAGGCCATGCTCGCCGCCGACGAGATCGCCCCCGACGACCCCGATACCCTCCGCGCCACCGGCTTCCTCGTCCGCAATTGGTACAAGTTCAACCGCAACATCTGGCTCGACGCCACCGTCGAGCACACCGGCAAGGCCTTCCTCGGCCTGACGATCAATTGCGCCAAGTGCCACGATCACAAGTACGACCCCATCCCCCAGGTCGACTACTACCGTTTTCGAGCCCTCTTCGAACCTCATGAGATCGCCACCGACCCCATCCCCGGCCAGCCTGATACCTCGAAAGACGGCCTCGTCCGCGTCTTCGACGCTCACGCTGACCGCCCCACCTATCTGTTCGAGCGTGGCGAGGAATCGATGCCGGTCGAGAGCCGCCGCCTCGAACCCGCCATCCCTCGGATGTTTGGCGAGGGTCCTGAAATCTCCTCCGTTTCGTTACCATCGACCGCCTTTTATCCTGGTCTCCGCGATCACGTGCGCCGCGAAACGCTCGACAGCGCGAGAGCTGCCGTCGAAACCGCTCGGACGGCGCTGGAGCAGGTACAGGCCGATTCTGCCGAAGAGAATCCTGAAACCTCGGAGGCTCCCCTCTCCCCCCTCCGGCTCTCCGAACAAGGGCTGAAAGCCGCCCTGGCCGACCTCGACGCCGTCGAGGCTCGCCTCGCAGCCGACGACGCCCGATACGCAAACGACCCCGACACTCGCCAGATTGAACTGTTGACCATCCGTGCTGGCCTGTCCGAACGTCGAGCCACCCTGGCTCGGGCCGAACGCGACAAGTTCCTCGCCGAAAAGGCACTCGCCGACGCCCGTGCCGCACTGTCCGAAGACGACCCCAAGACCGCCCAGGCCGTCACCGCTGCCGAGAAGACACTCACCAACGCAATCAACGCCGCCGACGAGGCCGCCAGGGCCCTCGACGGCCCATTGCCCTCCTCTTACTCCCCATTCGGTCCCGTACGACCCGCGACCAGCACCGGCAGGCGTCTTGCCCTGGCCCATTGGATCACCGATCGGCATAACCCTCTCACAGCTCGCGTTGCGGTCAATCACATCTGGATGCGCCACTTTGGCGAACCGCTCGTCGAGTCCGTCTTCGACTTCGGCATCAACGGGTCTGCCCCCTCGCATCCCGAGCTGCTCGACTGGCTTGCCGTCGAGCTGATCGAATCCGGGTGGAGCCTCAAGCATCTGCATCGCCTGATCGTCACCTCGCAAGCCTATCGGATGCAGTCCTGGTCCGACCCCGACCACCCGAACACACGCATCGACTCCCAAAACCGATTCCTCTGGCGCATGAACCCCCGTCGGATGGAATCGGAATTGGTCCGCGATAACGTGCTCCGGGTTGCCGGATCGCTCGACCCCACACTCGGCGGACCCGACCTTGCTCCCGAGTCGGCCCTTGACACCCCGCGCCGAAGTCTCTATTTCCGACACGCCAAGGAAAAGCGGTCCACGTTCCTAAAACTCTTCGACTCGGCCAACGTCACCTCCTGCTACCGTCGCGACGTGAGCGTCGCGCCTCAGCAGGCGCTTGCGCTCTCGAACAGTTCGTTGACCCTCGGCCAGGCCCGGCTCCTCGCCGGCAAGCTCTCGGAGGAGTTGAGCGAGAACACCGACCCTTCCTTCATCGCCCTCGCCTTCGAGCAGGTTCTCGGCCGCGCCCCAAGCCCCGAGGAACGCGACGCCTGCCTGAACTACCTCCAGACGCAGCCCGATCGGCTCGCCGACGCCGAAGCCCTCACCCCCTTCGAAAGCGGCCCCGAAAGTGCCGTACCCCCCTCGACCGACCCCCATCAGCGCGCCCGGCAAAACCTCGTCCATGTGCTGATGAACCACTCCGACTTCCTCACGATCCGCTGAACCGCCCACGCGGTCCGGGAGGCCCCGATCATGAACCCCTTCACCCCGAACACCTCTCGACGTGCCTTCCTGGCCGACCTCGGCATGGGCTTCACCGGCCTTGCCCTTGGTGCAATGCTCTATCGCGACGGCATTGCCCGGGCCGACGAGTTCGGCTCGTGGGCCCCGCCCGACGGCCTCCCTCACTTCGCCCCGAAGGCCAAGCGCGTCATCTGGCTCTTCATGATCGGCGGCACGAGCCATCTGGAAAGCTTCGATCCCAAACCCGCCCTGAATCGCTTCGCGGGCAAAACTATCAGCGAAACACCCTATCAGGACGTGCTCGAATCTCCTTATACCGAGAACGTCCGAATCGCCATCCAGAACGACGCGAACGGCCACATCCGCCACGAACTCTATCCGCTTCAGGTCGGCTATTCCAAGCGAGGTGAAAGTGGCATCGAGGTCAGCGACTGGTGGCCTGAGGTCGGGGACTGCATCGACGATCTCGCGGTCATTCGCTCCCTCTGGACCACCAACGACAACCACGGTGCTCAGCTTCAATTCCACACCGGCCGCCACTCCCTCGAAGGCCCCTTCCCGACCATCGGCTCGTGGGTTCATTACGGTCTCGGTTCGCTCAACGAGGAACTCCCTCAATTCGTCGTCCTCGGAACTCCCATCGCCGACTGCTGCGGCGGCCTGAACGGCCACGGCGCTAGCTACCTCGGTCCCGAGCACGACGGGGTCCAGCTTGAAATCGACCCGAAGAATCCCCTCCCCTTTGCCGCCCCTGGCCCCGACGTCTACCGCGAGGAACAGGCCGACGCCTTCAGCCTCATCGACCGTCTCAACCGCATCTCCGCCGTTCAGTACCCCGACGACGCCCAGCTTCGCGCTCGCATCAAGTCGTATGAATTGGCGTTCCGCATGCAGATGTCTGTTCCTGAAGTGGTCGATTTCGCCTCCGAGACACCCGAGACGCAACGACTCTACGGCCTTGACCGCGACGAAACCCGCACCTTCGGCCAGCAGTGCCTCACCGCCCGACGACTGGTCGAGCGCGGTGTTCGCTTCGTCCAGATCTTCCACGGCTCCAACGGTGGCGCAGGGGCCTGGGACGCCCACTCAAGCCTCAAATCGGGCCATTCGAAGCTCTGCGGCCAGGTCGATCAACCAATCGGTGGATTACTCAAAGACCTGAAACGTCGTGGCCTGCTCGACGACACCCTCGTCGTCTGGGCGACCGAGTTCGGCCGAACCCCCGGCTCGCAGAACGGCGACGGCCGCGATCACCACCCCTTCGGCTTTTCCGCCTGGATGGCTGGCGGCGGTGTCAAGGGCGGCGTCGTGCATGGCGCGACGGACGAACTTGGCTTCCACGCCGTCGAGAACCGCCACTACGTCACCGACATCCACGCCACTGTCCTGCACCAGCTCGGCCTCGACTCTCGCAAGCTTGAAGTGCCTGGCTTCAAGCGGCTCGACATCGACCACGGCAAGCCAATCCGCGAGATCCTTGCTTGATCCCCGAACCCACCGACCAGGGCCTTGCCGTGCAACAAGGCCCCGGTCTCCCAATTCCCTTATGCTCCGGTCTCGGCCAGCACCTCGCCAAGGCTCCGGTCGAGGATCGCCACCATCGAGTCAATCTGTTCCGCAGTGACGATCAACGGTGGACCGAACGCGATCCAGTTCGGGTCGAACCGACACAGCAATCCATGCTCCAACGCTCGACGCCCCACCCGCACGCCAAACGCGTCGGGCAGCGGCTCCTTTGTCACCGAGTCTCGAACAAACTCGATCGCCTGGAACAAGCCTTTCCCCCGGATGTCCCCAATCACTCCATGACGTTCCGCCAGTCGCTCGAACCCTGCCCGGAGCCGAGCCCCCTGCTCCCGCGCATTGCCGCAAAGGTCACGATCCAGAATCTCTCGGATCACTGCGATTCCCGCCGCGCACGAGATCGGGTTCCCCTCAAACGTATGCCCCTCCACAAAACCGGGGTTTGACTCGATCGGTCCCCAGAACGCATCGGCAATCGGCCTTCGACAAATCATCGCCGACAGAGGTGCATAGCCGCCGCTCATTCCCTTGGCCACGCACAGCACGTCGGGCACCACGCCGAATGTCTCCGCCGCAAACAGATGCCCCGTCCGGCCAAATCCGGTAATAATTTCGTCAAAGATCAAGAGAATGTTGTGACGATTGCAGATCTCCCTCAACATCGGCAAGTATTCTTCGGGCGGGTCGATCACGCCCCCCGTGTGCCCGATCGGCTCAACCATGATCGCCGCAACCGTCTCCGGATCTTCCATCGCGATCACCTGTTCGATGATCGTCGCGCAAGTGAGCTCGCAGCTCGGATAAGTCTTGCCGAATGGACATCGGTAGCAGGTTGGCGGGAACACGTGTAGGAATCCCGGCGCCATCGGCTCGTTGACGGTTTTTCGGGCCTTTAGCCCCGACGCCGACAGTGCCCCCAGCGTCGATCCGTGCCACGACTGATACCGACTAATGATTTTGTATTTCCCCGGTGATCCGGTCAGCCGGTGATACTGTCGGGCCAGCTTGATCGCCGCCTCCGTCACTTCCGACCCACCGCACTGAAACTTCACCGCCTCCAGATCACCAGGAGCCAGTTCGGCCAGCAGGTTCGCCAATTGCACCGCCACAGGATTTGTCCCGTGCATGGCGGGAGAGAATGTCAAGCGGTCAAACTGTTCCTTGATCGCATCAATCACCTTGCGGTTATTGTGTCCAATCGAGGCCACGTAAATGCCCGACAAGGCATCATGGTAATGCTTTCCATTCACATCCCAATACGAAACATCCTCGGCTCGAGCCATGATCAAGGGATGTTTCGACCACTCCGCCATCTGGTCTCGCACGAATATCTGCCGCAAGAAGCGTTCTTCGTACGCCTGGGCTTCGGTGATCAGGTCGGGCATTGACTGAGACGCGGTCGCCATAGGTTGTCATCCTTGGGGACAGAACAAGGCTGCTGTGAGCGCGTAAAGCGTGGCCACACGCATCAGATCCTCGATCGAAGCCCACTCCTCGACCGTGTGCTGCCCTCCCGCGAAAGGGCCATGCGTAATGCTCGGCACGCCGGCCAGCGCCGACACGCTATTCCCGTCATCCACAAACGCTTTCGGCCCCGTCGGCAGGGGTTCGCCATCGATTGCGACACGTGCTGCTTGAAACACACTCACAAACGTGGAATTGAGATCGAGCGCGTATGCATCCCGAACTAGTTGAAACTCCGAGTCGATCTGCGTTCCGGTCTCCGCGGCCAGTTCGGCCAGCATCCCTCGAAACTCGGCTTCCACTTCGTGCCGATCACAACCGGGAACCCAGCGCCGGGTGCCCTCCAACCAGCAGATCGCCGGATCTTGATTGTAAATCTCCCCTGCGTGCAACTGTCCTACGAAGACGCTCGACCGACCGGCAACTGCGTCCACCTGACCAGCAAGGCGATCATCCAGCGCGTGAAGCCGCCGTACCAGCTCTGCGCCAACCGGAATGACTCTCGGCGCTTCGGGATCGCGCATGACCTCGTGAACTGGCGAGCCGTCACGCCGAATCGTGATCTTCCAGCAGGCCTGACCTCGACCCGCCACCGGCAAGTGTCCACAGAGTGGTTCAGGAATCAGGACCGCGTCTCCCACGATCCCGTCCATTAACATCCGATCAAACTGCAGACCGAATCCCCAGGGTGCTTCATGTAAATCGTGGGCGGTCAGCAGAATTGTCCCCGCCTCCAGCACCCCTGCATCCCGGGCGGCGAGCATTCCCTCCACTGCCGCCGCCAGCCCTCCCTTCATGTCCGACGATCCGCTTCCCCGGATTCGACCTCCTTCCACCGCGAACGGCACGAAAGGGAGATGCACCGTATCCAGGTGTCCGTCGAACTGAAGGGTCTTGCCCGGCCGCTTTCCTTCGAGCCGAGCGACCACCGCCGGGGCCGCCGGATGTCCGGCCTCGGGGCGTTCCACGGCGAAGCCTTCCTCCCCCAGGATTTCGGCCAGGACATCCGCCGCGGCTCCGGCCTCCCCCGTCGGGCTTGGAACCGAGATCAAGCGAGACGCAATCGTCAGCAGCCGATCTCGGATCACGGCCTCGCTCACGCGATTGCGCAATCGCGTGCATTGTTCCAGCGGAATCCCATTCACACTATTCATTGCTTGGCGGCTTTCGCAACGTTTCTGATTCTTATCTTCGGCACTCATCGTGATCCCAAGCGATCATGGTACCGAAGGGTCCGGTGTGCCGTCGAGCGAATCGCGACGATCATCAATCACCGTGGCCGCCTCGATCCGATTTGATCCCACGTGAATCGGACCCACTTGAGGCTCCACCAGGATCCCAACCGTCTGGGTTCGCTCAGCGTCGGGACGCGTGTCTCGGATCACATTCTGTTCAAAAATCAGTCCCGACGGCTCTCCACGAATTCGAATTCCCGCTGTCCCAGGTTCTCGACCGTTATCCTCGATCACATTTCCTTCCAGCCGATTTCGGTGAGGCGACATCCCTTCCGACTCGTTCCGGAAGAACACGCCATTCTCCGCATTCCGAACCACACGATTCGCTCGCAGCAGATTATCTGAGTCTTTATGACCGATCGAGATCCCGAACTGGCCGTTTTCTTCCAGCACGTTGTCCTCAAACGTCCCATGTCGCACCCGCCAGCACAGAAACAGGCCGTCCGTCCCGTTCTTCCTGGCCAAGCATCCCCTCACCTCCGGCCGTTGCGAACCACTGCCCGGATGAAGGCCGAGATGTGTGTTCTCCTCGCTGATGCAATTGATGACCGACACATCATTCGATTGTTGAAAGCTGATGCCATCGCCATGATAATTTCGAACCATGCACCCCTGGAGCACTGTTCCAAACCCTCGATACAAATAGATTCCCGCACCTCTGCAACCATTCAAGTAAAGATTTTCTTCTTTATTTCCTTCGATCACCAAGTCCTCGACCCGAGCCCCCTCGATCTCCACTCCACTCACCACGGGAAACACCGTGGCAGCTATCGCACCGTTCGACACCATGCAATCCGCCATCAAAGGCTTGTCAATCGAAAACGTGTTTTCGCGTCCTCCCGTAATCCGAGCGACGGTGGTGTGGAACCCTCCTGCTCGGCTGTCCCAGACCGCCACTCCGTGGCCGACCCCAAACCCCGACGGCTGTTCCACCGTGATCTGTTGCTCGCCGAAATCTCCATCCAGCACCAGCGGAGACACCGCCGCCCTGGCCTTGCGCAAGACCGTCTTCCCGTACACCCCTCGCACGGTGACACCGCTCCGAAGGTGGAGCGAGTCGTGCATCAGATACTCCCCTTCCCCGATCGATACGACACCTCCCCCCAGGCCCGCCACATAGTCCACTGCCGCTTGCAACACCCGATTGTCGGTTCCGATCAGATCGGCGTCGGACCGCCCTACGGTGATCGTTGGCCGATCCGTCATCTCCGAGTGCATCGCAAAGGGTAACTGCTGCTCATCAGGCCCGGGAGCAACCTCGTCTCCCGAGGCGATGGTCACTGCCAGCGCCGCTCCGACCACTGCCGCCGTCCTTCCGATCCATCTCTTAACGCGACTCAAGCGACTCATGAGTACCTCCTGAAATTGATTTACCTTCGCGTCCTGATCCGCTTCGAGTGTCTGAATCTCTCTGATCCGATGACGAAGCGGCCCAGGACCGACACAACACTTCGGTCCCAGTATGCCCCGGAGCCCACCGGGAAGAAAGTCACCGCCTCCATCCCCGCTTCGTCTTTCTTGCAGGTTGTGCTCGACTGGCAACGGCCAGTCAGGGTCGATAGAGTGATCACGGACGCCAGGCCCACTCTTTTCCGAGTCCTGCTGCATCCTCCCTGCGAGATCAGTCCATTCCAAACCCACCCCGGCCCTCTACCATCCGGGGAATCGGTCGATGAGGCCCACCATGCGACTCGGCTTGATCGGATCGACTGGACACTGGCAAAGCTATGCCCCAGCCCTCGATCGGGTTCCCGGTCTGGTACTCGTGGCGGTCGCCCCCGCCGGACCGGAGGAATCGACGGGAGCCTTCGACCATGCCCCCGGCCTGACGATCCAAACCCGTCGTTACGAGGATGCCCGCCGCTTGCTCGACGCCGAACACCTCGACGTGGTGCAGATCTGCGGCCGGTCCGACCGCATCCCCGTATGGATACGTCTCTGCCTTGAACGCGGTTTGCCCGTTATGGCCGAAAAACCGCTGGCCATCGATCTCGAAACGCTTGAGATCCTGTTCAAGCTCGCGCAGAACACAGGGGCATCCCTTGTTCCCATGCACACCATGCGAGGCGTCGCCGAGTTGGCGGCAGTCCGTCGAGTCGTCCGAGCTGGCGCCATTGGTGATCCGCTTCTGAGCTTCAGCCAGAAAAGTTACAAATGGGGCCGCTCCCGCCCTGATTCCTGGCGCAGTCGAGATACCTTTCCTGGCATTGCCCCCTGGGCCGGCATTCATGCCTTTGACTGGCTTCACTGGATTCTAGGCGACGAGTTTACCTCGATTTGCGGACACGAAGGAATCACAGCTCATCCCGATTTCCCGGCATGTGCCAGCCAGGCGGCGTTCGTACTCACCATGCGTAACGGCGGTCTGGCCTCTGTCACCCTCGACTATCTCCGTCCCGAGTCCGCCCCCACTCACGGAGACGAACGCGTGCGCATCGCTGGAACGCTCGGCGTGGTCGACCTGGTTCTGGCTGATCGTAAGCTCTCGATGACTACCGCGCAGGAACCGCCTCGGACGCTCTCCCCTGACCCTCAGATCGACCTGTTTACGCGCTTTGCTCATTCGTTGCGTGGTGAGGAACCTCCTCCTTTGACCTTGCACGAAGCCTGCCGCATTACCGAGATTGCGCTCAAGGCCCAGCTTGCCGCCGAGACTCACCAAACACTCCCATTGACTGACTCCCCCTATTGCTCCCGTTAAGACGCGTCTGTTCAGCATCGACCATCGCCACTGAGAAGCCGCCAAGGTCTCCCCTCATGTGCATCACGATCCTGTTCCTCGTCTGCCTCCTTTTCCCAGAATCACCCTCGGACCCCTGGATCGCTCAGGAATCCGGCACAACCCACCGGCTTCGCGGGATCAGTGTCGTGACCGATCAGATTGCCTGGGCCAGCGGCGCCGGAGGCACCATCCTCCGCACCGTCGATGGCGGAAACACCTGGGAGCGCAAGACCGTTCCCGATGCCGATCTTCTGGATTTCCGTGACATCCAGGCCTTCGACGCGAACCGGGCCTACGCCCTTGCCATCGGCCTGGGGGCATCATCCCAGATCGTCAAGACCACCGACGGCGGCACCTCCTGGAACCGTTCCTTCATCAACCCGGATCACGATGGTTTCTTCGATGCCCTGGCCTTCTGGGACGCAGACCACGGCCTCGTCCTTGGAGATCCGGTCGGCGGTCGCTTCGTGATCCTCACAACCAACGACGGCGGCTCAAGCTGGTCTCGCATTGACAGCA
Source organism: Tautonia rosea (assembly GCF_012958305.1). NCBI lineage: Bacteria > Pseudomonadati > Planctomycetota > Planctomycetia > Isosphaerales > Isosphaeraceae > Tautonia > Tautonia rosea. The sequence goes on along the minus strand of NZ_JABBYO010000007.1, from coordinate 286,457 downwards.
TCGGAATGCCCGAAGCCCTTCCGGGCGAAGGAGCCTTCGCGGCAAGCGGTACCTGCCTCGTCGTTCTCGGACCTGATCATGCCTGGTTCGGCACCAGCCGCGGACGCGTCTTCCGTTCCTCCGATCGGGGACAAACCTGGACTGTTCATCAAACCCCAATCCGCGCCGACTCCCCCTCTGCAGGTGTCTTCTCACTGTCCTTCCGTGACACCGATCACGGGGTTGCCCTCGGCGGCGATTTTGAACAACCCGACCAACCCGGCCAGAGTGTCGCCCTGACCTCCGACGGTGGCCGCTCCTGGCGATTGCCCCGGGGAGCTGAGCCCGGCGGCTATCGCTCTGCCGTGGTCGTCATTCCAGGAACCGAACACCCATCCCTGATCACCGTTGGCCCGAGCGGATCGGATCACTCCCTCGATCAAGGCGAAACCTGGACACCCCTTGGCAACACCGGGTTCCACGCAGTCGACGCTGCCGGTCTCAACCTGGTCTGGGCCGTGGGAGAGGACGGACGCATTTCCCGGCTCCTTGGAGTCCGCCCAACCACTCCCTGATCAACCCTGTCTCCTCTCCCAAACCCGTCGCCTCCATTTCCGGCCGGCGACCGGGCCGATCGGGGACGGCGGAGTTCATCATTGAGTCGGGCCTCGGATCAAGTTGAACCGTTCAACCGAATTTGTAAGCGATTGCATCCGCATACGAAAAATCGCAGCGATTTCGACAACTTTGAGCCCCCGCGGTTTCACTCGATTACACCATTGACACCTTCCCAGCACCGCGTGCCGTTAGCCTCATCGGCCACCGACCGGAGGCTTCGGGACCAGGGATCGGGGCCCCTTGAAGTTGGAGTTCAGCGGGGGCATATTGACGTTCTTCGGTCAGATGCGCCGCCGCCTGGGATTGAGAACTTCGGCGACACCCCGAACCTCTCGACGACTCTGTGCCTCCATCCGGAGTGCCGGACGACCCGGCAACCTCCCTCGCCCGGCGAGAGACCAGCCGATGAGTCGAGAGACTGTGATTCGAGAGAGTGCCAATGCCACCACCTCAGCCCCTGAGGAGGCATGTCGCGGCCGATCAAGGCCGGGGGGAAGCCGTGAACTCCTGACCCTTGCCTTGCCCTTGGTCGTGAGCCAGAGCTTCATGACCGCTCAGGTCTTCGCCGATACCCTGCTGCTCGCCTGGCACGACCCCTTGGAAATGGCCGCCTCCTTCCCGGCCATGATGTGGTTCTGGCTCCCCTTCGGCCTGCTCCAGGCCACCGCCGCCTATGTCGCCACCTTCGTCGCCCAGTACACGGGTGCCGGCCGGCATCATCGCGTCGGCCCGGCCGTCTGGCAGGGTATCCATTTCGCTGTAGCGGCCGGGCTGGTCTTCCTGCTTATGGTCCCGGCCGCCCCGTCGCTGATCGCCCTGGGTGGGCACACTTCGGCCTTACAAGGACTGGAAGTCACCTATCTTCGCTGCCTGAGCTTCGCCGCCCTGCCCATGCTTTTCATGTCCGCCATCAACGGCTTCTTCTCCGGCAGAGGCCAGACATGGACGGTGCTGGGCATCGAGGTCGTTGGCACCGCCGTGAACATCTCCGGGGGGCTTGTCCTAATTTCCGGCCGCCTTGGCTTCCCCGAGTGGGGCATTGCCGGGGCCGGCTGGTCCACCGTATCCGGCTCATGGGTCTCCGCCACGGTTGCGCTCGTTCTCTTCCTTCGGCCCCGCTTCGCGCGCGAGTTCCGCACCCTGGCCGGCTGGCGCCCAGAGCGTGAGCTCTTCGGGAGGCTCCTGCGCTACGGCCTTCCGGCCGGCTCTCAGGTCTTCTCCGACGTCCTGGTCTTTCACGTCTTCGTACAGCTCGTCGGTCGGCTCGGCGAGGCCCAGGCCGGGGCCACGGCGTTGACCGTCCGTCTGAACATGGTGGCCTTCCTGCCGATGCTGGGTATGGTCCAGGCCGTCTCGATCCTCGTCGGCCAGCGCCTGGGGGGCGAGCAGCCCGACCTGGCCGAGCGATCGGCCTACACGGGGCTACGATGGGTGGTCGGCTACATGGGACTGGTCGCAGTTGCCTACCTGGCGATTCCCGGCGTGATGGTCTCGGTCTTCGAGGGCCAGGGCGACCCGGAGCACTTCGCTGCCGTGGCCGAGCTGGTGCCGGCCTTGCTGGCGATGGCGGCGGCCTATTCGCTGGCCGACGGTGCAAACATGACATTCGGCTTCGCCCTCCGCGGGGCCGGAGACACACGATTCGTCTCGATCGTAACGTTCCTGCTGGCCTGGCCGATCATGGTCGTGCCGACCTACCTGCTTGTCCGGTCCAGCGGAGCAATCGAATGGGCGTGGGCCTTCGCGACGGCGTACATTCTGGCGATGGCAGTCTGCTTCTCGCTTCGGTTTCGATCGGGGAAGTGGAAAGCGATGAGAGTCATTGAGTCGGCCGAAATTGACTGATCGACCACCGAATCCCCACCTCTCGATGGGCCTGCGGTCGTGGCGGTTCTCGAAGCGATCGCACGAGACGAACTCGTCGAGATCGGGGCGCTTGAGGCATTTGGTTTGAGGGTGAAGTGCAAGATTGTCCGCAGGTCGGAGACCCAGACGGTCTGCGTATAGGGGTTTGGTCGAGTCCGCTCACGATCGAAGAAGAAAACGTTCCCCTTGACCCCCTGGGCGTAGAAGAAGCCCGTGGCCAGGCGGAGAAACGTATGGACATTGCAGTTCTGGAGCAGTCGGCGGCGGATCGACTCGCCGGTGCCACCCTTCCCCAGCTCGTCGAGCTGTTCCGCGACGCTGACGTACCTACCACCCCCGCAACCAAGAACGACGTCTCCCGCAGCACCGCCGAGCGATTCCTGTTCAATCGGCTCGAACCGCTCCCTAAGACCGCCGGGGGATTCTGGCTAGACCATCCCCTGCAGTTCCCCCGGGGCCGCTAATTCGTCATGGAGGTCGACCTGCTCGCTGACGGGCCGAGGCTTGCCTTCAAGGTCGACAGGCATGATCACTTCAATCATTCAGAGCTCTATCGCCGTGATCGTCGCCCGACTCTCTCGTTCCAGCCCCACGACTCCATCGTCCTCCGCGTGCTGGCCGATGACATCCTTCCGCTGCTCATCGAGAGCCTCAGTACCATCCTCGCCGAGCTCGGTTGGCGGAGCCTCCTCGAACTGCTTGGGGCGTGGACTTTGGCCGTCGAAGGCTGTGCCTCCTCTGACTCTCGCAGACAGCTCTGCGCTCCGCCAATTGGCCGCAGCGACACCGAGGAAGAAGCAAGACGCGATCGCAGTCATTAAAGCGTTATTCGTTTGCCTGTGAAAGGTCAGGGAAATGGGGACTGGCTCCGAGTCTTCGAGGTGCCTGTCCCCCAGTTCCCGGCGAGCCGCTTCGCTCCATCGAAAACCGTTCTAGGAAAAACGCCCTGGCTATTGAAGCTTACGCAGAAGTGCCCACGAGTTCGATCGGTACCCGTGATGATCGCTCTTGAAAAGGCGACCTCGAGTCCGGAAAAGGGTGTCGGGGCTCGCGATAATCCAACACGGCAATCGCGCGCCGCAGAGCTTCCTTCGCCGAGCCTCGCTTTGCTCCTATCGGATGTCTGATCCGGAAACGAAGGGGTTGAGCGGAAACGCACGGTCAAAGAGCTTCAGAAAGCTCGGATCGGAGCGCAAGATCGCGAGTCTGGGATCGGATCGGAGTTGGCCGAGGTCGGTATATCCGGCATCGAGGGCGAGTCGAAGCGACTCGATCGCCTCGTCCGCAATGTGACGAGCCCGCCCGTCGAGGGGATGGCCCGCGTCATCCGCCGAGGAATCGACCTGTGAGGCGCACCTCGCGAAATCGACGGCGACCTCATAGAGTCGATTCGAGTCAGTTCCACGCCAGAGGTCTCGTCGTTCGAAGATGGATGTCGTGGCCTGGTCGGCCTGACCGAGCCGGAGGTGATGCCGCGTTTGCGACTCGTAGATCGTCGAGAGTGTGTTGCGGACCCGCGGGTCGTCGGGGGCCGAGCGAGAGAGCGGGACCAGGGTCCGCTCCGCTTCCTTGAGCGAGGCCAACGACTCCGAGTCACGACCCAGCTCCTGGAGAGGCCCAGCCCGATTCAGGTCATTCGTCGCCGCGAACAGGCGGAACGTGGGGTTGTCGGGGTGTCGCTCCACAAGAGGACCAATCACCGCCCGGGATCGCTCAAAGTGCGTCAGCGCCGCTTCCGGCCGATTGCGCCGGGCCTCGCCCACCGCAAGGTTGGTTAACGTGACCGCGAGGTCGAACGGATACTTGAGATCATCCGGGTAGCGACCCGCCAGGCGCTCCGCGATCGCCAGCGTCCTCGGTGCCATTGCCTCGAGTTCCTCCGCTCGACCGAGGAGGCCCAGGGCCACGCCCAGATTGCCGTAAAGGTCCGAGAGGCGGCCCTGATAGTCCGTGCGATTGGGGCTCGTCCGGACGAGGCGATCCAGGATCGTCTCGGCCTCGCGCCAGAGCGCAACCGCTCGCTCGACCTCGCCGGACTGCGACGCGTCGAGCGGCCGACCCGGGTTCAGGCGAGGGACCGCCACGCGGAGCCGATTGAGCGCGAGGTCGCTGAGGCCGCGGGCGAGATTCCAGGAATGGGTATCGTCCGGCCACCGGCCGACAAGCTGGCGAAACTGATCGACCGCGATCTCAAGGTTCATGATCGCGTCGGGTCTCTGGCCTCGTGTCCCCTGCAGGTTGCCAAGCGAAAGGTGCAGGTCGGCCAACGTGTTCCGGAAGGCGGCGACACCGGGTTGCTCCTTGACGAGTGGCCCCGCAAGTTCGAGTCCGTCCTCAAGAAGTTTCAAGCCACCGGTCTGCCCCTGGCTGCGAAGTAGCTCGGCATAGGCCCAATGAGAGCGGGCGAGACGGTGACGCAGGTCCGGGTCGGCCGGATCGCGTTCCAGGGAGCGGCGACGCAGATCGAGGGCCAGTCGTGCCGGTTCCGCCCCCTCCTCCGAGTGGCCTTGCCGATAGAGCAACCTGGCCTGAAGCTCGGCCGACTCGGCCAGCGTGTCGCCGAGCGCAGGAAGTTGGGGATATTCTGCCTCCAGCCGTTCCAGCTGCACCCGGGCCTCGACCGCGGCCCCAAGGGCCTCACCGACCGAACCGGCCAGGTCGTTGAGACGCGCGAGATCGAGTCGCGCCCTGGCCAGTCGGAACCGATCCTCCAGGGTCGGGAAACTGGTGGCCTCAAGGTTCGCAGAGAGCGTCGCGAACAGTCTTCGAGGGGACTCGAGGAGCCGGCGTCGTAGGTCGTCGAATTCCGGGTGAGACAGGATGACTTCCTCGCCGACACCCGTGTAATACGAGCGGATCGCGTCGAGCGCGAGCGCGGACTGCTGATCGGCCAGACGTCGAGCGTTGCGCTCGGCGTCGAGCGACGCTCGGATCCGATCATTGGCCTCGTTCTGGACAGCGACGATCAGAGCGAGGCCGACCAGGGTGGCCAGTACGGCGACGGTTCCTGTGCTGGCAAGGGTTCTGTGGCGTCGCATCCATCGGCTTCCCCGGGCGAGGATCGGCTCCTCATGGGCGAGCACCGGCTCGTCGGCCAGCCATCGTTCCACGTCGTCGGCCAGGGCCGCAGCCGTGGGATAGCGATCCTCGGGTCGGGACGCAAGTGCCCTCCGCGCAATCGCATCAAGGGCTTTCGGGGTCGCGGGATCGATTGCACTAGGCGTACTGATCTGGCCGTTGATGGTCTGGTCGATGGCCGTCCGAGCCGTCGAGACGTCGACCGGCGGCCGGCCTGTCAGAATCGTACAGAGGATGGCGCCGAGGCTGTACACGTCGCTCGCCGGGCCAAGCCGCCCGCGGTCTCCTGAAGCCTGCTCCGGGCTCATGAATCCGGGGGTCCCGATCAGCGAGTCGGGCAGCGTCCCGACGTCGCTCGGGGAAGTGGCCGCGGCATCGATTCCCCTCGCCTCTTCGAGCGATGCGTCAAGCGGCTTTGCAAGCCCCCAATCCACAATCAAGGTCTCGCCGAACGGGCCGAGCAGGATGTTGGCCGGCTTGAGATCGCGATGGATCACACGACGGCTGTGAGCATAGGCGACAGCGTTGCAGACGGCGACGAAGTGTCGGAGCAGTCGACGGAACGCCAGCTCACGAGGTTCCTCGGTATGCCCCTCCTCGTCCGCCTTCCGGTTCTCCGACGGAAACGGGGCATCGCCCGAAAGCGACGGCTCCTCGGCAAAATACGCGGTCCTCCTCGTCGACATCGGTGTCCGGGCCTCGCTGCCCGAGCCGTCCGATCGGGTCCGACCGCGTCGACCCGGCGGGCGCGTCTCATGGAACCGGGAAATCGCCTCCTTTAGCGTCTCCCCCTGGATGAACCGCATCGCGTAGAACGGGCGTCCGCTCCGGTATCGCCCCAGGGAATAGACCGGCACGACGCCGGGATGGTCCAGCCTCGCAGTCAGCACGGCCTCGCGGACGAAGCGCTCCCGGCTCATGGGGTCATCCGCGCGGTCGAGTTGGATCTCCTTGAGGGCCACCTCCCGATCGAGCTCGCGATCGATGGCCAGCGACACCTGGCCAAGGCCGCCGCGAGCGTGCAGCCGGAGGATGCGATACCGGCTCGACGCTGGAGGTTCGTTCCAGGGGGGTTCGGCCCCGTCCCCCATCTCTGGAAATCCGGGCACATCGCGATGCGTGTCCTCTCCCGGAGAGGATGCAAAGGCCTCGATGACCTGCGGGGCGAGGTCGGGGAAGCGGCGATGATAGTCCGCTTCGGACGGCGACTCACCGCGACCACGGCGGAGATGCACCTCGAGCGCAATGAGCTCTCGCAGCAGCGCTTCACGGAAGCTGCCGCCCGCGCTCGCCGAGAGTTCCTCAATCCGAGGCGACCGGCCGGCGGACCACTCGGCCTCGAAGCGGTCACACAACTCGTCGATGCGCCGGGCGTCGTCCAGCGGCAACGAGTCCTCTTCCGGTTCCCGGCTCATCAAGTAAAGTCCTCCTTCCAGGTTCGGCGGATCAGATCGAGCTTGCGTTCGACCGTCCGCGTCGAGCAGCCGAGCCGGACCGCGATCTCGTCGTTGCCGTAGCCCTCCAGACGCCAGAGCGCAATCTCGCGTAGCGGGGCATCGAGCGCATCGAGACGGCGGGCGTACTCCTCGGCGACCAGCGCGGCGAATTCGGGCGTCGGTTCGCTACCGACGATCCGATCGAGCCCGATCGCGAGGCCCGGATCGTCCATACCCTTACCGAGTTCCGCCTCGTGCAAGACCCGGCCGCCGCCTCGCTTCAGGCGGCGCTCACGATTCTGCTGGTCGAGGGCCTTGCGGGTTGTAAGGACGACCAGGAGACGCCAGAGGTCGTCACGGTCGGACAGCTGGTCGAAGTGGCCCTGGGCGGCACCGCGGCAGAGACTGTGGAAGGCGGACAGAGCGGCGTCTTCCTCGTCCGAAGCGGCGGAGCGGCGGCGCCCCTCCATCCGCTTGCGAGCCAAAGTGACCAGGCTGGCGAAGTAGCGCCTCCAGAGCTGCGACGCCGCCTCGGAGTCACCCTCCTTCAGATCGCCGATCCATCGGGTGACGGAGCCCATGCTCGAATGCGTCGGTTCCATGGTCGTCTCCCGGTTCGAGGGATGGCGCCGAGGATCGGCCCGCGTAGGCCGCTCTGAAGACCGGGTCTATTACAGCACGCGGCCTGACCCGCTTCCACGACGGCTCGAGTGGGACCTAAAAAATCGACAGACCTGTCGGGTCGCTAGGGCAGACGCAGAGATAAGGGCGGCCGTCGCGAGGAAGATCATCAACGGCCACACCCATCGTCGAGGAGATTGCTATGCGTCAGCTCGCCCGCCGACTCTTCCACTCCCGCAAGACAAACACGTCGCGAGCCCGTCGCCCTCTCCGCAAGCCCCGGGTGGGGATGGAAAGCCTGGAACGCCGGGATCTCCTGACCGGGATCTTCCAGGAAGCGAACGGCGACGTCCGGATCGAGGGGTCCGAGGGGAACGACACCGTCCTGGTAGAATCGATCCTCATAGAGGAGTACGACCGCAACGGCTTCTCCCGCAAGACGAACCTGCGGATCTCGATGACCGACGGTACCGGCCAGGAGCACACTCTGGAACTGCCCGGGATGAAAATGGCCAGCGGACAGCTGGTCGCCGTCAACCTCAGCTTCGAGGGATACGCCGGAGATGATCTGTTTCGGGCCAAGAATAACCTTGCTCAGCAACACTTTTCGATCGCCTTCCCGACCTACAACACCTTCGATCGATCCGGCGTCTCGCGTGTGACCCTGTCCGGGGGATCAGGCAACGACACGCTCATCGGCGGCGGCGGCAACGACATCATCGTCGGCGGCGTGGGGGACGACCACATCGAGGGCCACGGCGGCCTCGACTTCCTCGCGGGTGACGTCGGCTCGGACTCGCAATCAAATCCCATCGACCACGGCAACGACACGATTTACGGCGGCGACGGTGACGACGTGATCTGGGGAGAGGGCGGCAATGACCTGATCCACGGCGATGCCGGCCAGGACACGCTCCGAGGGGGTGGCGGGAGTGATCACCTCTACGGTAACGACGGGAATGACCGCCTCGAAGGTGGCCCCTCAAACGACACCCTGAAAGGAGGCGCCGGGAACGACAACCTCTACGGCGAGGACGGACACGACGACCTCTTCGGCGACGGCGGCAACGACTGGCTCGAGGGGGGCAACGGGAATGACGACCTGCACGGCGGCTCGGGGGCAGACAAACTCTGGGGCGGAGCCGACCACGATCTCCTTTACGGCGGCAGCGGCAATGATCACCTCTACGGCGGCAGCGGCAATGATCACCTCTACGGCCAGACCGGGATCGACGTTCTCTACGGGGAAGCCGGCGACGACTACCTCCACGGCGGCCTCGACGGCTCCATCGACCACCTTTACGGGGGTTCCGGCAAGGATAAGTTCAAACGCGAGCTGACGCCGTATGGACTGGATCTCGACATCCTCGCGGACTTCAACAGCAACTGGGACAGTCGGATCACCTGACGCAGACCCTCCCCCCGCTACCCCTCGGACCTCCACCCGGTCGAGCGGATCTGGGACCACCTGAAACACGGTCGGATGGCCAACTTCGTCCCCCGGCACATTCGTTACCTCGACCGGGTCGTCCAGACATACCTGGCCGAACCCGGTCGCGATTCGGAACGCATTCGGTCCCTCTAGACAGGCTTGAACCTGCCCTTCTCGGACAAGAACGTCCCAACCTAAAAAGTCAATCCGGGCGAAACGACGGATCGAATTGATCACTGAAATTGAGATATCTATTGAAAATCAGAAAGAATCGTGCAACGTTCATTATCGCTGGAAAGTGGATTCGGAGAAGGGACGCGGACGTCCTCGCCCGAAGAACTCCGTGCCGTCCGCCTTCAATGCCGCGTTCGGCAGCAGCACCTTGCCGGTTCAACATCCCGCGGCATCTCGAAGGGCTGACTCCATGGTCCCCGATCGCAGTGAATCCCAGACCCGGCGAAACTCTCGCTCCTCCCGTCTTCGACGCCGCCGCTCATTTGAACCTCGGTGCCAGATGCTGGAAGAACGCATCGTGCTGAGCGACGGCGTGCCGATCCCCGCCTCGAATCCTCGCGTGCCGCTCTCGACGATCTTCTGGAACGGCGAGACGATGCCGCTGAATCCCTCGGGCAAGGTCGGCGTCCCCTCCCCACAGGCGGCCGGTGCCGCCAAGACGATCACGATCAAGAACAACTCGGCCGAGATGATCTACCCCTTCCTCCGGGGCGGTAACTTCGGCAAGGATCCCAACTCCAGCGAGGGGTCGTTCTACGACCCTCAGGACCTCACCGACCGCGAGTTCCGCCAGTACGTCGGCTATGCCGACCAGGACGGCTCGCAATATCTGGGGCTGCCAGCCGGAGCGTCGATCACCCTCCAGGTGCCGCTGGTCCTTTGGGACGGGAACAATCTCTACCTGGCCACTGCCGGCGAATACCTCACCTCCGACTCACCAAACCTGTTCAATTACGAGGCGACGGCGCAGATCGCGGTCGCCGGGGCCGTGCCGGTCAGCGGCAGCGTTTGGGTCCAGGACAGCTCCGGCTTCCCGGAAGGCCAGGACGCGCTGGTCATGTTCTACTTCTTCAACGGCCCGCCCAAAACGGTGCCCGACGACGCCCCCGCTCAGCTCACCGAAATCACCTTCCGAGATCCCTACCTCACCCAGTTCATCACCGACCCGAACCAGACCTTCCCGCTGCTCAACTACGACGTCTCGTATGTAAATAACATGGTGTATCCAGTCTCGATGGCCGCCGGAGACGTCCCCATCACCTTCGGAAACACCCAGGACCCCAAGACCCCGCCGAAGTATTTCGGTCTCCAGGACTTCGGCTGGCTGGCGACCAACCGCGACACCACCTCGTTCCAGGCCGCCATCGAAGACTTTGTCGCCAACCGAGGGGCGGCCAGCATCGGGGCCTACTTCGGCCCGGACCGACCCGGCTGGCCGTCCTATTTCGCCCCGCCCGGGGGGGACACGGTCATCCCGTCGGGTGCGAACCTGTTCGACGACAGCCCGCTGTCGAAGCAGGGCCAGATCGTCCATCCCTCGAGCTTTGACCCGAACCGCTGGATGCTGACGAGCAATGGGACCGGACCGATCGCCGCGAGGGCTGGCGGCGTCATTCTGACCGACCCGCAGGCCACGGTCCTGCCGCTGGTCCTGGCCCCCGATGAGCGGGCAGCCTTCGTCCAGACGATACGCGCGATGCTCTCCGCCGGAGAGACGGTCAATCTGACCATCGCGCCATCGACGGAGGTGCTGGGAAAGGTCCTGAGCTACGACGCCACCGACTCGGTCCAGGCCATCACCGTCACCAATGGCGGCAGCGGCTACAGCAAAGCCGATCCGCCTCAGGTGGTCCTCTCCGGCGGCGCTGGCCAGGGTGCCAAGGCGGTGGCCTTCGTCAGCGATGATGGCGTGATCACGGGCATTGGCCTGACCAGCTTCGGCAGCGGCTATACCGCTCCGCCGACGGTCAGCCTCGTCGGCGGAGGCGGCACGGGCGCCTCCGCGACGGCCGCCATCGGGGGCGGGAAGGTCACCGTGGCGCTGGACGAGGGCAAGAGCCTTCCGACCGGCCAGCCAATCTCCTACGTCTTCCCACGCCCCCCGGCCGACTACGCGATCACCGCGATCACCAACCTCTGGTACTCGTGGGCGCAGTACTATGTCCAGCAGTACCAGGACTTCGCCGGCCTTTCGCTTCAGGCCACGCCCGTCTTCCTGCCGATCCCGGGCAGCGGCAATACCACCACCTACGTCACCAACCGGCTCGAGCTCGCCACCGCCCCGACCGTCCCCCTGGCCGTCGGGATGACCGTCACCGGCCCCGGGGTTTCTGTGGGAACCACGATCCTGAGCATCGACGGCACCACAATCCACCTCAGCCAGATCCTCGACGTCGACGCGGCGACACCCGGAGCGTATGCCTTCGGCAAGCCAACGATGTTCCCGTACGACCCAGCCTACACCCAGACGTTTCCGCTGACCTTTGGCCCCGATGAGGCCGAGACGGCCCGGCTCTTCGCCGGATCGGTCTACCAGGCGATCGCCTCCCAGTCGGTCGACCCGCCGCCTTCGCCATACCTGCCCGACGCGATGAACCTGGTCTCCCGAGTCATTGAGTTCTGGGCGAAGCTCCCCGGCTACGAAGAGCCCTGGGGGCCGACCCTCGTGGGCGAGACGCGGGACATCGTCAAATCGATCCTCCGCGGGGTCTACGACTTCAACGAAGTCAAGGACCAGTCGAAGTGGTACCCGGCGCCGAGCACTCCGATGGGCGGCCAGCTCTTCAACGTGTACAACCTCGACCCGTATGTCTGGTTCGTTCACGTCGTGCAGGGGATGTCGGCCTATGGCTTCTCCGTCGACGACGACGTGGCCAACCCGACAGCGACCGGTCCGCTGCTCGCGGCCGACGGGACGGGCAACCACTTCCCGAACAACCTGAACATCGGCTTCGGTGGAACCGGCGGCCTCGGGAATCCGAATCAGTGGTTCCCGACGACCCCTTGGGGCGCGCTCGAAACCATGGCAACAATCAGCGTCGTCCCGCCCGGCTTCCCATACGCCGGGTCCTCCATGGTGACCTTCATCGGCCCCGACGCCTTGAAGCTCTACAACCAGATCAACAACCCCGGCTCAGGTCAGGTCGGGGCCTCCATCCTCTCGCCGGGGTTCATCCCGGCCGGCACGACGCTGATCTTCAAGGGCCCGGTCTCGGGCGACCTCCCGCAGATCGTCCTGAGCCAGAACATGCCCAGCGTCTCGACGCCGATCCCCGTCCGGATCGACGCGGGAGTGATTCCCCCTCCGCCCTCGGCGGCCAGGAACCATGGCTTCGAACATCCCATCCGGTCGACCCGCCGCAACTTCGTCGTCGCTCCCAGAGGACCGGGAGTCTCCTGGGCGTTCGCCCGGCTCTCCGGCATCGCCCAGTCGGGCAGCCCCCTGGCGAAGAATAACCCGACGCCGGCCGGCTCTCAGGTCGCCTTCATCCGGGGTCGGGGACACCTCCGGCAGCTGGTGCGGCTCCAACCGAATCGGGAGCACACCGTCAGCTTCCTGGTCGCGCAGCGCCTCCTCGACAACGGGACCGTGAACCGTCAGACCCTGCAGGTCCGCCTCGGCCGGAGACTGATCGGCACCTTCACCCCCTCGCCTTCCGCCGACGGCCGCTTCGTCCGGTTCACCAGCGCCCCGTTCACCGTCCCCGACGCCAGGCCCCGACTCCTCTTCATCATCGGCACCAACCGGCTCGGAGGAGACAACACGGCACTCATCGACGAGGTCGTCGTTTCTTAGCAAGCCTCTGTGCTCTCCGGTCCTGCTACGGTCATCGTCGCCCTGATGCTGCTCCCAGGCAATCAGGACGTCTCCAATTCCCCTTTCTGCATGCGCTGGCCCATCACGTCCCAGCACCTTCAACGCACCATGTGCCGCCTGGGTTGAGTCTTGCGGCCCGATTGCTCCGTTCGAATTGAGCCATAAGTTCGACTGTCGCGCAATGCCGGTATTGGGCCGAGCGGTGACAACATGCCTCCTGATGCGGCGCTCCCGCAGCAAACAGGCCGGGGTTCTGCTCCTTGATGCAAGACCCGTTCAGGATCGGCTCGATCCCCCAGTCTTTAACGCGTTGCTGAGGTCCAGTTCAGTCACGCGTGATGATGTTCCCCAAAGACAACATGCAGGCTCTTGCAAAGTGAATGCACTTTGCTACCATGAGCCTACGATCCGGCCCCGGTGCGGAGTCGGCCAGTGGTGCTGCGGGTCGCGCAACCTCAACTCCTCCGAGTGACACCCGCGGATGACGACGTCCCTGAAGCTGCAACGAGTTCCCGGCGAGGCTCGTCTCTCCGAGGTGGCCTACGAAGCGATCCTGAATGCGATCATCTCCGGGCAACTGGCACCGGGCGACCCGATCGGGGTCCAGGCCCTAGCTCGCCAGTTCGCGATCAGCCGGACGCCCGTTCACGACGCCGTCCTCCAGCTCATCGGCGATGGCCTGGTGACGCAGCGGGCCAATCACAGGCCAACCGTTGCGTCGGCGAACGATCGGGAGGTCGCCGAGCTCTTCGACATGCGGGCATTGCTTGAGGGCGAGGCCGCGGCGCTCGCAGCCTCCCGCATCGACCGTCCCACGCTGCTCACGTTCCGTTCCGAGCTGGACAACCTTGCGTCTTCCTGGGAGCAGCCAGGTTGGGTCCAGCGCTGGGCTGAGCACGACGACTCCTTCCACTCCCGGATCGCCGACGCTTCCGGCAATCGTCGGCTCGCGCGCGATATCGGCCGGTATCGCCGGCTTCACCTTGCCCTGAACCGTCAGCACACCTGCGTGACCGATCTTCAGCACGCGCATGACGAACACCTCCGGATCCTCAGAGCCCTCGAGGCCCGCGACGAGGCCGTGGCGCGGCAGGCGATCGTCGACCACATCCGCGAGTGGAAGGCGTTCTTCGTGCGGACGTATTTCCAGAACGAGTCCTCGAAGCGGAGCCAAGGGCGATGAACCTGACGAGTCGCGGTCGAGGTCGAGGTCGGATCGCCTCCGTCACGAGGATCCGGGGGTTCGCAAAGATTGCCTTGCTTGCCGGGGTCGGCATGCCCTCCGCTCCACCGGTCTCCGCAGCCTTCGACGGTCAAGAGCCTCCTCGCATTGCTGACTTCGAGCAAGACATCCGCTTCCTCCTCGAACTCTACTGCCTTGACTGCCACTCGGGCGGCGAGGGGGCCGTCGCCGGGGTCGATCTCGACCGCTTCCGCAGCGAGGACGACGTCCTCCGCGACCGGTCGATCTGGAGCCAGGTCTTCCACAAGGTCGAGGCCGATCAGATGCCCCCTCCGGACCGTGCCGATCGGCCGACCGACGAGGAGCAGGCACAGCTCCTGGTCTGGATCGAGGACATCGCCGCCCGTCCCGACCCGCGCCTCGGTGCCCGAGACCCAGGCAAACCCGTCCTCCGCCGCATGACCCGCCTCGAGTACAACAACGCCATCCGCGACCTGTTCGGGTTGCAGACCGATGTCTTCATGTTTTCCGATCGGCTGCCGGTGAACAAGGGCTACTTCCGACCCGACGCTCACCGCATGGGGGAACAGATCCTCACGACGACCCGGGAGTTCGGCGCAAAATACCCGGTCCTCCTTCCCTCCGCCGGCCTCCCTCCCGACAACCGCGCCGAGCATGGCTACCGCAACCGTGGCGACGCCTTGAACGTCTCGCCGCTGCTCCTGGAGAACTACGTCAACCTGGCCCGGCAGATCGTCGACAGCCCGAATCTGCCTGAACAAAGCCCAGCGTTTCGCGCCCTGGTCGCCGACCCCAACGCCCCCTCCTTGCCGCACAGGGAGGCAGTTCCGGTCGTTACCGCGGCCCGAGACCTCGCGCCCCACCGGAACGTCGGGCACCAGGCCGAGGGTAGCGCGATCCCGCAAGAGCAGTTCCGTCGGGAGATTGCCTCAGCCTTCGAGACGTCCCACGGCGGTGTCTTCGATGCCGAGACGTCCAGCCTCGTCCTGCCGACGGGATCGGGCCTATCCGTTGCGTTCGGACCCGACGGAGGCAGGTCTCTTCAGCTCACCGGCGACGCTGACCTCTGGCTCGCCTCATTCACGACCGCCGAGGAGTCCTCCGGCTCGACGCTCCTGACCAATCACACAAAGGGGGAGAAACGGTTCACGATCCGGTTCAAAGTCCAGGACGAGCCGTCGAGCGAGGGGCCGACGGCTCTGGGGGTGGTCGTCCTCGGCCGGGCCCTCGCCGGCGGGGTTGTCGCGATCACGGCCCACGTCCGCGGAGGCGCTTCCACGACGCTCGAACACACGGTTGCCGAGGGGCCCGGCGGCAATACTTTCTTCAGTTTTCAGGCCCCCCCGGGGGAGACGATCGAGGCCTTGACGGTCGACGGGACGCGCTTCACCGGCGACTATGTCCTCCTCGACGACATCGCCTTCCTAACTCCTCCCCACACCGTGGGCAGTCAGCCCGAACCCGAGGCCGATCCCCGACCATCTGCCGAACCAACGCCGATGGCCGAGAAACGATCGGAGGCCCGCGATCGGCTCGAAGAATTCTTACCGAGGGCCTTTCGCAGGCCTGTTCGCGCGGCCGAGATCGAGCGCTTCCTCGCAATCTTCGACGAGGCCGCAGTGGCCGGGGCCGATTTCCCCTCCGCAATGCGATCCGTCTTGGCCGGGGTGCTCGCCTCGCCGAGCTTCCTTTACCTCGCCGAGCCGTGGCAACCCGATCGTCCGGCGGTCCGCCCGCTCGACGACCATGAGCTGGCGTCTCGACTCGCCTTCTTCCTCTGGGCCTCCACCCCCGACGATCTGCTGCTTGAGCTGGCCGATCGAGGCATGCTGACCGACCCCGACACGCTCGAAGCGCAGACTCTCCGCATGCTCGACGATCCTCGCATCCGCGAGCTGGGCGAGTCGTTCGCGACCCAGTGGCTGCGGCTCGACGGCCTGTACACCGCCAAGCCGGATCGGCAGCAGTTCAAGCGCTTCTACGCCGGCCCGCAGGGCAAGGACACGCTCCACGGCGCGATGCTGATCGAGGCCCTCCTGCTGTTCGAGACGGTCCTGGTCGAAAACCGGAGCATCCTCGAATTTGTCGATGCCGACTACACGTGGGTCAACGGCCGGCTGCGGGCGCTTTATGGGCTCGACGAGCCTTCATCCCCGGTGAGTCCCGGCGATGCGGAGGGCGACGGAATGTCGAACCGCGAGCGTCCCGAGCAGGGGGATCCGAACAAGACCTGGCGGCGGGTCCGCCTGCCCGATCGGACCCGAGGCGGCTACCCGACGATGGCCGGTCCCCTGGTCGTCACATCGCTGCCCACACGCACCAGCCCAGTGAAGCGCGGCGCCTGGCTGCTGGAGACGATCCTGAACCGCCCCCCTGCAGAGCCCAAGATCGCCTTCGCGCTCGAGGAGGACGCACCGGCGACCGAGCAGCCGGAGACCATCCGGCAACGGTTCGAGCAGCACCGCAGCCAACCGGCCTGCTTCTCCTGCCACAATCGGCTCGACCCGCCCGGCTTCGCGCTGGAGGCCTTCGACCCGATCGGCGCCTGGCGAGAGACCGACGGCGGCCTGCCGGTCGACGCCAGCGGATCCTGGGACGGTCGGCCTTTCGACGGAACCGCCGGATTCAAGCAGGCACTCCTGGAAGACAGGGAGGCCCTCGTCCGCGGCTTCGTCGAGCACCTGCTGAGCTATGCCATCGGCCGAGAGCTCGAGGTCTATGACCGTCCGGCCGTCGCGGAGATCGTCGCGGCCGCCGCGGAGGAGGACTCCCGGTTGCGCCGGGTTGTCGTCGAGATCGTGAAGTCGTACCCGTTCCGACATGTGCGGAATACTCGGTTCGATCAAGCGGAGGAACCATGAACTTTGCCCTGAGCCGACCCGTCTCGCGTCGCACCCTGTTGCGAGGGCTGGGCGTGGCCGTCGCCTTGCCCTGGCTGGAGGCGATGGCCCCGCGGCGGACTCGGGCCGCCGTGCCCCAGGCGCACCCGGCTCGGTTCGCATTCCTCTACACGCCGAACGGCTATTCTCAGCCAACGTTCGTCCCCAAAGGAACCGGCACGGGCTGGGAGCTGACTTCGGCGCTCGAACCGCTGGCACCCGTGCGCGCGCATGTCACGCTGGTGACGGGGCTCGACCGCGCGTTCGTCCCGGGCACCGGCGTGCACGCTCAGTGTGGCTCCTGCTGGCTGACCAGCTCGCCGCCCGCCGAGACCCTCGATGGCGGCTTCCCGACCAACACGACGCTCGATCAGTTCCTCGCCCGCTCGATCGGCCGTGACACACCGCTCCCGTCGCTGGAATTGAGTTGCAACGACTTCGCCGACAACAAGGAGACGAAGTATTTCGAGTGCATCTCCTGGTACGGGCCCGGCTATGCCGCCAACGTCGAGAAGGACCCCCGCGCCGTCTTCGACCGCCTCTTCGGCCAGGGTCCGGGCGATCCCAGCCGGGGTAGCATCCTCGACGCAATCCGCGACGATGCCGAGTCGCTCGGGCGGAGACTCGGCCTCGACGACCGCCGCAAGCTCGACGAATACCTGTCGAGCGTCCGCGCCACCGAGCGTCGCATCCAGCTTGCTGAGCGATCCGACCGCCGAGACGGGCCGCCCCCCCTGGATCGGCCCAGCGGCATCCCCGACCATCGGGGCGAGTACCTTCGCCTGATGGGCGACCTGATCGTCTTCGCCTTCCAGCAAGACCGCACCCGGGTCGCCACGCTGGTCGTCGACCCGGAACGATGGGACTCTCCCCGGATGTTCCACGACGTCTTCGACACGCCTCAGAACCACCACGTCCTCACCCACACCAAGGGCGAGGAGGCGAAGGCGAAGCTCGCGCAGATCGACCGGTTCCACGTCGATCAGTTCGCCTCAATCGTCTCCCGGCTCGGCCGCATCGTTGAGGGGGAGGGGACGCTGCTCGATTCCTGCGTCCTGGCGATGGGCAGTGGCATCAGCGACGGCGACTCGCACAACTACCGCGACCTCCAGGTCCTCCTCGCCGGGCGAGCCGGCGGTGCCCTCACGCCCGGCAGGCACCTCCACTACGAGGGCGATCGGCCGCTCGCCGATCTCTGGCTGACCCTCGCGCAGCTCGGCGGCGTGGACGTGCCCCGATTCGCCGACAGCACGGGGGTGCTCGATGAATTGCTCACCTGACCGCCCCATCCGCCCGGGCGCAACCGTCCCTCTCGTCACCCTGCGGTCGGACAAGGCCGTTGGAGGCTCGCGATGACCCCCAACCCCGGCCCGGCAATCGACCGCCGCAGCTTCCTCGGCCTCCTGGGTGGCGCCGCCGCCGCGGCGTCCCCCGCGGCGGCGATACCTGCACGCTCGGCCGAAGACCGGCCGTTCGTCGGCATCCAGGTCCAGCCGCACAGCTTCTATGACGAGGGGATCGACCGCGTCCTCGACAACGTCGAGCGGGCCGAGATCAACACGCTTCTCATCTACAGCCACCTCTTTGCCGCCGCGGCAGACGTGCCGCTCGAGACGTTGGCCCCCGACCATGGCGTCGCTCCCCGAGATCCGAGGGGACGCACGTTCCGCCGCATCTGGGCCCGGCCCACGCCCGGCCTCTACGACGGCCTTCCGCTCAGCTTCGCCGACGACCCTCCCGAGGCCGAGCACGCTGGCCGCGACCTCTTCGCCGACCTCATCGAGCCCTGCCGCCGGCGGGGCATCAAGCGGATGGCCCGCATCCTCGTCCCGAGCGGCTCGAAAACGAAGGGCCGCATCCCCGGCTGGAATGCGGTGCGCCAGGTAGACCTCGACGGCCGCCCGAGCGATGAGGGCTGCCTGAACAATCCGGACTTCCGCGAGTTCTGGGCCCGGGCCGCCGCCGACGTCGTCGGCAACAACGACCTCGATGGCTTCATGATCGGCGCCGAACGGCCGGGTCCGCTGCTCGACGTGGTCCAGAACGGCAAGCCCGCCTGGTGCTTCTGCGAGCACTGCCTGGCGCGGATGGCCGACGCGGGCGTCGACGTCGATCGAGCCCGCATCGCCTTCCGGGCGCTCGGGACATGGCGAGCGAACGCCGCCTCTGGCGATCGGCCCGCGGGGGGAGTCATCAGCGCCCTACTCGGAGTCTTCTTCCAGTACCCCGAGCTGCTGGCCTGGGAACGCGAGTGGGCCACCGCCTTCGACGAGTTCGTTGCCCACGTCGGCCGCGCCGTCAGGACCGCTCGGCCGGGGGCGACCTTCGGCCGGCACATCGACCACCAGCAAACCTCGTGGGACATCTTCCACCGCGCCGCCTGCAACATCGGCCGGATGGCCGCCGACGTCGACTTCCTCAAGCCGGTCACCTACCACGAGATCATGGGGCCTCGCACCCGGCTCTGGGTCATCGACCGGCAGCGGGAGGCCCTGCTTTCGGAGCTCTCGGGGCCCAGGGCACTCGACCTCTTCCACGCACTGACCGGCACCGACCCGTCGCGGGAGCCCCGCTTCGAGGAGCTGATTCACCGCGGCTTCTCGCCCGACTACGTCGGCCGTGAGACGAGTCGATTCGTCGAGGGCGCCGACGGCCGATGCGCCGTCTACCCCGGCATCGCGATGGACGTTCCCATGTACATGCCCGATCCGCCCTCCCCGCGCCGCCTCTTCGACAGCGACCCGGAGGGGCTCATCACCGCCGTCCATCGGGCCTTCGACGCCGGGGCCACCGGCGTCATCGCCTGCCGGGAGTATCAGGAGATGCGCCTGACGAGCCTCGATGCCATCGGTCAGGCTGTGAGGGAGCGAACCGGCTGATGCGAACACCCTCGAGCGCCCGGAGAGAGGTCCCCCGCGGTGACGCCCTCGAGCACGCAAGTCACCGCCACACGGACGGTCGACCGTGAGGGCGATCCTCAGTCGCTTCCGGACCCGACTCGAACTCTGCCGTCTCCGGCGACCAGGCCGGTCAGAGACACCGGAATCCCGATCGATCGGGACGTCTACCACGAGAATTTGCTGCCCAATGCATCGTGTCCCGTCGGTTCGGCCTCGGGTCCGAAGAACCCCCGACGCTCGCCCCGTCTTCAATAAATCCGAGGGGCCCCGAACTCAATCGCAGGGTGGAATCCGCGACCTGCCCGAACGAGGAAGATCAGCCATGAAGCCCGCCTCGCGTGACCGCACCTTCATCAAACCCCAGCACATCGCCTCCGGACGGCGCTCGGTCCTCGTCACCCTGATGGCGGCCCTCGCCGCCGCCATGCCCGCCGGCGCTGAGTACGACCCGCTCCGGTTCGAGAAGCAGGTCGTCGCCGCCGGGTGCGAGGACCCGATCCAGCTCGAAGTGCTGCCGGGCGGGGACGTGCTCTTCATTGAGCGTGCAGGCCGCGTGCGGCGGGCATCGGCAGGCACAGGCACGGTCGAAGACCTGGCCACGATCCCGGTCGCGCTCTACGGTGAGGTCGGCCTGCTCGGCCTGGCACGCGATCCCGAGTTCGAGCGGACTGGCGGGATCTTCCTCTTTTTCTGCCCGAAGGACGCGCCGGAGACGATGCGACTCTCGCGGTTCACCCTCGCGGACGCGGGCCTCGACCTCGCCTCCGAGGTCCCTCTGCTCGACTACCCGATCGACTCCGGCGGCGCGGTCCACATGGGAGGCGGGCTCCACATGGACGGCCTTGGGAACCTCCACATCGGCACCGGCGACAACTGCCCGCCGATCCCCGAGCTGCCGGTCGACCGTCGCCCCGGCCGCGAGAACTTCGACGCGATGCGCACCAGCGCCAACAGCTTCGATCTCCGGGGGAAGGTCCTGCGGATCCACCCCGAGCCGGACGGGACCTACACCATCCCCAAGGGGAACCTGTTCGACGACCCGGCCCGGGGCCGGCCGGAGATCTACGCGATGGGTTGCCGAAACCCCTTCCGGGTGACGGTCGACGACCGGGACGGATGCGTCTACTGGGGGGACGTCGGGCCGAACATCCAGCTCGACCTGGGACTCGGCCCCAACGGCTACGACGAGTTCAACCGGGCTCCCCAGGCCGGCAACTTCGGCTGGCCGATGTTCGTCGGCCCGAACGAAGCGTACCGCGACTTCGACTTCGCGACTCGCACCGCCGGCCCTCCCTTCGACCCGGCCCGGCCCGTCAACGACTCGCCCAACAACACCGGAGCTCGCGAGCTGCCCCCGCCGCGGCCGGCCTACCTGTGGTACCCCTCCGGCCCGTCGAACCGATTTCCGAGTCTCGGAAGCGGCGGACGGTCTGCAATGGCAGGCCCGGTCTATCACGCCGACGGGTTCCAGAACTCCCCGCTGAGACTACCCGACGAACTCGATGGCGTGCTCTTTATCTACGAATGGACGCGCAACTGGATCCACATCGTCCGCCGTGATGAGGCGGGCGAGCTCGCCTCGGTCGAGCCGTTCCTCCCCGCGATGGCGTTCCGGAAGCCGATCGACATGGAAATCGGGCCCGATGGGACACTCTACCTGCTCGAATACGGCGACACCTGGTACGGAAACACCGACGCCCAGGTCGTCCGCCTCGTCTATCGCCGCGGCAACCGTGCCCCGGAGGCGAGACTGGCCGCCGATCCTCCGGCCGGGAAGCACCCGCTGTTGGTTCGGATGAATGCGACCGGCTCCTCAGACCGCGATCCCGATGACGTACTCTCGTTCGCCTGGGAGGTCGACGGCCGGCCAGCTCCCGATCGGTCCGGCCCCTTGGCCGAGTTCACCTTCGACGAGCCAGGCAGCCACCGGGTTGCCGTCGTGGTGACCGACCGCTCCGGCGCCTCTTCCTCGGCCGTGTCAACCGTGCGCGTGGGCAACGCCCCGCCGTCGGTCACGTTGGTGTCCCCAGTCCATGGCTCGTTCTTCGACCCGGGAGAGACGATCCGATACGAGATCCGGGTGACCGACTCGGAGGACGGCTCGTCCGATCAGGGGGCGATCGCTCCGGGACGCGTGCTGCTGAACCGCGCGTTCCTCAGCCGACGTGCCGATCCGGGTGATGACCTGGCCTCCGGGTCGGCCGCCCATCCCGGGCTCGAACTGATGCGGAAGACCACCTGCTTCTCATGCCACACCACCAGGGCCGCATCGGCCGGGCCTCCCTACCGAGAGGTCGGCAGGAAGTATGCGGAGGATCCCGAGGCCCGGGAGCGGCTCGCCTCGAAAATCGTCTCGGGCGGGGCAGGAGTCTGGGGAGACCAGCCAATGCCCCCGCACCCGCAGCACGACACAGGCCAGACCAGGTTGATGGTCGACTGGATCCTCTCACTCGCCCAGGACGACACACCGGCCCCCGTGCCGGGGACTCGCGGGTTCTTCCGGGCCGAGCCGACGGGGTCGCCCGCTGGGCCGGGACCGGGCGTGCTGACCCTGACCGCCGAGTACACCGATGACGGCGCCGAGGGGGCGCCGCCGCTGCGGGCCGAGTCGTCGATCGTGCTCCATGCCCGACGCAAGCCGGCCTCCTCGGCCGACCGTCGACAAGGTGTCGATCTGGTCGACGTCTTCGAGCGACAGGCCGGGATGGTCGCCCGCTTCACCCCGGGAGACTGGATCGCCTTCCGCGACGTGAACCTGGCCGACATCGATCGGGTTACCTGGAGCGTCGCCGCCTTCGACGGCGAGGACGGGGCCTTCGCCCTGAGAGTCGGTGCACCTGACGGTCCCGAGTTGGCC
Source organism: Tautonia rosea (assembly GCF_012958305.1). NCBI lineage: Bacteria > Pseudomonadati > Planctomycetota > Planctomycetia > Isosphaerales > Isosphaeraceae > Tautonia > Tautonia rosea. The sequence continues at coordinate 263,755 of NZ_JABBYO010000007.1, read as the reverse complement.
CGCGTGGCCGTCCAGGGTGCCTCCGACGCCCTCGGCGAGATCTATCGCGAGCAGACGACCCCCCTTACCGATCCGGTCGGCTCCCATGACCTGTACGTGGTCGCCCTCCTCGCTGGTGCCCCGAGCGCCACAACGCCCGAACCAATTGGAAAGGGCCTGAGCCTCGCCTGGCTGGAGTTCCGCGACGCTCCGGAAGCACTCACCCGCAAGCAGGCCGAGCGCGAGGCGACGACGAAGATCGTCCTCATCCCGACGAAGCTCGATCATCCCTGGGCCACGCACATGTATTCCGACGTGTGCCGTATCCTGGCCGCCTGCCTGAATCAGACGCCGGGCGTCGAGGCCGTCGTCTCCCCAGAGCTCGACTGGCCCGCGGACGGGACGATCCTGGAAGATGCCGACGCGATCGTCTACTACTCCCGGCCAAGCGGCGACATCCTGCTCAGCCCCGAGCACCGCCACCAGGCCGAGGCGCTGCTGAATCGCGGGGTCGGCTTCTCGGCGATCCACTGGTCGACCGGGGCCGAGCAAGACGTCGGCCCGCGATTCCTCGACATCCTCGGCGGCTGGTTCAACTTCGATCATAGCGGGCTGAAGGTCGACACCAGACCGCTCCGCCAGGTCGAGCCGGATCACCCCGTCTCCCTCGGCTGGGCGCCCTATGACCTGCACGACGAGTTCTACCTCAATCTGAAGTTCAGCCCCGACGCGAGGCCGGTCCTCTCGGTCGACGTCGACGGGACGGCGCAGACGGTGGCCTGGGTGCTGGAGCGTGCCGACGGGGGCCGGAGCTTCGGCACCACCCTGGGCCACTTCCACGAGAACTTCGCGATCCCCCAGTTCCGGCGGATGCTGGTCAACGGCATCCTCTGGAGTGCTGGCGTCGACGTGCCTCAGGCCGGGGCGCCGGTCGACGTCGATCCGGCGTTGCTGGAACTGCCACCGCAGGTCCGTCCCGTCATCCGGGAATGGTCTTACGACGACCTCCGCCCGCTGCTCGACAATGCGGCCCGGCCCCGGTCGTTCGCCCGGGGCGAGCAGCTCTTCCGGGTCGCTTCCTGCGTGGCCTGCCACCGCATCGCGGGCTCGGGGGGCGTGGCCGGGCCCGACCTGACCGACGTCCGCCAGCGATTGGCCGCCGAACTCGACCCCGGCGGCGCCCTGCTGCGTTCAATCGTCGAGCCCTCTCACTCGATTGTCGAGGCCTATCGGTCCCAGATCCTGGCCCTGGCCGATGGCCAGGTGCTCAGCGGCCTCGTCGTCGCCGAGGAAGAAGGCACGCTCCAGGTTGTCACCGACCCGTCCCAGGCAGATCAGCCCCGGCTGATCCCGGCCGATCAGGTCGAGGAGCGCTCCGGATCGGACGTCTCGCTCATGCCCGCCGGCCTGCTGAACACGCTGGACCGGGAGGAGGTGCTCGACCTCCTGGCCTACGTGGAGGCAGGCGGCGACTCTCGGTACGTCCAGTTCTCCGCTCCACCGCGGCGATCGGAGCCCTGGGCCGATGTGTCCCTACCGGTAAAGGCAGGGCTCCGCTGGTGGCTGGACGCCGGCCGCATCAACCAGGGCCGCTCCGCTCTGGGCCTGGAGCCACTGGCCACCGGGAGCCCGGTCGCCGTCTGGCCCGATGCCAGCGGCTACGGGCGGCATCCCCGCCAGCGTCGAATCGAGGCACAACCTCGGTTCGAGGACCGCGGCGGCCGTCCGGCAGTCCGGTTCGATGGCAACGACGATGCGCTCGTGGCGTCGATGGCCGGGCTCACGGCTCGGGAGTTCACCGCGGTGCTCGTCGTGCAGCCGGATCACAACCGAGGCTGGCCCGGGCTCATCTCCGGCAACGCCTTCGACCGCAACGACTACCAGTCCGGCTTCAACATCGACCTGATGCCCGAGCCAAGAGACGAATTCTCCACCCTGATGGTCGAGGGGCCGGGGTTCATCGGGGTCCGCAACCTGATGACCGAATCGCTCCCCTTCGGCCGATTCGTCACGATCAGTGTGACCAGCCGGCCGGGGCCCGACGGCGTGCAACTCTCCATCGACGGCCGGCCGCAGGGCTCGATCCCCAGGCAAGAGGGGATCCTCCGCCTCGACGAGCTGACCGTCGGTGCCCGCTTCTGGAGCAACGACCCGAACCTCCCCCCCTTCGCCCGCGGCTTCTTCGCCGGCGCCGTCGCCCATGTCCTGTTCTATGACCGGGTGTTGGACTCGTCGGAGTTGACGGCCCTGCAACGCGACCTCTCCGATCCGCCTCGGCCCGGACAATAGCTCCCCTCGATCCAAGGATGCCGGGTGGCCATCCCTCCAAAAGGGCACCGCGTCTGCATCCTCTACCAGGGACCCACCCGGGACTCCCGGCGTCCCTCCGAAGAAGCGCAACCCCTCCCGATCCCGCCTCCTCATGGAGATTCGTTTGTGCGCCAAAAGACAAGCCGATCTCGCATCACAAGCGCGCCGAACCGATTGGCGGGCCGACCGGCCTGTCTTGACCCTCGGCCAGGTCCAGGACGGCCACGATGACCTCATCGACCAGCGTCGTCGCCGTGCCCAAGGCCTCCGGCTTCAGCTCCGTGGGCAGTCACCTGAAAAAAATCGGTGCAGGTGAGGTCGAGAGCGGGCGAGGGGATTCGAACCCCTGACGTCCAGCTTGGGAAGCTGGCATTCTACCACTGAATTACGCCCGCTTTGGCAAGGGCCGAGGTTCGGGAGATGGGGCTCGAACGCACCGTTGGTGCTCCCGAAGAACGGTCGATCCTAGGGCATGGTAATGCGCCAGGGTGGCCGGGTCAAGGAGGTGGCGAAGGTGCCGGTGGGACGAGGAGCGCGGAGGGAAACCCGGCGTCGCAACGCTCGAGGGACGCCGGGCGAGGGGAGCGAGGAGACGATCAGAGGGACCAGGGCTTGCGCATCATGGGAGAGAGCAAGCGGTTGGCGTCCTCGCTGTTGGTGACCTGTTCCGCTTCGGGGTCCCAGGTGAGGGGGCGGCCGGTGAGCATCGCCAGGGTGTTCAGGTGGCAGATGGTGGCGGTCCGGTGGCCGACCTCGGCGGGGGCAACCGGGCGTTGTCGGCTGCGAACCGAGTCGAGGAAATTCCGCTGATGGCCGGGGCTGCGGCCAAGGTGGACCTCATCCGGACCGATCGTCTCCTCCAGCAACGACGGGCTGGAGGCTTCGAGCCGACCACCATGGATCTCGATGAAGATCCAACCGTCCTCACCTTCGAACTTCAAACCGCGCGGGCCCTCGGTCGAACCGACCAGCTTCGTCCCATCGGCGTACGTATTGGTGAACTCATAATCCCAAAAAACATCATATAACCCTTCGCCCCGTCGACCCTTGGCCTCGAAGTGAACCGGGCCGGTGTGATCCGTGCCCAGGCCGAGCTGAGCGATGTCGATCACATGCGCACCGCGGTCGGTCATCTCGCCGCCACCGTAGGCCAGGTTGAACCGCCACCAGAAGTGACAGCGCGCCTCGGCAAACGGGACGCGAGGGGTATGGCCGAGCCAGAAGTCGTAGTCGAACCCGTCGGGAATCGGCTCCGGTCCAGGCACCTCAGCCAGGCCCTTGGCTTCCTGGTGGTGATTGTCGTTGTCGGGAAGGTTGATCCGCACCGTGTGGACCCGCCCAATCCGACCGTTCTGCACCAATTCGCAGGCGAACCGCGCGTTGTCCCCTGATCGCTCGTGGCTGCCGACCTGAAGGATCCGCTGGTGGCGATTCACCGCATCGACGATCGCCCGCCCTTCGGCCACGGTGTTCGTTAAGGGTTTCTCGCAGTATATATCTTTGCCCGCATGCGCCGCGGCAATCGTCGGAATCGCGTGCCAGTGGTCCGGCGTGGCCACGATCACCGCTTCGATGTCGTCCCGGGCAATCAGCTCTCGAAAATCATGATACGAGGCGCAATCATCGTTGCCAACCTGTTCATTTACTTCCACGACTGCCTGTTGTCGGTGTGAAGCGTCCACGTCGCACACCGCCACCAGTTGCACATCAGCATGCTGGAGGAACATCCGGTTGAGCCCCCGCCCCCGGCCTCCCACGCCGATCGTTCCCAGAACGATCCGGTCACTTGGCGCGACCGCTCCATCACGTCCTAGCGCCCTCGCGGGCACGACCGTCGGGAATGCGATCGCGCCGACCGAGGCGGCTGCCGCACTCATCAGGAACGTCCGTCGGGAGGCGTTGTTGCGTGGTGCGCTCATCTTCGATAGCTCCTCGAACTGCAGAGACTTCGCTCACGTCGGTCGACCCCCGCCGACCTTTCTGACGACAATGCCCCCCGATCATCCCCCCCCTGCCCTCCCATTTCCAGACGATACCCCCTTCGAGCCCTCAACGATTCCAACCTCTCTCGGCTGGCCTTTCGCGTCCCCTTTCTGTGGTGTCGTCGAAGACGCTCCCATCACCCTTCACTCCCCGGATCGTCCGTTTTCTGCAGACCAGGCGCACGGAGGACGCGACCGAAGTTGCAAGCGCCCTGCCCTTCGGCTTGGCCACCCTCCTCCCCTCCTCAGAGGCCTCATCACCCCACGACCTTCCGATCGGGGGCGATGGGACTCAAATCGTTACCTTCGTTCGAGACCGGCAATGCCTCGAATCGTGCTCCTCGACGCGATCGACCCTTCGTGCGATCCCCGTCCCCTCCCGCGCTCCCCGCCAAAACCAGTTGTTCGCCTGCTCATCCCCTGTTCTCGCAAGGGAAAAAAATTCCGAGCCCTTCATTTTGTGTGACTCCCTCGCCCCGTTTTCACGAGACTAAGAGAGGCGGGTTTCGATCCCGTTGCGCCTCGACTCTTCAGAACTGTGTCGCCTTCCGGCCTCCGTTCCGCGATAGTCCCGAAGGATCAAGGCCCTTCTTTGGCAACTCGATCACGATACCGAAATCGCACAGCCCCCAAGGCGCACCCAGACGCACACCCAAAGCGCACTGAACCCCGTTTCGAAGCGCACCGGATCGTTCACCTTGAGGCACACCATGCCTCAAACGGTCAGGCGCACGTCGACGACAAGGACCCGTACGATACGAACCCAATTCCGAGATGCCATTCTCCGAAACGGATTTCGCCAGATCGACGCAACCCATTCCGAGTTTGGGACAAACAGCCCCACGCCTCCCTCTGAATCCCGCGCACCGAGCCCCTCGTCTCGGCGCACCGAGCCCGCAGACCGGGCTCAGACCGGCCGTTTCGGACAGACCTCTCGCCAGCCATCCCCGCTCAATCCCAATTTTCGAAACGAACTCGATTGTCCGCGCGGTTGGCTCTCGAAACGAACTCGTGTCATATCGTTCCCATCGCCCCCATCGGAGTCGGTCGACCCGTCGATCGGCCAGGGAAAGGGATCGACCGCGACGATGCTCCGGCATGAGGCCCATCGAGCCGAACTCGTCGCGATCGGCGAAGCTGGTCCACTCCAGCCAGGTACGTCAACACCCGCCATTGAGAGGCTGAAACCTCCGGATCAAGCCCATCGGCCACAGCCAGCGACTTCGGCATCGGCGGCACCCCGGGGCACTCCATTAGCCTGCCCGATCGGTCGAAGAATCGGCCGTCAGGCGTCACGGTCGCATCCGCCCCTCGCAGCGGTTCAGCACGTGAAGTGCTCTGAATCACCACAGATCCCGGCGGAACGGCGACCCCCCGATCGCCCTCGTCGGTCAGATGGACGACCTGCGGCTCCAGCCTTCGCAGGGCTTGGGCGATCGCCAGACGACGCCCCCGACGCCCCCCGACCCTCCTCAGCCATCGAGGGGTCGCCAGACGATGGATCTCCATCCCCCTTGATTCGATCGTCTGCTCGGACGGCAACTCACGCGAGTGGTCGGCCGGTGCCAGAAGCACCACCACCCGATGCCCCATCGCAGCAAGGGTCTGGGCCATTGCCACGGCCGGAATCGAGGGTGCCAGTGATCGGGTTACAACGCAAATGGTCATATCAAGCGACCCTCAAGTGAGTATCCGGGCCAAGACTGTCGAGATGTTCCAGCAGTTGCCGGGCCGCCGCGTCCCAGGTAAATCGGGCCGACCGGTGCAGGGCTACATCGGCCAGTCGGGAACGGGTGTCACGGTCGCCGAGCAGCGCGGCAATTGCCCTGGTCATGGCGTCGAGATCGGTCGGCTCGAAAAACAGCCCCGCCTCGCCAACGACCTCGGGCAGCGACCCGGCCGTACTCGCCAGCACCGGCGTGCCGCACGCCATCGCCTCGACCGGAGGCAGGCCGAACCCTTCCAGCATCGACGGCTGAACCAGCGCCTCAGCCCTCCCGTACAGATGAACCAGATCAACGTCAGGAACGAATCCTGTGAACACAATCTGATGCGACATCCCCAGCCGCTCCACCTCGGCCTGCAATTCCGGAGCATGCGTGAGAAAGACGTCGCCAAAGTCGCCAACGATCGCCAGACGTACCTCGCTCGGGGCCGATCGCGCAAAGGCCTGAAGCAACCGAACGAGATTCTTATGAGGACTCAACCCGCCCACGTACAGCAGGAATCGCTCTCCCGGCCGCAGGCCATACCGCCTGATGGCCTCGTCCGAGGCCGGGCCAGACGGCAACGGCCGGAAGATCGGATCGGGGGCCGCCTCGATCAGGCCCACCCGATCGCCGGTCAGGCGGTAGTGCCGCATCAGGTCGCGGCGAGACACCTCAGATGTCGTCAGGATCCGATCGGCCGAATGCACGGCCACCCGCTCCTTGACCGTCCAGAACAGCCTTCCCCGTCGGTTCGGGAACACCAGATCGGGATAGATCAATGGCAACGCATCAAAGATTGTCACGATGACCCGACCAACGTTCCAGACCGGGAAGAAACTGTACGACGAGGGAAAGACCATCGCATCGAGCTTCGCCCCCGCCGCGGCCCGACTGAAGGCCAGCAGGTCGGCCACCCGTCGTCTCCCCTCGGCCGAGGCCGCCAGGCTCGGGGCTTCCCGAACGGGCACGGCCACCGTTTCGAACCCCTCGGGGACCTCGACATGATCCAGCGACGGCCGATCAACGAACACCACGAACTCTCGACCGTCGGCCACCCGACCAAGCGCCGCCAGCAACGACCGGGAGAAGCGACCGAACCCCCGACGATTGCTCAGGCAGCCCCCATCCACGCCAATTCGCATCAGGAACCCCCTTCGGGATTCCCGTGTCCGGCGTCCCGACGCAAGCCGTTGCCAAGCGACAGTGACGGCCGCCAACTCCGAACAGGCTCCGGAGCGATCGGGTCGCCGATGACCGAGATGCGCGGCGGCTCCAGTTCACCCTGGATGACCCCCGCATGACGTCCTCGATCGAGACCCAGCACCGACGCCGCCACCGCATCCACGGCCGTCGGGTCGATCCCGGCAATGGCGACCACCTCGCTGCCGAACCGGCCGATCGGGCCTTCGACCACGCTCAGATCGGGCCAGGCGCGTCGGATCGGCACCCCGTCGAAGCGGGATCGGTCGTCAGGGTGAAGCGATCCCAACATTGCCCGACGCCCCGCGGGCATCCCGTGCCATCCCTTCAGCGAACCGATCGGCGTCAACGCAATCCGGCAACCGGCCGAGGCCACCGTCTCCGCCAGGCGAATTGTGCCGACCCCCGGCCGCTCGATCGTCCGCCAGCGTTCCTCATCCCGAGGCAGATCAAGGAACCGAACCGCCCGGCCCCAGCATTCCTTTCGGAACCCGGATCGATCAAAGATCGTCTCGGCGTTGGAGCACCCCGAGGCCACAACCACCTCACCCACTACGGCCGAGAGCAGCAGATCGAGCAGGCTCGACAGCGGCTTCGGATCGGCTCGGCGAGGCTCCAGATGCGACAGGACCACGGCCGGACCAGTCAGAATCGGCCGGATCTCGGCGTCGAGGAGGGCAAGGGCCTCGGCCACAGCCCCCCGTCGGTTGTCGGATCGGACGACCGCCACGGTCGAGATCGAGGCCTCGGCAGTCGAACCCGCCTTCGGCGCGAGGGGTCTCAGGGGAGCGTCTCGGTCCGGGACCATGGGGAGCGCCTCCGGGGAGCGGGCTGAGGGATCAGGCTGTGCGGACCGGCGGCAGTCACCTCGGCGGGTGCATCGGTCCTCGGTCGCAATGGCTGCCGATCGGCAATCGGCTGCCTCACCCGTCGCTGACCAAGCCAGATCGCCAGGGCAATCAGCACCGACAGTCCACAGCAAACGAAGTAGAGCAGATGCAACGGCACACTCATCACCGATCGAAGCATGCCAATCCGTCGAGCCAAAAACCGGTAGAACCGAGCATTGAGACCCACCACCGCCAACGGCCCGAGGGCGGCCAGAATCAGGCCCCTCGGATCGATCGGGCAGACCAGCAAGCCGAGCCCCGTCAGGGCCGTTGCCGCCACGCTCGCCCGCTGGGTGACACTGACGTTCAAGTCCGTCTCGGCCACCCCGGAGCGCAGCATGAGCAAGGTCCAGGGGACCCCGCGCCGGGCGATGTCGGTCCGGATCACCTCCCGGAGCGTCCAGCGTTTCAGATGAGTGACCTGAATGTCCCGAACCAGTTCGATCCGATGACCGGCCCGGGTCAGGCGGTAGCCCAGCTCGATGTCCTCGATCGCCGGTCGTCGGTAAAGCTGGGGGTCGAAGCCTCCCATCGCCAGGAACAGATCGCGGCGAATGGCCCCGCATCCGGTCCAAAACGTATGGGCCGGGCGGGCCTCGTTCTGAAAGGTCCCCCGCTGATGCGTGTCGTGGTGCAGAAGATTTCGGAACCGGCTGACCAGGCCCGGTGCCGTCGGCCGGTCGTCGTACGAGCCGAATAGAGCCCCGAGTTCCGGATCGGCCTGGAAGCGTTCGAGCACCTTCCGGGGGGCATCGGGATGCACGGACACATCGGCGTCGAGGAAAAAGACGATTGGCGCCGAGGCCGCCCGAGCCCCGTTATTCCGTGCCGCGGCCGGTCCGAGCGGCCGATCGTGCCGCACGACCACGGCCCCGGCTTCCTCGGCCTTGCGGCTCGAATCGTCCCGGGAGCCGTCATCGACGACGATCAGTTCAAACGTGACACCGACCGAAACACGGAGCGCCCGGAGGCAGTGGGTCAGTGCATCGCCTCCGTCTCGGACGGGAACGACCACCGAAAGCGACCACTGCCCCCGGGGCTCCGGACATGCCGGACCGGCGGGGTGATCTTCCATGACTTGCCCTCGCCCGTCACCTCGGTGCGAGCCGGTGTGCAGCCTCGTCCGTGGGGCCGCCCGCACTCGGACCGGGACCATCAACCGATCAGACGACGCAAAGGGGCCGAACCTGTTGCTGAGTCACGTGTTGCGCCCATCCAGCCGATCATGGCCGCGACGTGCAGGGGGACTTTAGCCGGGATCGCCTCCCCTGTCAACGCGGTTCCTGAGCCCGGCGCGATGTGCCGAATCTCCCCGCCGAGCCACCTGCCGGCCACCACCATCTGGACACGATCACCTCGTCCCTGCTCATCAGAACGGGACCAGGGTTCCCGTGTTTGCCGGCGGCTGCGGCCGGGGAGGCTGCGGCTGGGGTGGACGAGCCGGAACCGTCGGTGGCACTCCCGGCGTGTACGAGGACGGAGCCTGGATCAGCCTTGGACCCGCCCCGGCGACCGGCAAGCCTTCCACGTTCAGGGCGCAGCGGAAGCCGAGGTAAGGCAAGCGGGTGGTGATCGGCATCCCTTCACGGTAGGTCAGGTCGTGCGACGGCGAGGAACCCCGGACGGTCTGCCGAGGGGGCTGAGACGACGGGCGATCCGGTCCTCCCGGGTTGTACGCGACGAACCTCGCCCGATCCCCATACGCTCCCCCTTCGAACCAGTCGGCCGTCCATTCCCAGGCATTGGCGGCCATGTCGAACAGCCCCGCGGCTGATCGGTCGGCAGGGTAGGCCCTGACGGGCTCGATCGAGCGGTTGGTCCGTTGCCGGGGCCAGGGAGGAGGTGCGGCTCCCCACGGGCGGATCAGCCCTTCGGGGCCTCGGGCGGCGGCTTCCCACTGGGCCTCGGTGGGCAGCGACTTCCCGGCCCATTCGGCGTACCGAAGCGCTTCCTGGGCCGAGGTCAGTACGACCGGATGCCGAGGGGTCAAGCCGAGCCGGGTCAATTCCTCAGGTTTCGGCAAGACCGTCTCGCCCCGCTGGGTCAGGGCGTCTCGATAGCGGGCGAACTGCTCGACGGTCACTTCATGCTCGTCCAGGTAAAACGGCGGCAGCTCAACCCGGTGGGCCGGGCCTTCCGACGGAGGCCCGCCGTCTCGGCCCATGATGTAGACCCCCCCAGGGACCAAAACCATTGTCATGCCGTCCCGCTCACAGACGATCCGGGATGGCCAGCCCGACGAGTCCTCCTCGGCACCAGAAGCCGGCGAGAAGCCGTTCGGCAAGACCCGGACGACCAGCTCTGGTGCCGGTTCTGGTTCGGGTTGCGGTTGCGGCGGGGGAGCAACGATTCGATCGGCGACAGTGTCCGGAGCCGGTTCGGGAGCGGGAGCGAGAACAATCACCTCCGGCGCCAGCGAGGGGATATCCGGGAACGGTGGTTGGCGATTGGCAATCCGCTCCAGGGCTTCGCGGGCCGTCGCGGCCGTCTGGGTGTCGGGATAGGAGTCAACGATGCGTTGGAGATACGAGTGAGCGAGCTGAATCGTCAGGGCCGTTCGAGCGCGTCCGAGCAGGCCTTGGGCCGCCTCCTCGGCATCGTTGGGATCGGTCGTCGGCAGGGCATCCCGAGCGTTGACGGTCGGCGGCCCGAACATCTGGGTCGAGTCGATGACGTAGACGTCGGACATATCGGAGCCGCCTCCGCCGACGGCCCGAACGATCATCGCGATGGCCAGCCCCACAGCGACAAACGCCATGATGCCGAGGATCAGGCGGACGCGCCCGCGAGTCTCGACGGTGTCAAGCGTCGGTGTCGGGGTGGCGAGGGTCCGAGTCCCAGGCTCGTCGTCCTCCTCAACGGCCGCCCCTTTGCGTCGGGCGAGCCGCTCGGCGTTGCGATCACGTCGCGAGGTTCGAGGCGCCCCGGACCCGGTCGGCCGCGGTGCTTCGGCGTCGGTCTCCTCTGCAGGAGGAGCCGTGCGCGAGAGTCTCGGCAACGGCTTCGGTGGCTGTCGAGGCCCGGACGATTGAGACGGCGGGGCGCTTCCCTCATCGGCCGACTTCGAAGACGGCGGCCGTTTGGAGGAGGGCGAGCCGCTCGGGGGAGGAGCGAGATCGTATTCGGACGAGCTGGAATCGGCCATGAGGGGATCGCTCCCGCGGTTGCCAGGCAGGACGATTGTCTCGCCTCAGAACCGGCCGCACAATGCAAAGGAGAGAATGCGGAGATCACGGACCTGTTCCAGGGTATCCGCAACGACCCTCGGGGAACAAGTCCGCCTCGCTTGCTCCTGTCGAGTCCTCGACTCCACAGCGTGGCCAGTGGTCCGATCCGGGCAGCCCCATTCGACGGCGTACCATTCTTCGCTACCATGAATCGTCGCCACGAGAGACTGACGATGTCGCGGCGTTCCTCCTGGCTTGTCGGTTTCCTCGTCTTGAACCGAGGCTCGTTCGCATGAGCATTGACCACGACGCGTTGTTCGCCGCCCTGGCCTTGCGATCGCAACAGATCAGCTCTGACCGGCTGGCCCTCGCGTTCGAGGCCCGGTCGCAATCACCCCAACCGTTGGCGGATCTCCTTGTCCGGCATGGCGACCTCAGCGCCGAGGTCCGCGACCAGCTTCAGGGGCAGCTCGATGCCTTGTTGAAGCAATTCGACGGCAATCCCCAGGGGCTCTGGGCAGCGGTGGCCGACGATCAGGTCCGCACGGCGATGACCGCCCTGAGCTTGCCTGCCTTCGAGGCAACGATCGATACGTCCGCCCCCCCCTCGGCCGCGATACCGAACGCATCGGTCTCAGCCGACTTCCGGTTCCAGGCGACCATCGACACCCAGGACGGCGGCGAGGTGATCGGAACGACCATCGACGCCACCAAACCAGTCCCTCGACGCTTCATCGGGCTCGAACCGCTGGGGCACTCGTCTGGCGAATTCAGCGCGAGCCGCTACACCCGCACGCAGCTCCATGCCCAGGGCGGGCTGGGTGAAATCTGGAGAGCCCGCGACCTGGTTCTGGGCCGAGAGGTCGCCTTGAAGGAGCTGAAGCCGGAGAGCCTGGACCACCCGACGCTCTGGGATCGGTTCATCACCGAGGCCCGGATCACCGGCCAGCTCGAACACCCGAACATCGTTCCCGTTCACGAGCTGGGCCACCACCCGGAAGACGGCCGCCCGTACTACACGATGCGCTTCGTACGAGGCCGGACCCTGGCCCGAGCCATTGCCGATTATCACCGCAACAAGGCCAAGGGGCGGGCCGAATCGACGATGGAGCTGCGTCGGCTGCTCGACACCTTCCTCGACGTCTGCAACGCCGTGGCCTTCGCGCACACTCGGGGGGTGATTCACCGCGACCTGAAGGGGCAGAACGTCGTTCTCGGTGATTTCGGCGAGGCCCTGGTGCTCGACTGGGGTCTGGCCCGCCCGGCCGGGGGACCGGACCCGATGACGACCTCGGCTCCCGGTGACCACGCTCCGGGAGCCCCGTTCGTCGTCTTCGATCCCGAGCGATCCGAGACGATCGCCGGTCAGATCCTGGGCACTCCGGCCTACATGCCTCCGGAACAGGCCCGCGGTGCGATCGAGGAACTCGGCCCGACCAGTGACATCTACAGCCTCGGCGCGATCCTTTTCGAGCTGCTGACCGGTCGGCCTCCTCACGTCGGCAAGGACGCGACCGAACTGCTTCGAAGAGCCCGAGACGATGCCCCGCCCCCCCCTCGATCGCTCAATGCCTCGGTCCCGAAACCGCTGGAGGCCATCTGTCTCCGCGCCTTGAGCCGCCTGCCGGCCGACCGTTATCAGACGGTCCCCGAACTGGCCGAAGACCTTCGCCGATGGCTCGCCGACGAGCCAGTCAGCGTGTACCGGGAACCCTTCACGATTCGGGCCGGCCGATGGGCCCGACGGCACCGGACCGCGGTGGCCGTGGCCTCGGCCCTGATGCTCGCCGCCGTGCCGGCCCTGACTCTCAGCACCGCCCTGATCGGCCGAGAGCGCGACCGCGCCGCCCGGATGGAAGGGCTGGCCCGATCCGCCGTTGATGACATGTATCTCGAAGTCGCCGACACAATTCTTGGCGATCTTTCCGATCCCCGGCAGGAGGATTTCCTCCGTCGAGCCCTGGCCGGACTGGAAGGACGAACCGGACCGGACACCCCCGGCACCGAGACCGGGAACGGGCTGGTTGCTCCCCCCATCGACGACGCCCTGCGGCGGTCGATCAACGAGGCGCTGGCCTTCTATACAGGATTTGTTCAGCAAGGCGGCCTCGGCCGGTCGGCCGCGCTCGACCGGGAACGCGCCCGAGTCCGGATTGGTGACATTACCGCCCGGTTGGGCCGGTTCGATGAAGCCGAGCAGGCCTATCGCCAGGCGATCGACGGCCTGGCGAGCATACCTCACACCGGTCCTCAGGCAGGCGATGCACACCGGGTTTTGGCCGAGGCTCGCAGCAATCTCGGCGACCTGCTCGGGGCCCTGGGTCGAGCCGAAGAGGCCGAGCCCTTGCTCCGCCAGTCGATCGCCACCTGCGAAGCCATCGCCGAACACGAACCGCCCAGTTCGGCCAATGCGCTGGCCATCGCCGGTGCCGAGGCTGAGCTGGCCGAGTTGCTGAAGCTTTCCGGACGATTTGAGGAATCCGAATCGATCTACCGATCCGCCATCGACCGGCTCGAACCGCTGGGCGATCAGGCCGAGGCATCGATCCCCCTGCGTCGCGAGCTGGCCACCGTGACCGACGGCCTCGCCGTCTTGCTCCTGATGCTGGAACGCCCCGATGAGGCCGAGCCTTTGCTCCGTCGCGCCCTGGCCATTCAGGAGCCGTTGCTCGCCGAACTGCCCACCGTCCCCCGAATCCGAGAAGGCCTGGCGAAGACCGGAAACAGCCTGGGCATCCTGCTCCGTCGAAAGGGAGACCTGAGCGGAGCCGAGAAGGCGCTCCGGCCATCGGTGGCTCACTTCGAACGGCTCACCGAGGATTTCCCGGGCCGCCTCGAATATCGCCGGGCCCTGGCCCGAGGACACCTGAATCTCGGTGTCCTGCTTTCCTCGGCCGGGCGCCTGAGGGAGGCCGAGCAGGCCCAACGCCGCGCCGTCGAACTGTACGATGCACTGGCCGAGATGGCACCCGAACCCCTGAAGATCGGCCGAGACCGCGTGCTGGCCCTGGTCAACCTGGGCACGGTGCTCGAACAGCGAGGCAACGAGAGCGAGGCCGGCGAGACCTACGACCGTGCCGTCACGGCTGCCGAGGCCCTTCACGAACGCTTCCCCGACATTCCCGATACCGCAGATGCGAGGGGCGTGGCCCTGCTCAATCGCGGCCGCCTGTTCGACATCCTCGGAGAGTTCGACGCGGCGGAGGCCGACCTGACGAGGGCAGCCGATCTGTTCGGCACCCTGGCCAAGACCTACCCCGACCGGCCCTCTTACCGCCAGGACGAGGCCGCGAGCCTCAGCACGCTCGGGCCCATTCTGGCCGCCTCGGGCAAGGAGGACCAGGCCGAACAGGTCTACCGCGAGGCCATCACCATCTTCGAGGCATTGCTCGCCGATCGCCCCGAGAACGCCTCGCTGCGGTCTGACCTGGCAATGGCGCTGGCAAACCTCGGCAATTTGAAACGAGACGACTCGGAGCAAACCATCCGGCGATCGCTCACACTCCTTCAGGAACTGGCCGACGAGCAGGAAACGATGACGCCGACACTGACCCGGCATCTGGGCATGGTGCACTACAACCTGGGTGAGCGTCTGGCCGAGCTCGACCGACCGGAGGAGGCAGAGCAGGAAGTCACCCGATCGGCCGAGTTGCTCATCGGGCTGGCCGACGGTCCCGAAGCCGGGGCCTCCGAGCACTCAATGGCCAGCATCGTGGCGCTGGAACTGGCTGGAATGCGGCTCGACCGAGGGGCGACCGAAGCGGCTCAGGAACCTCTGGAAGCGGCCATCACCTACGCACGTCAAGGGGCCAGGGCGATGAATGCCCCGATGCTCCGCGAGACGCTCGACCAGGCCAGCGGCCGACTCGTCGAAACCCTGCTGGCTCAGGGTCGTTACGCCGAGGCCGCCCGAACCGCCTCGGAGCTGGCCGAAGCTCTGCCGAACCGTCCCGAGCTGCGGGTCAGGGCGGCCGAGTTGCTCGGCGAGTGCCTCATTGCCATCGACTCGGACCCGGCTCTCAATCCCTCGCGATCCGAAGGGCTAAGGGCCGAGCTGGGTCAGCGAGCGCTGGCCCAGCTTCGCGTGGCGATCGACGCCGGGGTTAGCAGGGACCTCCTCCGCGACCGCGCCGAGCGGTTCGGGCCGCTCCGCGATCGGGACGAGTTCGACACGTTGCTCTCCCCTCCAGTCGAGCTTCAACCGGAATCGGAGACCGCGACCGACGCCCCGGAGCCGGAGACACCGTGACGACCGGGCCGATTTCCTGTCAGGTCAGGCTGTTCCGGAGTCGACGGGGCGCCGTGATCGGCGGCGGCGCCGGACGAGCCCCCCGACCAGTCCGAGCCCCGCGGCAGTCATCAACAGCGAGGCAGGCTCGGGGATGATGAAGACTTTCACCGAGCCGAAGCCGGTCTCCCGAGTCTCGACGCCGTTGACCAGCCGCGAGGTCTGCCAGGAGTAGTTGAGCCTTGGGACCAGCGGGGGCCTCGCGCTCTCGAACGTCTGCCATGAGAAGATGCCCACGAACAGCTCGGTCTTGCCCGTGGGGATAAAGATTCGGTCGCCGGCGATAAACGAGAAGGTGAGATTCGGGATGGCCGGATCATTAAAGCCGGGAGGCAGTCCGGGGGTGATGATCTCGGGGTTGCTCAGCCAGCCGACGGGCTTACTCACGTCGCCGGCCAGGTCGGGGATGTTGTAGATCGTGATGTAGTCGCGATCCGCGGGATTCGACGATCCCTGGAAGAACGTGCCCGGCGGGCCGACCAGGAACAGCTCGGCCTGATAGAGGCCGATCGGGTCGAGAACCTCCTGGGCCTTCACTTCTCGCAGGATGAAGCCGGCCTCGGCCACCTGGGACGCGACTCCCGAGAAGACCACGCCAAGCAGCGTAACGGCCGCAAGGGGAAGGTGCTGCCTGGTCATAAATGCTCTCCTCAAAAATCGAGCACAATCCAGATGGCAATGAACGGTATTCAACACGTTCGAATCGAACGCGGGTTCGCCCCGACATGCTAAGCCGGAGCGAACCCGTTCGACAAGCAGCCGCCCCGGATCTGGTTGCATTCGTGCAACATCCGGCAGTCGCTCGATCAGTGGTGCGCCGCCTCGGCCGGGGTCATTTCCCCGGAGAACCGCTCCGGAAGCACGGCTCTGAGGTAGATCAAGCCCACGGCGCTTGCGGCGAGCGTGGCCATGAGAATGCCAAGCTTCGCTGCGTCGGTATTCTGGGGCGTGATGAAGGCCAGATCGGTGATGAACAGGGCCACCGTAAAGCCAATCGCACCGAGCATCCCAATCCCGAAGATTTGCTTGAAGTTCGTTCCCTCGGGGAGGGAGACGAGCCCGGACTTGACACAGAGCCAGGCCATCAGCGTCGTCCCAATCGGCTTGCCGAGGAAGAGGCCAAGGGCCACTCCCCAGAGCACCGGACTGCCGAGGGCAATGTTCAGGCTTTCGGCGTTGATGACCACGCCGGCATTGGCCAGCGCGAAGATCGGCAGAACAACGAACGCCGTCCAGGGGTGAAGGAAGCGGATCAACCGATCGAGGATCGACTCGGTCATCTGGGTCAGATGCTCGATCTTCCCAAGGATGAAGCTGGCCTCGTCCTCGTTCTTGACGCGCATGGCCTCATTGTACTCGGCCTGCAGCCGGTCCAGTTCCTCAGAGTACCGCTGCATGTCGAGCCAGGGGACCGAGGGGGTCATCAGGCCCAGCACGACCCCGGCAATCGTGGCGTGAACCCCTGAACTGAGCAATAAGGCCCAGAAGACCCCTCCCACCAGAATGTAAGGAAATATGTCGAGCACACCGATCCGCTGCATGATGACGACCACCCCGACCATCGCCACCGCCAGCATCAGCGCGGTCAGCGAGATCTGCTCGGTGTAGAACAACGCGATGACCATGATCGCACCGATGTCATCGACGATCGCAAAGGCCAGCAGCAAGACCCGGATCGTGTTCGGCACCCGGTTGCCCAGCAAGGCAAGCACGCCGATGGCAAAGGCAATGTCGGTGGCCATTGGCACCCCCCAGCCGCGTGCGACACCGCCGGGAGCCATGTTGATCAGGGCATAGATTGCCGCCGGAATGATCATGCCGCCGAGCGCCAGCGCCGCAGGCAAGGCTGCCTTGCGGAAGCTGGCCAGCTCGCCGAGCACCAGCTCTCGCTTGATCTCTAGCCCCACGACAAAGAAGAACAGAACCATCAAACCATCGTTGATCCAGTGGTGCAGGTTCATGCGATGATCGTCCGCATGATCGTGCGCCTCGGTCGACGCCGACTCGGCCGGCAGAGCTGGCGGGATGGCCGAGGCCCCTCCGATGCTTGCGGAGACGAGCGTGTTGACCGGCTCGCCCTCGTGGTCGCCATGCTCCTGATCATCATGCGCGTGATCCTCGCCAGAGCCGTTGGCCTGCTCGGAGGGAGGAGCGAGCGCGAAGGCGCCGACGGTCACTTCCATCGGCGTGTGGAAGATCGTCTCGTAGGAGTCTCGCCACGGAGAATTGGCCCAGAAGATGGCGATAGTAGCGGCCAGAAACAGGGCAGCCCCTCCGGCCTCGGCGGTGTGGATGAACGTCAAGGCTCGAAGACCCACACGGCGAGCCAGGGGCGACTGCCGCGAATGAATCTCAATCTTACCCTTGCTACGAGGAGGTAAATGCATACGACTGTCTCAAATCCCTTGATCCGACGCGGGAGGGGGGCGATCGACTCCCTCGACGCACCACGAACGGCGGGCGGTCGAGACACGCGCGCGGCGGAAATCCGAATGGCGCTCCCGAGTTCCCCCTACACCGCGTGCCGGGGGACGGTCCCGGGACGACTCCGCCCCGGCCCGATCGTCGATGATTAAACCAAAATCCCGATTCCATCGCCAAGAGACCTTGGAGAACCCCCTATTGGTTGTTGACACAACCATTCCTCCGGCCGTAGAATCCCGACGCCGTGGATGGACCCTCCTGACGACTCGATTCCCGGGAGATTCAATGGTTGGCTCCCGACTTCAGCAGGAGTTGAAAAAACGGGAACCGTTCGCCGTGCCTGAGCAGGAGGCGATGCTCAACCTGCTGCGCACAGCCGACCGGCTACAACTGAGGTTCATCCGTCTGTTCCGCCAGCACGGGCTGAGCCCGGCCCAGTACAACATCCTCCGGATTCTTCGCGGAGAAGGAGGCGAAGGACTGCCGAGCCTCGAAATTGCCAGCCGGATGATCACCTCGGTGCCCGACATCACCCGGCTCGTCGATCGCCTTGAGGCTGCCGGGCTGGTCGTTCGTGACCGATCCGAACGCGATCGTCGCGTGGTCCGGGTCCGGATCACCCCCGAGGGACTCGACCTGCTCGGCCGGCTTGACGAACCGGTGCTCACCCTGCACCGCCGCCTGCTGGGCCACCTCGATCCCGACGAATTGCAAACCCTCAACACCTTGCTCGCCAAGGCCCGTTGCTCCCCCAACGATCCGAACCCCTAAGCGTTTTCCGGTGCCCGGTTCGGGCCAATCGGCCGACGCCGGGGCGCGGCGCAATGCCGCGTTCCGCACTGTTCCGTCTCTCGAACTCCCACTTTCCTTGAGGATCGACTTCCATGAACGTCATTGCGCGATGGTCTGCCCTGAGCTCGCTGCTCGTCTTCTTGGCCGCGGCCGGCTGCTCGAACCCGGCCGCCGACGTGACCGCTGCCAAGGTGGGCGAGGCCCAGCCCGTTCCGGGCGAGTCCGACGTCACGGCCACCGAAACCGAAACCGAGGCTGAAGGAGAGGCTGACGCCGCTCCGGCTGAGGGCGAAGAAGTAGCATTCGATGGTTCGTCGTCCAAGATCGACTTCGTCGGCTCGAAGCTTGTCGGCAGCAGTCACGACGGCGGATTCAAGTCGTTCACCGGCCAGTTTTTGCTTCCGGCGGACGGCGATTCGATCAGCTCCGTCTTCGTCACGATCGACATGAACTCGATCTGGTCGGACAACGATCGCCTGACCGGCCATCTGAAGAATGAAGATTTCTTTGAAGTCGAAACGTACCCCGAATCGGAATTTGTTTCGACGGCGATCGTGGCCGACACCTCCGGTGGAGGAACCCACGAGATCACCGGAAACCTGACGATGCACGGCGTCACCAAGTCGGTGAGCTTCCCCGCAACCGTCGCCATTACCGACGCGGCGGTCACGCTCGACTCCGAGTTCAAGATCGACCGGACCATCTGGGGAATCGTCTACGGATCAGAGGCAGACGTCCGCGACAATATCATCAACAAGGATGTCGTGATCCGTCTCGACGTGGACGCTCCTCGCGGTGCCGATGCGACCGAAGCCTCGGAATAACCGTCCTCGAATCGTCGACGACAGACCAGTGAGGGATGTCCAGCAGCCAAGGCCCCTGGACATCCCTCGGTTCTCCTGGTCGTAATAGGGGGCATCCTCACCGTCAGCGCGCCGCTGGCCACCGAGCCACCAGCTTCGGTAATCCCGCCCCTTCGACCCTCGGCCGGAATGCCCTCGGGTCCTTGGAGTTCCAAACGCATGAAAGCCGCCGTGATCGACGGATACGGAGGCCCCGATCGGCTTCAGATCCGAGAGGTCAATTCTCCTGAGCTGGAGCCGGGAATGATCCGGGTCAGGGTCCGGGCGGCGGGGGTCAACCCGGTCGACTGGAAAATTCGCAGCGGGATGCTCAAGGGGATCTTGCGACCAACCTTCCCCTTGATCCTCGGCGGCGACCTGGCCGGCGAGGTCGATGCCGTCGGCGAGGGGGTCACTCGATTCCGGGTGGGTGATCCGGTCTTCGGAATGGCCGACCTGCGAAAGGGCCGTACCGGCAGCTATGCCGAGTTCGCCCTCATCGCCGAATCGGCCGCCGCTCGGAAACCGGAGGTCTGGAGCTTCGAGGATGCCGCCTCGGTCCCGATCGCCGGCCTGACCGCCTTGCAATCGCTCCGCGATCTTGGCCAGGTCCCTTCGGGTGGGTCGGTCCTGATCAATGGCGCCTCGGGAGGAGTCGGCACCTTCGCCGTTCAGATCGGCAAGGCGCTGGGCGCTCGGGTCGTGGGGACCTGTTCGGCCTCGAATGCCGAACTGGTCCGATCGCTCGGCGCCGACACCGTGATCGACTACACCGTGCACGACGTGACGCAGCGAGACGAACGGTTTGACGTCTTCCTCGATGCCGTCGCTCGGAGCAGCTTCCGACGGGCCCGCCACATCCTCAAGCCTGACGGAACGTACGTTTCGACCCTGCCCTCGCCCAGCTTGATCGGCTGGATGGGGGTCTTGCCGGTTCTCCGGCCGTTCGGCGTTCGGCGACGGGCAGCGATCATCCTGGTCAAGCCTCGTGGAGACGACCTTGCCACCCTTGCTCAGCTTGCCGAGCAAGGAGAACTCCGTCCCGTCATCGAACACGTGTACCCGCTGGACGACGTGCGGCAAGCCCACGAGCAGAGCCAGACCGGCCGCACGCGCGGGAAGATCGTGTTACGCATCGCTTGACTCATTTGTGATTCGACTCCCACCGTTCGCGAAGGAAGGACCACCGATGCCTGGCTTGCTGCTGCCGATCGTCATCTTGCTGGGCCTGGTCGCGCCGATCGACGACGCTCCCGAGGCGAAGGCCCCCGACATCCGCGACCTCGTCACGCACGGCAAGGCCGACTCGAATGGCGTGAAGATTCATTACGCGACGATGGGGGAGGGGCCGCTCGTGATCATGCTGCACGGCTTCCCCGACTTCTGGTACACCTGGCGCGCCCAGATGCCTCCGCTCGCCAAGCACTTCCGCGTCGTCGCCATCGACCTGCGCGGCTACAACGAAAGCGACCAGCCCGAGGGGGTCGAGGCGTACGCCCTGGATCGCCTGGTCGAGGACGTGGCGGCCGTTGTCCGACACTTCGAGGCGGAATCAGCCGTGATCGTTGGGCACGACTGGGGAGGGATGATCGCCTGGTCGTTCGCCATGGCGCACCCCGAGCAGACCAAGAGGCTGGTGATCCTCAACCTGCCTCATCCGAAGGGTCTTCTCCGCGAGCTGGCCGAGAACCCTGACCAGCAACGGGCCAGCCAGTACGCCCGGAACTTCCAGGCCGACGGGGCCGAGGCGCTCATCCCCCCCGCCCTGCTCGCCGGATGGGTTCAGGATCCCGAAGCCCGAGCCATCTACGTCGAGGCGTTCGGCCGATCCTCCCGCACCGCCATGCTCAACTATTACCGGGCCAACTACCCGCGCCCGCCCTACGATCAAGCCCTCGAAGGACGCGAGTTCCCTCCCGTCTCGTGCCCCGTCTTGATGATTCACGGCCTGGACGACACCGCCCTCTTGCCCGGAGCCCTTGCCGGAACCTGGGACTGGATTGCCGACGACCTGACCCTCATCACCATCCCCGGCGCGGGCCACTTTGTCCAGCAAGATGCCTCCGACCGCGTGACCCAGACGATGACCTGGTGGCTAACCTCGTCTCCCTGGGCTCCCTGAGCGAAGGCGGATTGCTCGCAAGTCAAAAGATCGCCGATGCGTCTGCCCCCTCGGCCGAGGGAGGACAGCCGAGCAGCAAGGCAATGCGATCGGTCACACGGTCCCAACTATCCTCCGCGACCGTCGCCCGGCGGGCTCGGGTCCGTTCGGCAGTGTCGTCGAGCAAGGCGCGGTCGATCGCTTGCAAAAATTCGTCATGCGTGGTGGCCTGTTCGATCAGGCCGTCGTACGGATCGAACGCGGGAAGCTGGGAAGCCACGACCGGGAAACCGATCGCAAGGTATTCCTTGATCTTGATCGGATTACAACTCTCGTTGAATTCATTTCGAAGGAAGGGAATGATGCCGACATCGAAATGAGCGGCGAAGGCCGGCAGGTCGTTGGGAGGCATCTGGCCGATGTGTCGAACGTTCGGCTCGGCCAGGATCGAGCTGAGGTCCATCTGTGCCGGGCCGATCAGAACGAGCGATCCCCCCCGAGCCGCCGCGTGCCGGGCGACCCGGACCAGCAACTCGCGATCCATCCGGTAGTCGTCCATGCCGCCGTAGAAGCCGATGATCGGCCGGGGAAGTCCCTGCAATGCGTTCGGCCGAGGTCCTTCAGGAGGCCGTCCCTCCGGACGTTCCTGGGCAAATCGCTCGAAATCGACACCGTGGCCGATCAGCTCGGCGTGAGACGACAGGCCGCGCTCGGCCTCCATCAGCCCTTCGTTGACATAAATGACCACGTCGGACCCGGTGACGAGTCGACGTTCGAGCGGGGCGATGGTGGCATGATCGGCCCCCGGCATCGATCCGAAGTCGTCACACCGTTCGAAGACCGTGCGCGTCCAGTTCAGGCGTTCGACCGCCGGTCCCATGGTGGGCATCGACACGACAGCCGAGGCGTGCTTCATTCCTAGCCACCGACGCAAAACGGCAATTTGCCAGGCCAGCAACCGCCCGTTCAGCTCGATCCCCTTCGGCGAGTACTTCGGCACGAACAGGGGAGAATAGACCCACATGCCGGTTTCCGGGTCGCGACGCAGACCGCGGAGCATGCTGCCAAGCTTTCGCGTGTATCGGCTCCAGGCAATCTCGGTTCGACCGGGGACCGGCATCCGCATGCCGATACTGTTGATCCAGAGCGTGGGCATGCCCCGCTTTGCCAGGCGAACCGCCATGCGGACGGACGAATGACCCCGGTTGTGATACCAGTAGTCAACGTTCCCGCACCAGACCACACCATCACAGGCTTCGGTCTGCCGAGCCGGCAGCATGTTTCGATTCACGGTCAGGGTCATCTCGGGTTCACCAGAACAGAGCAAATGGTCGAGCACCAGGGCAATCGAACGCAACAGGAGATCGTCGTGCGGCTTTCACGCTCCCGAACGATGACCGGGCAAGGAGCCCCATCACCCCTCGAGATCGGATCAAACCTTCAGAAGCCCGATCACAAGACAACCCTTTCGAGCGATCGTGACCGAGCATCTTCAATTCAGCCATCAATCATTTCCACACGAAGATCCGTATTGAGATTGCGGGCCAGGATGACGGGAACCGCCTTCACGTTCTCCAACGCGCCTTCCGCCGAAGTTCGGCTCCGCCTCGGGTTTGGCCGAGGAACCCTCCTGGCGAGTATTCCGCCAGAAGACACGCATCCATGGAGATTAAACTGAATGGAGGCGCAGGGTGTGACCCCACAGACGAATCATCTGCTCTGTGTGTTTCCCCAACGCAACGCGATCCCGTCGAACTCCAGGTGCTCGACTCGTTGTTCCTGATGCCCTCAGCAATGGCATTTCGGGCATCGTTCCTTTTGACAATAAGACCTTCGACCCGTGTCAACAAGAGAGGCCGTGCCAGGGAACCCATCAGGGCTAGACACCATTGCGTCAAACTTGGCATTCCCGCGAGAAAAACGACCGACGAAGGGTCGATTCGTGGTCAATCCCATCGAAATTACGCTCAATTATGGTTGAAATGAGCGACTCGATGTCGTGATCAGGAGGACGCTCGTCCATCGGACGCCTGACAATTTTTTGAACTGCGCCCGCATGTCAACCTGAACGACCGATGCCCTTCCGGTCACGATCCGCAAGGGCACATGGGCCGACAGGCCGATCACGACGGGTCGTGGACCGAAGCGCTGGTGATCCGAGAATCATGGGCGATCGTCCAGCGTCGGGCTGGTTCGCCCTCTGCGGCGGGCACGATCACCGAGGCGGTGTAACCCTCCTCCGTCACCTCGATCGTCAACGAGGGCTCAGGGCTGGCGTCGAAGCCGAGTTCCTCGATCGACTCGGCCCAGCGCTCATTCTCCTTGCGGAACACCTTCTGCGCTTCATAAACGAGGTGCAAGAAATCGCGAGCCGGACGGGCACGATCGGGGGGAAAGGCCACCGTACCGACCGGCTTGGTCGAGAACAGCACATCTCCCCAGCGCTCGGGGCGGTGCATGTCGATGACCCACTGCGGCGACCAGACCCAGTTATCTTCCCGAGTCTCCGGCACCTTCTCGTAGCGTCCCTCGACGATCCGATGCTGCCACTCGACCCTTGAGAAGTTCACCCGCCATCGGTCGCCGTCTCGGGGAGGGCTGGGCTGATCGGTAAACTCGCCCAACACGTTCCAGGGCATGGCAATCTCGACCGACCACCCTTCATCCTCGTCGCTCGGATCGTTGATCGTCCCTCGAATGTGCACAGCCGTCTTCAGGCCGGGAATCTCCCACTCGTTCAGGGCTGGGCCGCCGTCTCGGTACGGTTTGACGAGGCGAAGATCCCAGCCGGTATTCAGAGCATTGATCTCGAACTCGTAGTACTGGTGGTTGTCGCCGTCGGGGTCGATGAATACTTCGAAATCATTATCATAGAAAATGACCGAATCATGCTCGGTCAAGGTTCCCCAAACGTGCGGTTCTTCCAGATCCGCAGCAATGTAGAAGTACTGTTTATTCCAGGCCATTTTCGCCCGGGTCTTGAAGCGGGGGCGTGGACGCGCGTCTCCTTCGATATCGAGGAAGACCTCGGTCCAGGGAATCCCCTCCCAGCCCGGGTCGTCGAGCCGACCATCAATCGTGATCAGACCGGGCGTCCGGTACGCAACATAGCCGCGGGCCTCGGCGGCGGTGAACTCGTGGGGCCTCGGCTCGTCATCGAGCGGCGAGGGTGACAGCACGAGCAGGGTAAGCAACGACGGAATCAGCATGATGCGAGAGTCTCCTGAGAATCGACCAGTCCCCCTGATCGTCTTGACGCCTACAATACGATCCGATCCTGTTCCGGTCGATGACCGGCCGCCCCGATGTTTCGCAGCGATCCCCGAAGCCAAGGCCGAGGTCGAGGTCTTTCCCCGTGGCGATCTATTTCAGTGACCGGTTTGTCCTGCCCTTGCCCGAGTGGCACCGCTTCCCGATGGCCAAGTACGCCCGGCTCCGCGATCGGCTCGAACGGTCCGGCATCGTGCCTCCCGAACTGCTCCGAGAACCGCCGGCCGCGACCGATCAGGAAATCCTTCGAGCCCATGACTCGGATTACTTCGCCCGAGCCGTCTCCGGCCAGTTCCTTGCCGAGGAAGCTCGGGCGCTCGGTTTCCCCTGGTCGCCTCAGTTGATCGAACGCTCGCGCCGATCTGCTGGTGCCACCATCGCCGCCGCTCGAGACGTGCTCACCGGCGCATCCTTCGGAGTCAACCTTGCCGGCGGCACCCACCATGCCGCCCCGAACCGATGCGCCGGCTACTGCGTGTTCAACGACTCGGCCATCGCGGCCCGAGCGATGCAGGCCGAAGGGCTCGCCCGCCGCGTCTTGATCGTCGATTGCGACGTCCACCAGGGGGACGGGACCGCCTTGATCTTTGCCGACGATCCGACCGTCTTCACCTTCTCGATCCACGGCGAACGCAATTACCCGCTCCGCAAACCTCCCAGCGATCTCGACGTTCCCTTGCCCGATGGCACCGACGACGACGCCTACCTCGCCGCCCTCGATGCCGGTCTGGCTGAGGGGATCGACCGTTCCCGCGCTGATCTGGCCATTTACCTTGCCGGGGCCGACCCTTATCTGGCCGATCGCTTCGGTCGGATGAAGCTGACCATGCCGGGGCTGGAAGCCCGCGATCGGCTCGTCTTCGACGCCCTCCGATCCCGAGCGATTCCCGTTGCCGTGAGCATGGCCGGCGGCTATTCCGAAAACGTGGACGACATTGTTGCCATTCACTTCGCCACCGTGAAACTTGCAGTCGAGGGCTTGCCCGGCTAACCGTCAACCCAGTCGGATGATCTCCCGCAAGCGTCCCCGAGACTCCCTCACGACGGAACCGGATCGGACACTCTTGGTGTTTCATGAGAACCCGTTCCCGACCTGGGTCTCAAAACTTTTTTGCATCAAAAAAGACTTGCAATTGAGTCTTGGCCAGTTTAAGACGATGAAACGAAAACGTGAGAGCCGCGCGGCATGATCGGGCGGTTCTCGTTACCAGCATGCGACCGCTTTTTGCCGTCTCGCTGGTTCGGAGCCGATAGTGATGAAGCGACTGTGTTTGGTAATTGCCTTGCTCCTTCCCTTCGCCGTCACGGGCTGTGGAGGAGGAGACGGACTTCCCCGAGAGCAAGTCTCGGGCTTGGTCACACTCTCCGGAGAACCGTTGGAGAGCGGCCTGATTCAATTCGAGCCGACTGATCCTTCCATTCCCACGCTGACCGGGGCCGAGATTGCCAACGGTCGCTACCTTATCCCCCGCGCTGAGGGGCCCGTCCCTGGCAGCTACCGGGTGATCATCACCTCGAACCCGAAAGAGGCCGAACTCGATCCCGAGGAAGGGGAACTTCCTGGAATGGTCCCCATCGCCAAAACCCCCGGCCTGCCCGCCCGGTACAACTCGCAGACCGAGCTGAAGGCCGAGGTCACCGCCGACGGCCCGAATACCTTCGATTTCTCCCTGGAGCCCTAAACCCGATCGACGACTCGATTCGCCCCTCGATTTGTGCTTCGAATGATGGGCCGATCGTGTATGCCGTTGCCTTCGCTCGCGCTGAGATCCGAATTCCTCGTTCGCGATCGTTCGATCGCTCGGATCACCCGGGCGGGATCACCTGCCCGATTTCCTCGTTTCGATCCGCGGATTTCCATCGGAGGCCGGAATCATGTTGCATCGCCGCAAGGGATTTACACTCATTGAGTTGCTCGTCGTCATCGCGATCATCGGTGTTCTGATCGCGCTACTCTTGCCCGCCGTTCAGAGTGCCCGAGAAGCCGCCCGACGCGCCCAGTGCACCAACAATCTCAAGCAGATTGGCCTGGGCATGCATAACTATCACGACACCTTCGGAACCCTTCCCCCGGGCATCCGCTGTTGCTGCTTCCACACCTGGATTCACTTCATGCTTCCCTACGTGGAGCAGGAGAACATGTTCAACGCCATCAACTTCGATGGCGGCTGGGGTCTGCTCGGCACGACCGGCGATGCCGCCGTGCCTCGCGATCCGATTCGCAACTTCATTCGCTACGGCAGCGCTCAGAACACGACGACCGCCCGGATGGTCGTCTCGGCCTATCAGTGCCCGAGCGACACCTTGAACCGGCCCATCAGCCAGATCCCGAACAACAACTACGTCGTGAACTTCGGGAACACCAACATGTTCCAGCAAGAGTTCCTCGGCGTCCCCTTCGGCGGGGCTCCCTTCAGTGATGTGGACTGGTGCTCGACCCGTCCTGCCGCCAACATCACCCGGAACTTCTCTGCCTTCCGCGACGGGACGAGCAACACCTTGCTCGCCGGCGAATGCATCCAGGGGCAACTCAACGACCTTCGCGGCTTTACCGCCTGGGGAGACGCCGCCTTCTTCACGGCCTGGAACACCCCCAACAGCCGGTTGCCCGACGTCATGTCTCAGAACTGCCGAAACCTTGAGGAAGGCAACCCGCCCTGCGTCATCGCCGGCGGAGACAACGGCCCGACCCGACATGGCGTCCGCAGCCGACACCCCGGCGGTGCCAACATGGCCATGGCCGACGGTAGCGTTCGCTTCGTCAAGGACACCGTCAACGTCTTCACCTGGCGATCGCTCAGCACGACCCGAGGCGGTGAGGTCGTCAGCGCCGACCAGTATTGACCCTGCAACGGGGCTCGTCCTCGAATTTGCACCGATCAGGCCCGCCCTTCCGGCGTTTTCTCACGCCGGAAGGCGCGGGCCTCGGTCGTTCTGGCCTCCGTTGGCCTGAAGGATCGGGGATCATCATCCCCCTGCGATCAACCTCACCGCGAGTATCCACTCCCTCCCTTCGCCTTGATCCGCGCTCGACGGCTCCGCTGCCCGGTGGCTATGCTGTCTCTACAGAGGGAGCTGCTCCTCGCCGCGTCGCGCACTCCCCAAGCCATGCCCGCCCTCTCCCGCCAACCCCCGCTTGACGCATGCCGATGGATGCCACCACCCCTGCCCGATCAAGGCCCGATTACCACCTCGACCGCAGCCACGCCGAGTTCGTCCGCGCCGGCCGGGTGATTCCCGGAGGAGTCAACAGCCCGGCCCGAGCCTTCGGCGCCGTCGGCGGCGAGCCTCCCTTCATGGATCGGGCCGACGGGGCCTACCTGTACGACATCGACGGTCATCAATACATTGACTTTATTGGATCGTGGGGGCCGATGATCCTCGGCCACTGCCGACCCGAGGTCAACGCCGCAGTCACCGACGCCCTGGCGAAGTCCTCCAGCTTTGGCGCTCCGACCGTCCGAGAAGCTGAGATCGCCGAGGCCGTCGTCGACGCCGTTCCCTCAATCGAAATGGTTCGCTTCGTCTCCTCGGGGACCGAGGCCGCCATGTCCGCGGTCCGCCTCGCCCGAGGGGTGACGGGACGGCATAAAGTGATCAAGATGATCGGTCATTATCATGGCCACGTCGATGCCCTGCTCGTTTCGGCCGGATCGGCGGTCGCCACCCTCGGCCACCCGAACAGCCCCGGTGTCACTCCCGGCGCCGCGAGCGACACCATCCTCTGTCCCTTCAACGATGCCGCTGCCGTCGCCGACGCCTTCCAGCGCTTCCCCGACCAAATTGCCGCTGTCTTGCTCGAACCAGTCGCCGGCAACATGGGATGCGTCCCCCCTCGCCCCGGCTATCTGGAACTGCTTCGCGAGCTGACTGAAAAGAACGGAGCCCTCCTCTTCTTTGACGAGGTGATGACCGGCTTCCGCCTGGCCTACGGCGGTGCTCAGGAACATTTTGGCATTACCCCCGATGTCACCTGTCTCGGCAAGATCATCGGCGGCGGCCTCCCCGCGGCGGCCTACGGCTCGTCTCGCGAGGTGATGACCCACGTCTCTCCGGTCGGTCCCGTCTTCCAAGCCGGAACCCTCTCCGGCAACCCGCTCGCCATGGCCGCCGGATTGACCACCCTTCGCTTGCTCAAGCAAGAAAACCCTTACCCATATCTCGAATCGCTCACTGCCCGACTCGAAGACGGACTCCGCCGCGCCGCCACTGATGCCAAGGTTCCTCACTGTATCCAGCGTGTCGGTAGCATGATCACCCTCTTCTTCACCGAGGGCCCCGTGCATAGCTTCGACGACGCCAAGCGATCCGACACTGCACTGTTCGGCCGCTTCTTCTGGGAATTGCTCGCCCGAGGCGTCTACTTCCCCTGCAGCCAGTTCGAGGCCGCGTTCCTTTCCTCCGCCCACACCGAGGCCGACATCGACCACACCATCACCGCCGCCTGCGAGGCCCTCAAGGCCGCCACCCACTAACCATTCCAGGTCGATGGCGGTATCCCACCGCGAATCCTCAGCCTGCTCACGTCGCTTCCCGGTCGATCCACTTCGGCACGGGGGGCGGGGTGTAGGCTTCCATCGCCGCGAGCAGCGTGACCGGTTGTCGGGCAACGATTAACATAGCTCGATGCTCCGGCCTGACAAAACGCTGTTCGACCAGGCGATCGAGAAACGCAAGCATCGGCTGATAGAACCCTTCGACATCGAGCAGGCCGAACGGCTTGCGGTGGAGCCCCAGCTGGCCCCATGTCCAGATCTCGAAGAATTCTTCCAGCGTACCAATTCCTCCCGGAAGCGCAAGGAAACCCTCGGCCAGCTCCGCCATCATCGCCTTGCGCTCGTGCATCGAGCCGACCACGTGGAGTTCGGTCAGCTCGGTATGCCCGACCTCACGATCGAGGAGTGACTGGGGGATCACGCCAATCACCCTCCCCCCCTGTGCCATGACGGCGTCGGCCAGCACGCCCATCAGTCCCACACTGCCACCGCCATAAACGAGCGTCTTGCCCAACTCAGCCAGCAACTGCCCGAGCGCAGCCGCCGCCTCCCGATACGCAGGATCGGCCCCCGGGCTCGACCCACAAAACACACAGACCGCTTGCACCATCGCCTCCATTCAGAATCCAGGAGCGACCGAATCAAAGGCTTCGATCCTACGAGCTTCCCCACCACCGTGGGAAGGGGCCTTGAACTCCGCGCTCGGCAAACTCCGTCGGCCTTTTGCGAACGATCGCCTGTGAGCGAAGCCACCCTGTAGGAATCGAAAGCCCCGCACGATACCATCAAGGGATCGCCAGATTTCGGACAGCCCTCACCCGTCGGGAAATCCGATCATGAGCATTTCCGCACCTTTTGTGTTTTTCGTGCTCACCCTCTCCGGTCTCTCCTCGATTCAGGAGGCCGAAACGATTCCTGCCGTCGGGCCTGTCGGCCCCATGCGTCAGGTCGTGACCGACTTGATTTTCACCGAAGGCCCCGCGACCGATGCCAATGGAAATCTTTATTTCACCGACGTCCGCGGCAACACCATTTACCGGCTCGACCAGAACGGAACCGTCTCTCCCTTCCTGGAAAACTCCCAGGGCTGCAACGGTCTGATGATCGCCCGCGACGGACGCCTCATCGCCTGCCAGGGTGCCGGGAAGCGGATCATCGCCATCCATCCCGAATCAAAGGAAATCGACGTGATCGCCGACGCGTTCGAGGGCCAACCCTTCGACCGTCCGAACGACCTCGTGCTCGACCGTCAAGGGGGCATCTACTTCACCGACCCTGGCGTCGGCGCCGTCTATTACATTGACGCAAACCGATCCGTCCACCGCATCCTCACCGACCTTCCTCGGCCGAACGGCATCCTCCTGTCTCCCGACGGCCGTACCCTCTACGTCCTTCCCTCCGGCGCTCCCGACGTGCTTTCCTACGTTCTCAAAGCTCCTGGCGAACCAGGAGAGGCCGTTGTGCTGTGTCAGCTCGAACAGGCTCCCGGCACCGATCCCCGAGGTGGTGACGGCCTGACTGTCGACGATCGCGGCATCCTTTTCCTCACCCAGCCTTCGCTCGGTGCCATCCAGGTCGTCGCCCCCAGCGGCAACACCCTCGGGTTCATCAAGGTTCCCGAGAACCCCTCCAACTGCGCCTTCGGCGGCCCCGACTCCAACACCCTTTACATCACCGCGCGCACCTCTGTTTATGCCGTTACGATGGAGGCCAAAGGCTTCATCCTGGCCATCGCCGACGACCCGGAGTAATCCGCCGATGGAGCTTTTCCCTCCCGCCGAGGCCACCCTCGCCGGCACGCTTGACGCCCTCCGCTCCGGCCGCACCTCTTGCCGCGAGGTGCTGGAGCGGTGTCTTGACCGGATCGACGATCGTGAGCACGAGGTCCACGCCTGGGCCTTCCTCGACCGCGACGGTGCCCGAGCCCAGGCCGACCGGCTCGACGCCGACCACCAGGTCGGGCGACCGTTCGGCCCGCTCGGAGGCATCCCGATCGGCGTGAAGGATATCATCCACGTCGCCGGAATGCCAACCGAGTACGGCATCCCTGGCTTCGAGGAACTTCTCTGCAAGAACCTCTCGGAACCGGAAGCCGACGAGCTCCGCGGAAGCACAATCCCGGAAGCCGACGCCCCCATCGTTGCCGACCTGAGGCGCCGCGGAGCCATCATCCTCGGCAAGGCCGTCACAACCCCTTATGCCTGGATCGATCCCCCACCGACCCGCAACCCCTGGAACCTCGACCACACCCCCGGCGGCTCCTCCAGCGGACCGGCCGCGGCGGTCGCCTGCGGCATGTGCCTCGGTGCCCTCGGCTCGCAAACAGGTGGCTCGATCACCCGGCCCGCTTCGTACTGCGGCGTCGCCGGCTTCAAGCCGACGTATGGAAGCTGGAGCGCCGAGGGCATCCTCCCCCTCGCGCAGAGCCTCGACCACCCTGGGCCGATCGCCCTCACCATCGCCGACCTCGCCCTGCTGGCCAACATCCGACCCTTCCTCACCGACAGACCGCTGACCATCGGCCGCCTCCGCCACTGGTTCGACGAGCGAACCGAGCCCGCCATGCTCGACGCAATGGAGCAAGCGACCGCCGCACTCCAGGCCGCGGGCCACCGCGTCGTCCGCCTCTCAATGCCGAGCCCGTTCCCCGAGATTCCCGCGAATCACTTCACCATCCTCTCCGCCGAGGCCGCCGGGAACCACTACGGGGCGATCAAGCGCAGCCCAGAATGTTACCCTCCTCGCATCACAAAACTTATTGAGGAAGGTTTGCACGTCACCTACGTTGATTTCCTTGTTGCAAAGCACTTCCAGGAAAAGACCCGATGGCTCTTCGACAGCCATCTCGGCGAGGTCGACGCCCTGCTCACCCCCGCCGCCCTCGGCCCTGCTCCCGACCCATCGACGACCGGCGACCCTGCGTTCAACTCCCCCTGGAGTTTCCTTGGCCTACCGACGATCACCCACCCGATCGCCCTCTCCCCCAACGGTCTGCCGCTCGGCCTGCAACTGACCGGCCGCTCCGGCCCCGAGGGCGAGGCCGCCCTGTTCGGCGTCGCCCTCCGCACTGAGGCCGCGCTTCGCAAGGCCGCGGGCGCTGCCGAACTCCCGCCTTTCCCGGCCGATTGAACCGAGGACAGAACGCATGAGAATACCGCGATTGATTACTGCCATCATGTTCATCCTGGCCGTTCCCATCGGAACAAACGGCGATGAGGTCTCCGGGTTGCGTATCCCTCCCGGCTTCGTCGTCACCGAGTTCTCCGGCAGCGACCTCGCCAACGACATCCAGTGCATGACGATCGACCCCCGCGGCCGCGTGATCGTCTCCGGCCGAGGCTACACCCGCATCCTCGTCGACGACAACGGCGACGGCCGCGCCGATCGGGCCCTCCCCTTCGCCGACGGTCCGAAGGATGGCGCAATGGGCCTGTTCTGGGAGGGCAACTCCCTCTTCGTCGTCGGTGATGGCGGCCTGCGTCGTTTCGTCGACGCGAATGACGACGGCATCGCCGACGGCCCCTCCGAACTCATTCTGCCCATCAAGACCGGCAGCGAGCACGACGCCCATGCCGTCCGTCGAGGCCCCGACGGATGGCTTTATGTTATGGTCGGTAACTTTGCGAACGTCGACGCCTCGTATTCCTCGCTGCCGACCTCTCCCATTGCCGAACCCGTGGCCGGTTGCCTCATCCGGATCGCCCCCGACGGCAGTGGTACCGAGATCGTCGCCGACGGCTTCCGCAACCCCTACGACTTCGACTTCGGTCCCGATGGCGAAATCTTCACCTTCGACTCTGATAACGAGCGCTGCGTCTCGCTCCCCTGGTACGAGCCGACCCGCATCTATCACGTCCTCCCCGGCGGTCATCATGGCTGGCTCGCCCCTCAGCAGACCGACCTCTGGCGACTCCCTCCCGAGATGGAAGACGTCGTCCCACCCGTCGCGCCGATCGACCGCGGCTCACCCACCGGGGTCGTTTGCTATGCTCATTCGTCTTTCCCCACACAGTATCATCACGGCATTTTCTTCCTCGATTGGACCTTCGGCCGGGTGTACTTCGCCCGCCCTGAACGTTCGGGAGCATCCTATACCGCCAAGCCCGAGATCTTCCTCGAACCGACTGGCACCGAAGGGTTCGCCTGGACCGACGCCGAGGTTCACCCTCTCTCCGGCGATCTTTACCTCTCCATCGGTGGCCGCGGCACCCGGGGCGCCGTTTACCGCGTTCGATTCGTCGAAGCCCCGACACACCCTGTCGCCCCTCCAGCCTCACGCACCGCAACCGCTGATCACGAACTCCCCGCAGGCGTCCTTCCCCCGAACGTAGCCCTTGGCCAACTCCTCAACGCCTCACGTTCGAACGATCCCCTGCAGCGGCTTCGCTCACTCATCGCGTTGAAAAGGCGGCAGACGTCGACTCCTGTAAACGTCCTCACAACAGCGATTTTTCCGAATCTTGACCATCCCGATCGCCTTCTCCGCAATGCCTCGGCCAGCATCATCGCAGGCCTCGATGCGACCGCTCGATCGTTCCTTCGAGAGCATGCCGCCACCCCTCAGGCTCAGCTTACGGTCGGGTTCGGGGTCGCCAGTGATGACGTTGAAACCGCCCTCACCCTCGCAGCCAACGCCCTCGATGCGACCGATCTCACCTCCGACACGGCCCTCTCGGCCGTCCGTCTTGTTCAGGTCGCACTCGGAGGCCAGCCTGATCCCGCTGTGAAGGCAAGCGTCTGGGAAGGTTACTCCGCTCCCCGAGACATGACCACGGCTCGTGCCCCTTCGCTGTTGGACCGGATCATCCCGACTCTCATCGCCCTGAAGGCCCCCCCCTTCTCCGCCCTCGATCGAGAACGCGTGCGGACCCTCGGCATGCTGGCCTGCGACGACCCTGAGGCACTCTCGCTCGTCGCGGATCGACTCACGGATTCGTCCGATCCCATCCACGATCTCCACCACCTGATCGTCCTCGGCCGACTTCGCGCTCCGATTCCAGGCCCGGTCACCGATCGCGTGACCATCGCCTTGCTCGACCTCGATCGCAAACTCGATGCGCTACACGCCCGACGCGATCGGAACTGGCCGCTCCGCGTTTCGGAACTGGTTGAGGGTCTCTTCCGTCGCGATCCGAGCCTCCCCGAGGCCTTGCTCCATCACCCGTCGTTCGGCCGTCCCGACCATGCCCTCTTTGCCCTCGTTGAGGGGTTCGACCTCCCTGGTGCTACCTCGCGATTCCTCGATCGAGCAGAGACCGACCCCAACTTCGCCTGGACCAGCGAGGTGGTGGCGGTGCTGGCCGCCCATCCCTCCGATCAGGCTCGGACTGCTCTTCGGGCCATCTGGGGGACGCACGGACTCGACGAATCAATCGTGCCAGTCCTGGCAGGCGATCCCATTCCCGAAGATCGACCCAAATTTCAATCGGCCTTGCGATCCTCGCAAACCTCAACCCTGAACGCCGCGCTCGATGGGCTCGCTCGACTCGGCCTGCGTGACGATCCCGACGAAGCCCTCACCTTGATCCGTACGCTCCGTCGCACCCCGGAAGGCCCAGTCCGATCCAGAATCGCTGACACACTCAGGCATTCAACACATCAAGCGATTGACGACAATCCCGCCGCATGGTCCTCCTGGTTCGTCAAGGCGTACCCGAATCGCGCTGACGATCTGAGCGGGGCTGATGGTGTTGACGCCGCAGCCTGGTCCCGTAAGCGCTCCGCGATCGACTGGAACGCTGGCAACGCCGAGCGCGGTCGATCCGTCTTCGATCGAACCCAGTGCTCAGCCTGCCATTCGGGAAATCGGGCCGTCGGTCCCGACCTGAGCGGAATCACCGGAAGATTTTCACGCGAGGATCTGTTTGCAGCGATCGTCCAGCCCTCACGCGACATCGCCGACCGCTACCGGTCCCTCATTGTAGCCACAGAGGACGGAGCAGTCTATCAGGGAATCGTTATTTACGATGCTGTCGATTCTTTGATCCTCCAAACCGGCCCCACCGAAACCATCCTCATCGACGGCGACGCAGTCGAAGAACGCAGACCCTCCGACGTGTCCCTCATGCCCGCCGGTCTGATCGACGACCTCACCGATCAGGAGATCGCCGATCTCGACGCCTACCTTCGATCCCTCTCCTCCTGAGTTGCATCGGCGAGGTCCAACCACGGTTCTCGGTGGGTCTCCGGGGTTGACTTGACCTCGGACCGATCAAACGCTAGGCGAGAATCTCGTGGATCGGATGGCCGTGGTCGATGTCGAGCCGCTTCCGACCAGGAATTTCCAGACGTCGTGAGTCGAGCCCCATCAGGTGCAGCAAGGTCGCGTGCACATCGGTCACGTAATGCGGGTGCTCAGTAACGTGGAAGCCGAGTTCATCGGTCGCGCCGTGAACGATCCCCTTCTTGATCCCGGCTCCGGCGAACCAGATGGTAAAGGCGTGCGGGTGGTGGTCACGACCGTTCGGCTTGGCGTAGGCGTCGCGTACCTCAAGGCCCGGGGTCCGGCCGAACTCGGTACAGCAGACCACGACCGTCTCTTCATCGAGTCCCCGACGCTTGAGATCCCGGAGTAGCCCGGCCAGCGGCCGATCGACGCGGGAGCACGATCGGGCATGCAGGTCCCGTAACTGGGTGTGTGAATCCCACTCCCCGTAATCGCTCAGATAAACCAACACAAAGCGCGTCCCGCGCTCCACCAGGCGACGGGCTGCCAGCAAGCGACGGCCGTAGATCGCGTTCTGCTCTCGATCGATGCCGTATAGCCGTTCGGTTTCCGGGTCCTCAGCCCCCAGGTCAAGCGCCTCGGGCACAGAGGCTTGCATTCGGTAAGCCAGTTCATAGGCCTTGATCCGTGCGAGCAGTTGCTCATCGTCCGGGTACTCGACCCCGGCCAGAGCGTTCAGATCACGAATAAAGGCAAACTGCTCGCGCTGCTCGTCCGCCAGAATCCCCTCGGCTGGCGAGCCGAACGGTAAGGGAGCCCCCGGATCCAGCGACAATTCGATGCCACCATGTTGCGGGCCGAGGTAGTGCGGATCGAAGTTCTCTCGAACTCTCATATCCGAGTATTTGCCCAGGAAAACGAATTGCGGCAAATTCTCGTTCAAGGTTCCCAGCCCGTAATGAATCCAGGAACCGATGCACGGTTCTCTCGGGTCGAGCTTGTGGCGACCGTGGTGAAACTGGAACTCGGCGGCGTGATCGTTGTCGGTCGAGTACATCGACCGAACGAACGCAATGTCGTCCACGCACGATCCCAGCTCGGGCCACCAGTCCGACACCGCGATGCCTGACTCGCCGTGCCGACGGAACCCGACCTGGAGCGGGAAGATCTCCGAATGCGTCCGGTCTGCCCCCACCACGGCTCGCGATCGCTCACGAAAGAGCGGATCCTCGAACGGGTTCGGATACGGCGTCTCGTCGTAGCTCTTGCCCGCATAGCGATTGAGGGCCGGTTTCGGGTCCCAGGTTTCCATGTGGCTGACACCACCGGAAAGAAAGACCCAGATAATGTTCTTCGCCTTCGGCGCAAAGTGCGGCCCCGGAGCCGACCGGCCCGACGGGCTTGGGGCCTCGCCACGAGCAATCCCTTCCTGGCTCAGCATCGAACCCAGCGCCAGGCCGGTAAAGCCGAAACCCACATCGGCCAGAAAGCTCCGGCGTCGAATGCGTCCACACGGAGGACCGGCAATCGAGGGGCGAGGGCGAGCACTCATAAGCGGGGCCTCCAGCATCAGTCCACGTCGGATCCACGGCAAATCGGAGGGTCGAACACCACCGAATCGGCTGCGATCGAGGTCCTGGTCACTGCCATTAACGAATGGTCACAAAATCATGATGATTGAGCAGTGCATGAACAAGATTTTCGTTCGCTCGTCTCCTCGGATCGGTCGAGGGAGGTGGCGACACTTCGGACACATCGGGCAATTCCACCCCTTCGAACAGGGCGACCTGGCGTTCGAGAAACGTTCGGCTCAAGGCACGTTCTTCGTCAGACGGTGGACGGGACAGCACACGCTCAAATACTGCTTGAATAAATGCATCTTCACGTCCATCTGCCCGGGGATCACACGACGGTTCCGTCTCCAGCTCCGCGGCGATCGTCCGAGCCATTGCCAGCGCCATCTCACTGTTGGCCAGGGCAAGCGATTGCTGAGGGACAACCGATGTCGTCCGGCGGTAGCATTCCCCAGGGTCGGGAGCGTCGAAGAGTTCCAGGAACTGCATCGATCCCTCGCCGTGGTGGGCAAAGTAGAGACTTCGACGACGTGAAACGAGCCCCTGAGATTGGTCGATCTCCGGCCCCCCTCGTGTCAGGTCGAGCACTCCCGCCACATGCAAGAGGCTGTCTCTCACCGCCTCGGCCTCCATTCGGCTTGGCCGGAAGCGCCAGAGTCCGCGGTTCTCGGGGTCGATGGCAACGTTCGGGTGGTCGGCGTCGCTCGTGTGCGAAGCCATCCGGTAGGCGGCACTCATCACAATTTGCCGATGAATGTGCTTCATCGACCACGGTTTGACCCCGGGGCTCGACGGCTCCATCAATTCCACGGCAAGCCAATCAAGCAATGCCTTATTCGAAGGTGGGGCACCGTTGCGGCCAAAGTCGTGCGGTGTGGCCACAATCGGCTCCCCGAAATGCCATCCCCAGAGATAATTGACCGCGACCCGAGCCGTGAGCGGATTCTCGGGCCGGGTCAGCCACTCGGCCAAGGCCGCCCGACGCCCGGTGCTCTGACCAGGGTACGAGGGCGAGAGATGCGTGTACGAGGTCGATTCGCTCTCCAGTGCCCCCTCGGCCGTCTCAACCGCTTGCCGGGCGGTGGCGAGCCGTTGCTCGGCCTGAGTCAGGGCGTCTTCTGCGGCGTCGGCCTGATGACGCACCTGATGCTCGGCCAGTTCGGCCGCGGCCCGTTCGAGCCGAGCTCGGGCCAGGGCTAGCTCCCGCTCCTTGCGAGCGGCAGCACGGGCCGACTCGTCGGGGTCCACCTCACCTCGGCCAAGGCGGGCATCATCGGCCACCATTCGAAGCCGAAGCGATTCCAGGTCGGTCTGTGCCACCTGCAAGGTTTCCTCAGCCACCTGCAGCGCAAGCTGGGCCGAGGTGTGCCCCTCGGGGTCGGCCTGAGCCTTGATCGTCTCCAACGCCTGCTGAGCCGTGGACAAAGCCGCCTGGGCCTCGTCGAGCGTCTTCTGCCTCACCGCGGTTTCTTCCTGCCGGATGAAGGATTTCACGCCCGGATAGGCCGCTTCAGCCGGCAGGTCGATCGGCTCGACCTCGAAGTCTCCTCCCGTCAAAAAGCGGGGCGGCCCCGGGGGGATGGGCGGGCGGCCGGGAACGATATTTCGGGCCTCGCCTCGGGTGTACAGAAACGTTTCGGCGTCAAGTTTCTCGTCGAAAATGCGGACCATGCCCGAGTTGATCGGCGCGTATGCCTTGCCGTAGTCATACTTCGGGTACGGCCCCGGATCGGGCTCTCCCGGGACGCGGTCATGCCTCAGCTCGATCGGCTCGAAGAAGGCCCGAAACGCGAAATAGTCTTCGTGCCGAATCGGATCATATTTGTGATCGTGACAGTGAGCGCAATTGATCGTCAGTCCAAGAAACGCCTTCCCCGTATGCTCGACCGAGTCGGCCATCCACGTATTATAATTCCATCGGTAGAAGTTCCGCACGACATAGCCGGTGGCGGGCAGTTCCTCCGGGTCGTCGGGTGCCAGTTCGTCGGCGGCCAGCATCATGCGCAACAGATGATCGTATCCGGCGTCCTCGTCTAGCTTGTTGACGATCCAATCACGCCATCGCCAGATCATGGCGTAGCTGTTCAGCACATCGGGCACGGCGCGTCGGCCATACCAGTCGGAGTAGCGCCAAACGTCCATCCAGTGCCGTGCCCATCGCTCGGCGTGCCGAGGATCGGCCAGCAGCCGATCGACCACGCGCTCATACGCCGCTTCGGACGGATCGGCCAGGAACTCCAGCAATTCCTCCCGAGTCGGCGGCAAGCCGATCAGGTCGAGATGGAGCCGACGGAGCAAGACATGAGGAGGCGCCTCGCCCAGCGGTTCCAGCCCCAGGCGATCATGCTCGGCAGCGAGGAAGGCGTCGATCGGCTCCCGAGCCCATCCGGCCCCGGCATCGGGCACGGCCGGGCGGGTCGGGGTCTGAAAGGCCCAGTGTTCGCGGGGGTCGGGTTCAGGGGTTTCGTTGCTCGGCGCAGCGGCACCAGAATCAATCCATGATCGAATGATCGCAATCTGATCCTCGGTCAGCGGTTCTCCTTCCGGAGGCATCCGAAGGGCATCATCATGCTCGAGGATCCGCTCGACGAGGGGGCTAAACTCCGAATCTCCCGGCTCGATCGCCGGTCCGCTATCGCCCCCGTCGAGCATGGCGGCGACCGTGTCGAGCCTCAAGCCGGCCTGCGATTTGAGCGCTCCGTGACAGGCGTAGCACCGCTCCTTGAGCAACGGCCGGATCTGCCCCTCGTAGGCCGCAAGCCCTGCGTCATCCGCCCGGACTACAGGCTGAACCGCGGCAAGCAGCATCCCGAGCAGCAACGCGACGATTCGCGGCGTTTCGCTCCCCGCTCGCCGACCGATCAGAGGTACGGGCCAGATCATCAACAGCGACCTCCCGAAATCGCGAGGGTGGCTTCGTCACGATCATCGATCGATTCCGCTCCATTGCAAAGATCGCGAAATCTCTCGTGATCATCTCTTGTTTAACTTGTACCGCACGGTGCCGACACTTCCAAGGGAAAAGTTTCACGCTCCCCGCGATCCGGCAAGGGCATTGACGCGGGACGACCTCACTCGATGATGGAAATCGTGTGGCATTGAATCCGCGGTCGGTGGGGAGTTCCTGGTTTGTCTCCCACCGAACCCTGACCCAACGATCGGACGATCGAGGATCATCGGATGGATGGCGACGCATTGCGAGCCCTGCAGGCACCGATCAAGGCAAGCTATCGCGAGCATCCCGAGGCGGCCCAGCTCACCCTCTCGGCCCGAGGAACCCTGGTCGGCAATGCTCTGACCTGCCGGGTCGAGGCGACGGGCGGCCTCGTGGAGGCCGGCTTGCATCCGGCGACCGGTGGAGACGGATCGGCGGCCTGTTCCGGTGCCATGCTTCTCGAAGCGCTCGTCGCCTGCGCGGGAGTGACACTCCGAGCCGTGGCAGCCGCAATGGGCATCCCGATCCGAGGCGGCTCGGTCCTCGCCGAGGGAGACTGGGACGCCCGCGGTACCCTTGGCGTCGACAAGGCCGCGCCGGTCGGCTTCCCCCGCGTCCGACTCCGGTTTGAGGTCGACAGCGACGCCTCCGACGAACAGCTTGCCAAACTCCTGAGCCTGACTGAACGCTATTGCGTCGTCGCGCAGACCTTGAAAAACCCTCCCGAGTTGACCAGCGAGATCGTTCCCAACCGCCCGGCCGACCGCTAGGATGGCGCCGTTTGACGCATCTTGATGAATTTCCCCCGATGACGTTGCCTCTTGCTTTTTCCAGGGAGAACCGAACCGATGGCCCAGGGACTTGAAACCGCGCCTCGCGTACCGACTGATCTGGCCTCCCGCCTCCTCATCGACAACGAATGGGTCAGTCCCAAGGGGGGCGGCTCGTTCGACACCTACAACCCCGCGACCGGCGAGGTCATCGCCCAGGTAGCCGAAGCCTCGGCCGACGACGTCGATCGCGCCGTCCGAGCCGCTCGCCGAGCCCTGGAAACCGGGCCCTGGGGCTCGATGGACGCCGCCGAACGCGGCAAGCTCATGTACAACCTCGCCGACCTGATCGAGCGAGACGCCGAGGCCCTCGCCCAGCTCGAATCGCTCAACTGCGGAAAAACCATCACCGATGCCCGTGGCGACCTGAACGGCGTCATCTACACCCTGCGCTACTACGCCGGTTGGGCCGACAAGATCGAAGGCCGCACGGTCCCGGTGCGTGGCAACTTCCTCTCATACACCCTGCGCCAACCGATCGGCGTGGTCGGGCAGATCATCCCCTGGAACTTCCCGCTCCTGATGCTCGCCTGGAAGTGGGGGCCGGCCCTCGCCTGCGGCAACACCATTGTGTTGAAGCCCGCCGAGCAAACCCCTCTCACCGCCCTGAAGCTGGGAGAATTGGCGATCGAGGCCGGCTTCCCTGCCGGTGTCATCAACATCCTCAACGGCATGGGCGAAACCACCGGCGACGCCATCGTCCGCCACCCAGACGTGGATAAGATCGCCTTCACCGGCCACGTCGACACCGCCAAGATCATCCAGAAGAACGCCGCCGACACCCTGAAGCGCGTCACCACCGAACTCGGCGGCAAGAGCCCGAACGTCATCTTCGCCGACGCCGACCTCGACGAGGCCGTGGCCGGAGCCTTCCACGCCATCTACTTCCACGGCGGCCAGTGCTGCACGGCCGGCAGCCGCCTGTTCGTCGAGCGCGGCATTCGTGATGAGTTCGTCGAGCGCCTGGCCGAGCGGGCCAAAGTTCGCAAGATCGGCGACCCGCTCGACCCCGACACCGAGCAAGGCCCGCAGGTCTCTCAGGAGCAGTTGGACAAGATCCTCGGCTACGTCGAGTCAGGCCAGAAGCAAGGAGCCCGCGTCGTCTCGGGCGGCAAGCGCGTCGGCGGGTCTGGCTTCTACGTCGAGCCCACCATCTTCGACAACGCTCGTGAAGACATGGACATCGTCCGTGATGAAATCTTCGGCCCGGTCGTCACCGTCCTGCCCTTCAACGACGTCAACGAGGTCGTCGAGCGTGCCAATCGCACCCATTATGGCCTTGCCGCCGGCGTCTGGACCAAGGACATCGACAAGGCCCACCTCTACGCCAAGAAGGTTAAGGCCGGCACCGTCTGGGTCAACTGCTACCACGTCGTCGAGCCCACCACCCCCTTCGGCGGCTTCAAGATGTCTGGCCAGGGCCGTGAAAACGGCGAGGCCGCCCTGGAACACTACACCGAGCTGAAGACCGTCACCGTCAAGCTGCATGGCTGATCGGCTCCCCTTCCGCCGGTCCCCGATTTGCCTCGGGGACCGGCCATCGAGGCCAGGTCGGTTCCTTTTCCATCCCCTTCGCTCGCCTGACTCGACGGCACTAGAATTGCAACGCCAGGAACCACAGACCCGACGCCGGCGCGCGTTGCTCGCCGATGCACTCGGTTCCATTTGAGCGTTTCCTCATTCTTGCAATTCAGCACTTCATCTACCAAGTCAAGGGAGAGCCGATGGCTCCGGACTTCGTCATCCTCGGCGCCGCGGGCGATCTGACCTCCCGCTATCTGATGCCTGCCCTCGTCCATCTCATCCAGGCCGAACACCTTGACCCGGATGTCTCCATCCTCGGCGTCTCGCGTCAGGATTGGAACGACGATCAATTTCGCCAGCACAGTGCCGAGCGCCTAAAGCAGCACGTCCCCAACGCCTCTG
Source organism: Tautonia rosea (assembly GCF_012958305.1). Classification (NCBI taxonomy): domain Bacteria; kingdom Pseudomonadati; phylum Planctomycetota; class Planctomycetia; order Isosphaerales; family Isosphaeraceae; genus Tautonia; species Tautonia rosea. Next base: position 220,874 of record NZ_JABBYO010000007.1, on the reverse strand, counting down.
CCGAGGTCATCGCCAACCTGCTCGCCCGACTCCAGTATCGCCGGGCCGACGTGACCGACCGCGCCGCCCTTTCCTCGGTCTTCCATCAGGTCAAGGGACCGGCCATCGCCTACCTGGCACTGCCGCCCAGCCTGTTTACCCCGACCGTCGAAACACTCTCCGACCTCGACCTCCCTCGGGGCAGTCGGATCGTCATTGAGAAACCGTTCGGCACCGACCTCGCCTCAGCCCAGCAACTCAACCGCTTGCTGCACGACTCGTTCGCAGAGGATGCCGTCTTCCGCGTCGATCATTTCCTCATGAAGCAAACGATCCAGAACATCCTCGGCCTCCGCTTCGCCAACCGCATCTTTGAGATGCTCTGGAATCGCGACCACATCGAACGCATCGAAATCACCTGGGACGAAACCGTCGCGCTTGAAGGCCGAGCCTCCTACTACGATCGCTCCGGCGCACTCCGCGACATGATTCAGAATCATTTGATTCAATTGCTTACACTTGTCTGCATGGAACCTCCCGTCTCGATCAACGCCCGCGACCTCCGAGACCGCAAGCTCGATGTCCTCCGCGCCATCCGCCGCGACTCCCCCGCCGAAGTCGAGCGCCACACCTACCGCGCCCGCTACACCGCCGGCCAGGTCGGCGATACCATCCTGCCGAATTATACCGACGAGGAAGGAGTCGATCCGGACCGTCGTACCGAAACCTTCGCGCAGGTCACGCTTCACATCGACAACTGGCGATGGGCTGGCGTGCCGATCGTCCTTCGTACCGGCAAGGCGATGGCTGCCGATCGTCACGAAATTGTCATCCGCTTCCGCCCCGTCCCGCACCTCGCCTTTGAGCAATCCCCACCACCGTCCAACATCCTTCGCCTTCAACTGAATCCTGACCGCATGGCCCTTGGCGTCAACATCAACGGACCTGGCGATCCGTTCGATCTGGAACACGTCGAGCTAACAACCGATTGCTGCCGCCAGGAACTCCCCGCCTATGCCCGCCTCCTGCTCGACGTGATCGAGGGAGACACCATGCTCTCCATCCGCGACGACGAGGCCGAGGAATCCTGGAGAATCGTCGAGCCCATCCTTCATGCCTGGTCCGAAGGACGCGTCCCCCTGCTCGAATATCCCGCCGGCTCGACCGGCCCCCACCTCGAATAAGCCAGACCGCCCCTCCCTCCCAACCGAGAACACGTCGATCGCAGCATCCTGCTCGATTCTGCCCTTCACGTCACGGTCGCGCTTGCTCCACACCGTCCTCGCGATCACACTCGTTCCCGCCCCCCGGCCAGAACGGCCCCACCCTCCTCAGGTCAGCTGACGGAGCCGATCCACGACCGCTCCCGACCCTTGCCTCCCGGCCTCCAATCGGTTCCAGTAAGACTCAACTCGGCGCTTCCCTTCCCGGTTCACCTGGAATACTCGCCATGATTGCTCGCGTCTTGATGTTCGCGATTGTCCTCATGCCTTTCTCGGCCCGATCGCAGGACGACCGCGCCCGGCCAACCCGCCCTCCCGCCGATTCCGCGATCGGCTGGCACGCCTCTGGTCAGTCCGGGGCGGTCGTTGCCGGCGGTGCCGAGTCGGTCGAGGCCGGTATGGCCATCCTTCAGCAAGGCGGCAACGCCATCGACGCCGCCGTCGGCACCCTGCTGGCCCTCAGCGTCACCGATGCTCACCTGTTCTGTTTCGGCGGCGAGGTTCCCATCCTCATCTATGATGCCGAGCGCGGCGTGGTCGAATCGATCGCCGGTCAAGGAGCCGCCCCTCGACTCGCCACCCTGGAACACTTCGAGGCCAAAGGAGGCATCCCCCGTTCCGGGATCGAATCGGCCGCCGTCCCCGCGTTCCTCGATGCCTGCCTGACCGCGCTTGATCGTTCCGGCTCGATGAGCTTCACCCAGGTGGTCGCCCCAACCCTTCAGATCCTCGACCGCGGCGAGCACCCCTGGCACGCCAACCTCGCCCGCACCCTCCGACGCCTCATCGAGGCCGAGGCCGCCGCCTCCGACCGCCGCCAGGGGCTCCGCCTCGTGGCCAACGTCTTCTATCGAGGGCCGATCGCTGTCGAGATCGACGCCTGGTCCCGCGCCCACGGCGGCCTCATTCGTTACGCCGATCTGGCCACCCACGTCACCCGAGTCGAGGAACCCGTCTCCCTCAACTACCGCGGCCACCGTATCCTCAAGTGCGGCCCGTGGACCCAGGGACCCGCCTTGCTTCAAGCATTGCAGATTCTGGAAGCGTTTGATCTCTCTTCGCATTCCTCTGGCGATCCCGACGCCATTCACCTTCAGACCGAGGCCCTCAAGCTCGCGTTCGCCGACCGCGACGAGTATTACGCCGACCCCCTCTATGCCCCCGTCCCGTTGAACCTGCTCCTGAACTCCGACTACGCCGCTTCCCGCCGCTCGTTGATCGACCCCGACCGCGCCTCGCTCGACCGCATTCCCGGCGACCCCGCCGCAGGCCAGGCTCGGCTCGATCCTGAGCGCTCAACCGTTCGGATCGGCACTGATGGCCCCTCACTCGACACCACCACCTGCATCGTCGCCGATTCGTTAGGCAACGTCGTCGCCGCCACCCCAAGCGGCTGGTCCGGCGTCCTGGCCGGTGAGACTGGTGTCTGGCTCGGCTCTCGTTTGCAAAGCTTCAACACCTGGCCGAACCACCCCAACGTCATCGAGCCCGGCAAACGCCCCCGCATTACCCTCACCCCGACAATCGTCCTCAAGGATGAGACGCCCGTCATCGCCGTCAGTGTCGCCGGAGGGGACGCGCAGGATCAATCCACCTTACAGATGCTCACCAACCTGATTGATTTCGGGCTGTCACCGTCCGAGGCGGTCACGGCCCCCCGGTTCAATTCCGAGCACCTCGTCGGTTCGTTCGGACAGCCCGCCCCCGAGCTGGGCCTGCTCCGAATCGACCCCCGCGTGGGTGACGAGGTCCTGGCCGAGCTTGAAGCCCGCGGCCACCGCATCCAACCCTCGCGATCCCCGGTCGGCTCCAACCCGACCGTCCTCCGCATCCACCCCGACACCGGCCTGATCGAAGCTGCCGGCTGCCCCGACTCTCGACGCCACGCCGCTGCTTACTGATTGACTCACCGAGGCCCCACCATGATCGCACTTCGCTCCCTCCTGGTCGCCGTCGCTGCCTTGCTTCCGTCCCTTGTGACGGCCAGTCCGCCCGACGACACCCTCTTCGACCTCATCATCCGCGGTGGTCGAATCGTCGACGGCACCGGCAACCCCTGGTACGCCGGTGATCTCGGCATCAAAGGGGACCGCATCGCCGCCGTCGGTCTCATTCCCGAAGACGCTGAAACCGCTCGAACGATCGATGCCACCGGACTCATCGTCGCCCCGGGTTTTATCGACATCCACTCGCATTCCGACTTCGTTCTCTTTGAGGACGGCGCCGCCGAGTCGAAAATCCGCCAGGGAGTCACCACCGACATCCTCGGCGAGCACACCTCCGGCGGCCCCTTCGCCGAGCCTCTTGAGCTGACCATTGACGGTCAACCCGTTCACATTTCCACCCTGGCCGATTACTTCGACGCGATCGAACAGTCCGGCAGCGCCATCAACATCGCCTCGTATGTCGGTCTCGGAAACATCTGGCAGGCCGTCATGGGCGACTCGTTTGACCGCCCGACCGAGGAGCAATTCCAGGCCATGGAAGCCCTGATCGACCAGGCCATGCAGGACGGCGCCCTCGGCCTCTCGACCATGCTCATGCACCCCCAGTCGCTCGGCACCCAGACCGACGACATCGTCCGCCTGGCTCGCGTGGTGGCGAAACACGGCGGCATCTACTCCTCCCACATCCGCACCGAAGGGCTCGGTGTGCTCGACTCCATTGCCGAGGCCATCGCCATCGGCGAGCAGGCCGGGCTGCCCGTCGACATCATTCACCTCAAGATCGCCGAGCAGACCCTCTGGGGCCGGATGCCCGAGATCGTCGCCATGATCGACGCCGCCCGAGCCCGAGGCGTCGACGTTCAGGCCAATGTCTATCCCTACACCCGAGGCAACAACAACCTCGTTAGCATCATCCCCCCCTGGGCCCACGAAGGCGGCCGAGACGCTCTGCTCACCCGCCTGGCCGATCCCGAAATCCGGCCTCGGCTCAAGCAAGACATCCTCAAGGGCATCCCCGGCTGGTACAACCACTATCTTGCCGTCGGCGGCGACTGGTCGCGCATGCTCATCTCCGAGCGCCTCAGCCCGACCAATGCTCGCTTTGAGGGGCAGACGATGGACGTCATCCTCGCCGGCCTCGCCGCCGATCGCCAACCGGCCCCCGATGCGCTTGACCTCCTGTTCGACTTCCTCATCGCCGAAAACGGTTCGATCGGCTGCATCTACGCCCACCACACCGACGAGGACATGACCCTCGCCCTCCGGCAACCCTGGTGCTCGGTCGGCTCCGACGGCTCGGCCCTCGCCATCTCAGGCCCGCTCCGCCGTGGCCATCCCCATCCGCGCAACTTCGGCACCTTCCCTCGCGTGCTGGGCGTTTACGTCCGCGAACAGGGCTTGCTCACGCTTGAAGAAGCCATTCGCAAGATGACTTCCCAGAACGCCCTGAAGGTCGGCCTCACCGACCGCGGCTTGTTGCTCCCCGGTCTTGCGGCCGACGTCACCGTCTTCGACCCCGACCAGGTGATCGACCGCTCGACCTATCTCGAACCCTTCCAGTACTGCGACGGCATCACTCACGTTCTCGTCAACGGTCGTCTCGTGCTCGATTCCGGCAGCTCGACCGGCGATCGGCCCGGCCTTGCCCTGCGTCCCGGTCGCCCCTGATCGCTCGCTCCCGTGGCCGCCCGCACGTTTCTGTTCGATCGATCGTCCCTCGCACCCGCCCTTCGGCCTCTCTCTGCCCTGTCCACAGGGCAGAGAAGGCCGGAGTGAGAGGCCTGACCAGTCCCCTACCCTTGAATACTCGCCGTCGAGGGACTCAAGGAGCACGGGAATCGTCTCGGCCGTCGGTCTCCCCATCTCCCAACTCACTCCCGCGACCCGCGGGTTTCGGGAATCTCGTTCGCGCTGCTCCTCACTTCGTCCATTGATTCAATGATCCCCGACGACCCCGACCACGCCCGCGCCGTCTCCCCACCCTCCCGATCACGCTGATCCCCGAACGTCGGCTCCACCACTCCCCCATCGCGTCGAGCCCATTGCCTCCCCTTCACCTCCAGGCCAAGGGGAAACCGGCCGCCCCACCCCCACCCCGTCCCCACCGTTACCGTTTCTGCCATCGCGTGCCCTCACGCTCCCCCTTCTCCAGCGCATGGATTTCCTCTCGTCGTTGGTGTCCTGCTCGACGTCTCGATCCGTCCAAAATCTCGCCAAGAATAGCCATTGTTTCCCCCCGACATCATGCCGGCGTTTCGTTTCTTACGCCGGGTTGACTGCATGCAACATTCCGCCGGGGCGACCGGTGCTTCGCGTCAACGCGTCTTGATTCACCTGTTTTTGTCCGAACACTGAAGGCGTCGGTCGATGCACGGCGCTGTGCAGATGGAAGCCCGATGGATCGAGGAACAACGGCGCCCTCATGTTGCAAGGTTGCGTAACTCCTGATTTAACCGCTCCACGAGTCAAAACACTGATGCTGACCCCCCGCTTGCTTTCTCTTGTGACCTTGATGACCGTGCTGGGTGCTTCGGCGGCCAGCGCCGACCCGGTCTACGGCACTGCCGCCAACCTGACAGGCTCTCGAACCGAAGACAACCTGATCCTCCTGACCAACGCGTCCCAGGGACCAAACCTGAGCGACTACTCTGGAAAATCACTGAAGATCGAGTGGGAAATCGCCCAGATCAGTAATGCCGCATTCTCGTACACCTACACCTTTACGGGTTTCAATCAACCCGCGATCAGCCACATCATCCTCGACCTTACTGACGACGCCGTCTTCCCCCAGGTCGACCCGAAGGCGGTAACCGGCACAACGTTTAATGGCTCATCGGACGACGTCGATCTGATTTTCGGCGAGTTCGAGGCCAATGCTCAAAATCCTGGTGGTCCCGGCGGCAGCAACCCCGGCTTTCCTCCTGGCCCCTCCATCGTGGGGGTGAAGTTCGAAGGCATGGATAACCTTTCCCCTCTGGTCATTTCCTTCACCTCGAACCGGGCTCCGGTCTGGGGAAACGTCTACATCAAGGGTGGCAACAACGGCTTCGCTTATAACGCGGGGCTGATTGACCTGAACTCGTCAGACGTCCTCGACTTCATCGCCCGTCCCAACGGCGTTGTGCCTGAGCCCTCGTCGCTGGCCCTGTGCGGGACCGCGGTCCTCGCCGGGCTGGGTCTGGGAGTGCGTCGCCTCCGCCGCCGACGTTGACCCCACGGGGCGTCTCCGAGTTTCCTCCCTTCGGAATCGCCCCATCCTGACGTTCTGCCCTGAATCGGGCCTCGATGCGACGCTGCATCCGGGCCACTCACTAATGACGACCCCCACCCCTCGTCCCTCGCGGACCCGGGGCTCGGGGGTCGTCGCCGTGCGCCCCCGGCCCGCGGGCGACGCGTCTCCCCTGCGCGGATCGTACCTCTACGCCTCGGATTGAGTGACTGGGCCTCCCCCATTTCCCGATCATTTCATTGCCGGATTTTCGATCGCGCCCCCGATCCTCTCTCTCATCCCCCCGAACCTCACCCATGACACCCCGCCCCCGAACCCTTCACTCGCCCAATCCCACCCCCACTGGCTCCTCCTCGACGGTCAGCCGACGGCCCAAACACCGACCTAAGCCACGCACGCAATCACGCATAAATGCAATTTGTCCCCTTGATTGGCCCCCTTCCCCCGCCCTCACCGTTTATCCCCGAATGACGGGCTCCCCCTGCTCCCGAGATTCCTCCTCGGCTCCGCGTTCCACTCGTGACACCATCTCCTTTTCCGCCGCGCGAAACGAAGCCAATCCTCACCGGCGGGTTTCCCGAAACAAACAGGCAGCGGCAATCCTAACCTCTTTTGCCGAAAGAGGATTCCTCATCTACACCTCCCCGATTCTCGGCGCACCGGCGGGTTATCCCCGGACGTGCCGGGGGCCGTCTACCGGTCCTGGATGCGGCCCGGCCCCTGCCGGAACCGGTCCTGCGACCTGCTGGCCCCTGGGGAGTCAACCTGGCGCGAAACGAAGCCAATCCCCCTCAGCCCCGTTTCCGAAACGAATCTCTTGCAATCGCCACAACCTTAAGCAATTCCTCAAGATCAGCGCAATCCCCCTCGATCGATGCAGCGCACCGGGCGGCAAACGCCCCGCGCACCAACGGGCAACCGAGGCGGCGGGCCGAGGCGGGACGGCCACGGCAAGGGGCCGATTCCGTGGCGGCGGCTCCGCTCGCAATCGCACCATGGCCCGGTATAATGGGGACCGCGCTCCCCTGGGGTTCCCAGTGACGGAACCATTGCGTTCCAACCCTGGTTCCGACACCTCGCACCGGTTGGAGACGCCCGAGACGATTGAGACATTCACCATGCCGCTCACCGTGGTCATCGATGACGACCGTTCCGTTCAGCATCTGGTCGGCCAGGCGCTCAAGCCGCTGAAGGTCGATGTGCAAACGGCCTCGACGGCCGATGAAGGTCTGGAACTGATCCGCAAGCATGCGCCGGATGTCGTCTTGCTCGATATCCTCTTGCCGGAAACCTCGGGGCTGGAGCTCTATCGGCGGGTCTTCGACCTCGACCCGAAATTACCGATCATTTTCATCACCAGCCTCTCCTCGGGAGAGACGGCGATCGAGGCCATCAAGCTTGGCGCGTACGACTACATCCACAAGCCGCTGGATGTCGAGCAGCTCCGCGAGAAAGTCAACCAGGCCATCGAGATCCGCCGACTCATGCACGAGCCCGTCGTCCTCCCCGATGCCGGGACCGAGCGGAGCGAAGGGGAACTGCTCGTCGGCAACAGCCAGAAAATGATGGAGGTCTACAAGGCCATCGGTCGGGTCGCCCCGCAGGACGTGACCGTCCTGATCCGGGGGGAAAGCGGCACCGGCAAGGAACTGGTCGCCCGCGCCATCTACCAGCACAGCCGACGCACCAACGGCCCCTTCCTGGCAATCAACTGCGCGGCCATTCCCGAGGGCCTGCTCGAAAGCGAGCTGTTCGGCCACGAAAAAGGGGCCTTCAGCGGCGCCGTCACCACCCGAATCGGCAAGTTCGAGCAGTGCGACGGCGGCACCATCTTTCTCGACGAGATCGGCGACATGTCTCCGGTCTTGCAGAGCAAGGTCTTGCGGCTCTTGCAGGAGCGGCAATTCGAGCGCGTCGGTGGGAACAAGACGATCAAGGTCGACGTGCGGATCATCGCCGCCACCCACCGCGATCTGGAGAAGATGCCCGAGGAAAAGTTCCGCTCCGACCTGTATTACCGGCTCAACGGCTTCGTCATCAACCTGCCCCCGGTCCGAGACCGCGGCGACGACCTCTTGATTCTCATCGACCACTTCCTCAAACGCTTCAATCGCGAATTGAGCAAGCAGGTCCAGGGACTCTCTCCCGAGGCCCTGAACCTCATGATGCGCTACGACTGGCCCGGCAATGTTCGGGAGCTTCAAAGCGTCTTACGCCAGGCCTTGCTCCAGTCGACCGGCCCAGTCCTGATTGCCGACTTCCTGCCAACGGACGTCCGCACCGGGCGTCGGGGCGAACCGGCCGAGTCGGCCAGCGAGGCCAGCTCCGACCTCGACCGCTTCATCCGCGATCGGCTTCAGGCGGGCTCCAAGGACCTCCACGCCGAGGCCATCGAATTCCTCGAAGCCCTGCTCATCCGTCGTGTCCTCACCAGCACCGGCGGCAACCAGTCCCGCGCAGCAGAGATTCTCGGCATCGCTCGCGGCAGCCTCCGGAACAAGATCCGATCACTCGGCATCTCCATCGACCGTGTCGTGGGTGACGCCGAAGACGAGAACGACGATCCGAAAGCCTGACCTTGTTACTCTGCCACCATGCAAACTTCGCACCGAGGATTCAAAGAAAAACCCAATTGCGCAAACACCAATAAATCATATTTCTGAATTCAAGAAGTCAACACTGATTTAATCAAACCAACATATGCGCATACAGAGAATTCGCGCACTCCACTCATCTTGCCATTGCGTCCCGATCGGCCGTGAGCACCTCTTGCAAGCGTTGCAGTTCGGCAACAAGGTGCTCGACGGCTTCGGGGGCATCGGCCAGGCGGTTTTCGCGGCCGATCTGTTCGACACGCCCTGCCGCCTTCCTGGCTGGACCAGAGCCGCAACTTGCGGTCAGTCCTTTCAGGCTATGGGCGGCCCGTTCAACGACCCTGGCGTCATCGGACAGCAATCCGCGGCGGAGCTGATCGAGCAGTTCCGGGAAGTCTTCGAGAAAGAATCCGATCATATCACGGAATAATTCTTCATCTCCTCCCAAACGCTTCAGAGCGGCCTGACGGTGATACACGGGCTCATGATCCTGATTCACCAGCTTCTCCTGCGCGGGTTTCTGCAACGATTGGCCCAGATGAGTCAGGGGCTCGGTCCCAACGTTGGTCCGGTCAATCGCACCTGGTGGCGAGCCGTTCCCGAAGAGACGGGGAATTCCCTCCGACGAAGTCTCCCGATCCGAGCGATCATTCGATGACCTTGCATAAGACTCAACAACACTCACCAACTCCTGGATATCAATCGGCTTGGCCAGATAATGATTCATTCCGACCTGGAGACACCGATGGCGGTCATCGCGCATGGTGTGGGCGGTCAGAGCGACAATCGGCACATTGGAATTGATCGATCCGCCGGGGGCTCGGATGGTCGAGGTGGCTTGAAGGCCGTCCATCACCGGCATCTGAAGGTCCATCAAGATCACGTCGTACCGCGATCGGAGTGCCAGATCAACCGCCTCCTGGCCGTTAGTGGCCAGATCAACCTGATGGCCTCGGCGCCGGAGCACGGCCATGGCAAGCTTTTGATTGGCCGGCGTGTCCTCGGCAAGCAAGATGTGCAAGGAGCGCTCCGTACCCGGCTGCGGCGTGTCCGATCCAGGCGTGCGGTTCTCCTCGGGATCGTTCGGGGGTCGGGTCTCCAGAACCTTGACAATCGCATCGAGCAGCCGAGCGGGAGTGATCGGTTTCTCCAGAATCGCCTCGACCTCGGGAACGGCTGCTCCTTCAGACGCGTCCGGGTCGCGGTCGGTCGGCGATTGCATCAGGACCGTTGCTCCGGCCAGACGCTCCCGATGGATGCGAGAGGCCACGGTATCCCCATCGAGACTGGGCATCTGAGCATCGACGAGGACCAGAGGGAACGGCTTTCCCCGATCGGCCGCCTCCGTCAGCAAGGCCAGCGCGGTCGGGCCGTCGGAAGCGAGGACCGGTCGCATCGACCAGCCGGCCAGGATCGACTCCGCCACGGTCCGGCTCGACGGGAGAGGATCGACGACCAGAACCGGCACCCCATTGAGATCGGGCGGCGAGGTCGGTGGTTGCGGCCCATCCTCGGCCCCTTTCTGCAACGAGACCAGGGCCCGAAATCGACTACCCTGCCCAGGCATACTCTCCAGGTGGATCTCGCCCCCCATCAAATGGGCGATTTGCCGACAGATCGACAACCCCAGACCAGTCCCCGAGTACGGCCGGGTGGTCGAGGCGTCGATCTGGGTGAAGGGCGAGAAGATACGCTCGCGGTCATTCGGGTCGATCCCGATGCCGGTGTCGGCCACCTCGAACCAGACCTTCACCACGTCCGGGTCGGCTGCTGGCCGGTCGTTCGGGTCGAGCCTGATGGTCAGGGTCACGGCTCCCGCCTCGGTAAACTTGATCGCGTTGTCGATCAGGTTGACGAGGATCTGTCGCAGTCGACGGACGTCCCCGACCAGTACCTCCGGCACCCCGTCGGCCACTTCGGCCGTCAGTTCCAACCCCTTGCGGGCGGCTCGGTCGGTCAGAGGTCGGATAACCCGGTCGAGCATCACCCGCAGGTGGAAGGGAGCCGGATCGAGATCAAGACCGCCGATCTCGATCGAGGAGTAATCGAGCAAGTCGCTGAGCAAGGCCAGCAGGGCCTCGGCCGAGTCCTGAGCCGTGGCCAGGTAGTCGCGAAGGGTCGGGTCACTCTGCCCAGCCATGGCCAGTTGATTCATGCCGAGGATCACGTTCATCGGTGTGATCAGTTCGTGGCTCAGGACCGCCAGGAATTCACTCTTGGCCCGGTTGGCGGCCTCGGCCCGAGCGATTGCCTGGGCCAGCGCACGCTCAACACCCTTCTGACGGCTCAGATCGAGTACGAACGCGACCCAGTCGAGGCCCCCTGGCTCTACCAGTGCCCCCCCCACCAGCACCGGAACCGATCGGCCGTCGGAAGTCAGGTAGGATTTCTCAAAGGAGGGAAGCGTGCCGATCCGGAACAAATGATCAAAACGCTCCTCGTCCTGCGCTCGTTCGTTCTCAGGGGTGATCTCAGCAACGCTCAGGCCCCGTCCGTGCAACTGATCCTGGGGGTAATCCAGCATCTTCAGAAACGCGTCGTTGGCCTCCAGAATCGACTCGTCTCGCCCCTCGATCACGCCGATCACGCCCGACTCGGCCAGGCGGCGAAATCGGGCTTCGCTTGTCCGGCGCGCGCGAAGGGCTTCATGTGCCTCGGCAGTGGACCGCTCGGCGCGGGCTCTCGCCTGGTGCAACATCTGACAGACCATGCAAATAATCAAACCTTCAAGCACAAATGCCAGAACTGGCGTGAATTCTCCGGGATCCGAGAACCAGAAGGCGCCGATCGGCGGCAAGAACGCCACGACCGAGGCAACGACCGCAAGGCCGAGCGCGAGTAAGCCGGGCATCAAGCCCCCGTACCAGGCACTGACCGTCACGGCTCCGGCAAAGAAAAGAAAGGGGCCGAACTCCTGGTCGGTCACCGGATCAATGGCCCATCTCAGCACAAACGCCAGGGTGACGCTCAGCAGGGCGATTGTGTAGCGGTGGACCATGTCAGCGTGACGCATGAGATTCCAGCACAAGCAGCGGCCATGAAATGGTTCGAAGAAGCGTATGAGAGAATCCTAGACTTTGACCCGTCTTGGTTGCCAGCGATCGACCTCTCCCGTAACGTCCTGTAAATCAAGTTGGTTGAGGATGTCCTGGAACCGCTCGGCGATGTCGCGGCGATCGTATTCCTCGACGATGGTTTGGCGGCTGCCACGTTCGATCATCACGGCCTGGCGAAGCAAGGCTGCCCCGTCGGTCAGATTATCGACTCGAGAGGCAATGAGGGCGATCACCTCAAGCAAGCGGATGGTTAGAGCCGTATCATCGGCACCGTACTGGCGAATTTGGTCAAAGGCGGTATTGATGATCCCGCCGAAACGGGTTGCTCGGGCAATGACGCGAATTTGCCCGTCGCTGTCGAAGCGTTTTCGGGAGGGGATCTTGCGTCCCACTAGCAAGCACATGGCGGCTCCCAACCGATCGACGCAATTGATTGCGGTGAAGGGGTCGTTGTTTCCGAGGGCTCGGACAGCAATCTCGACAAGCTGGCTGATCGAGAACTCGACATCCTCCGGAGGAGTCCGCTGAACCCCAATCAAGAAGACGCTCCGGAGCCGGCGTTCGATCTCCTCACTCACCCGATCCGGCGGCCAGACCAAGCCCACCGAACCACCCGCCACCACGAAGTCGCCTGGGCGTTGATCGAGTCGCATGACAAGATGCGCTTCCGAGCAAATTTGAACAAGTGCCTCGTGATCAATGAACTGAAGATACCCGGAGACGGCGACCGGCAGGGGGCGCGCCTGCTCGTCGAAATCCGGAGGGAGATCGTCGTCAAGGGCTTCGCGAACGGTTGAAGGCCCAATTGCCTCGATCGAATCGCGGGCTTCCGGAAAGTGGCGGCGGATCGAACGCTCAAGCTCCCGAGCGACCGAGTCAATGACGTTCGGAGCCTGGATTGCCTGAGCAACGTGGTGGATAAAGTAAATGAGCATTCCCAAGCAGACCAAGGCCAGGCCAACTCCCAGCCAGATCGAGATCACGGGAACGAAGGAGGTTGGCTCGGGCAAGGCGGCCCAGACCTCGGCGTCGACATCTCCCGTTCGAGCCGACGACGCAGCGCTCGGGCCTGGAGCATTGGCTCCGCTTTCGATCGCCAGCAGAACCATCACGCTGTACACGAACGTTGCGAGAAAGGCCCCGAGCACGAGCTGCGTACCCATGTCGGTCATGAACGTGCGGATCAGGCGCGGGCCGAACTGATCAGAGGCGAGTGTCAGGTTGACCATGGCGATCGAGTAGACGATGCCAACAATCGTGATCATTGAGCCGGCGATCATGCCCAGGATGGTCCGAGCCTCGTCAGGACCTCCTTGCGCATACCAGTGTTCAATGATTCGTCCGTCGCCGTAGAGGTAGCCGTCCAGCTCGATCGCCAGCAAGGCCATCGCGAGGGCGAGCAAGACCATCAGCGAGGGAACGAACAGGTAGCCCGACCTGAGCCAGTCCCAATGATATCGCAGGCGCATCGTTCCCCCCGGGTAGGACAGGCGGGAGGGGCGGGCGATGCGAGCCGTCGGAAGATTGAGGCTCGAATTCGACGAGGGCTCGGGATCATCTCGCACGGCGGTTAATCCTGGTGTTCTCGGATAATGGCTGCCACTGCTTCAGGATCCGGAATCGCCTTGGCCCGGATCTCGATGGTATCCTGGCCGGCGCTGGAAACCCGCAGATCACCGATGTTGAGCATGCGAGCGATGACCGATTGATCGATCTGAAGGTTCCGAACGTCGTCGTGATTGACCTCACTGGTGGACTTCGCGAACAGCCCGGTCCGCAGGATGGTCCGACGGTTGGTCACAGAGAGTGTGACGAAAAGGGACTTGAACCACCAGTAGAGCAGGTCAAGTGCTCCAATCACCACGGCAGTCAGTCCGCCCCAGCCGAGCCAGGGGTTCGTACTCCCCAGTCCCCAGATCATGGCGATGCTGCCGGCAATGATGACAAGGATCGAGGCCGTCGTCTGAAAAATTCGACGCTTGAGCACTGCCGGATGAAGGACGAGAAGCACCCGTTCCTGATCAACGGGGTTCATCACCTCCGGTGCTCCACCCTTGCGGATGACCGAGCCGGCTTCGTCGTCACTGATCGGAAATGACGGTGGGGCTTCGACTCGAAAGGGCCGCTCGCATCGCGGGCAGTTGACGACCTGACCGAGCATTTCGTCGCCGATCTCTGCCTTCGCCTGACAATGCGGACACTTATAGACAAGACTTGACTGTTGATTCATGAATCTCCCTCCCTTGCTGGAGGTGCAACGCAGGTCGGCCTCGGCCGGGTAGCCGCACTCGCCGCACTTCTGATCAGACCTGTCCTCGAAGACAACGAGACTCGGCATGGATCGCCGTGGAACGTCCCTCGGGTCACCTCACTGCCCTAGCTCGGAGCAATCGTCGTGCCAACGGTTCAAATTGAGCAAGGCGGGGTTTCTGAACACCTTGTGACCGCACTGAACCGGAAGTGACCAGGCACGCTGCAACCGCTTGACGACGCGGAGCCGAGATCAGTGCATCGGGCCGTTAGCGCGATTGCTGATCCGTTGATTGATGCCGGTTCTCCTTGGTCCTTTCTCACGCTTTGAAAGCGGATGCTGAGCTGATCTGTAATCGCGCACGCGTGAGCGTAGGAGATCGCTTGGGCACCGATCGACCTCAACGAATGGAATCTTTTGGCACACGACTTGCCCCAGGGTTTGTGCGACGGGTGAATCTGCAGGTGTTGATGACACCGGCAATCGCATACCGTGGCCATTTCCATTACTTCCCCAACATTCCTGGGGACAAGGAGATTCTCATGTTAGGCTGGGCGATTACGTTCCTGATTATCGCGTTGATTGCTGCAGTGCTGGGGTTTGGCGGGATCGCTGGCACGGCCTCCTGGATTGCTCAGGTGCTGTTTGTCGTGTTCCTCGTCCTGTTCATCGCCTCACTGATCTTTGGGCGGACGCGAGGACCAGCCGCCTGACGATCGGGGCTGCTTTCCTATCGCCCCGATGATCCGTCCGGCGCGGGCGGACCCCGCGCCGGGTGGGGCAAACACCAGATTTTGAGGAATCAACGATGGCAAAGAATCTGCATGTGGTGCCCCACGAGGATCGTTGGGCCATTAAACAAGAAGGAGACGATGGAATCGTTTCTGAATATGCGACCAGGACGATCGCAGTGGAGGAAGGTGAGAATCTTGCGCGGGATCGCGAGGTCAATCTCATTGTCCATCGACAGGATGGCGTCTTCGATCATGTGATGAACTTCACCGAAAGCAATGGGCGGTCCGGGAGCGACCGCGACCGGGGCGATCACCGTCGTTCGGCACGCTCGGCCAACGACGAGATCATCGGCTTGCACGATGTGACCTCGGTCGGTAGTCGAGTGAGCTGGAGTGCCCTGATGGCCGGCGCGGTCGTGGCACTGACGGTTTATGTATCGCTCGGTACGCTTGGCGTGGCTGTGGGGCTTTCGACGGCCGGAACCGACGTCGTCGGCGGTGGCACGCTGGCCATCGGTGCGGCCATCTGGGCCGCTGTTTCGTTGCTTGTCGCGTTGTTCATGGGCGGCTTTGTGACCAGCCGGAGCACCGTCGGGGAGCGGAAGGACGAGGCGATGATCTATGGCCTCTTGCTCTGGGGCACCATTTTCGTCGCCGTGGTGGTGCTGACAGGGCTTGGGTTGAACCTTGGTGTCGGCGGAATGCTTCAGCAGGTGACCGGGCCGACCATGACTCCAACCCTCACCGAGGCGCAACTGATCGACGCCGGCTTGACCGCTCAGCAAATTACCGATGTTCAGGCGGCCCAGGCTCAGACGAGCACACTTAGGGCGACCACGGCCGCGTGGTGGACCTTTGCCACCCTTATCGCATCAATCATTGCCTCAATCGCCGGATCGTTGATTGGTGCCGGACCTCAGCTCTCGCTCGAAGATTTGAGACGTCGGCGCAACGCGGGCCTGGCGGTCCGCCCTTCCTGACCGAACCACGGGGTAGACCGGCCCCCTTTCATTGATCTGACGAGGATCACCGCTCATGGACCTGATTCGACTTCTGCTGGCCATTCTTTTGCCTCCGCTGGGCGTGTTCACTCAGGTGGGCATTGGCCTTCACTTCTGGCTCAATATTCTCCTGACCTTGCTCGGCTACATTCCGGGTGTCATTCATGCGGTTTACGTGATCGCCAGCGATTGATTCGACTCCCGATCGAGCCCGATTCGACCCTCCACCGACGGCCGCTTTTGCTCTTCCGGAACTTTCGGAACGCGAGGCGGCCGTTGTGTCGTGCGCGGGATTGCCCGGCCTGGTGGCGCACCGTATCATGATGCAAACCTCTCCTCGGCAGATTCCGCCCATGTTTCATTGATTGATCTCATCAGAACGATCATCGGAGGATGAGTGTGACCATGAGCGTCCGCTCCGGTTGGTTCCTTCGCGTGTTTCTTTGTCCGTTGCTGTTCTTCACAGCGTCTCTGAATGTCGCGGCCGACGACGACGAGGGTCGGTTTGGCCTCTCGGAACGGGTTCCCTGGCATGATTCTCGCGTGGTCGGCTCTCCTGAGCCGCCGCTCCCGTACCGGACCGAACCGGCCTTTCCGAAGCTGGAGATCTTCCAGCCCTTGACGTTCGACGCCGAACCCGGCCGAGACGCTTACCTGATCATTCAGCATCATGGTTCCTGGTCGGCGCCGGGAACGATTCTGCGGATTCCGAACGATCCGGAGGCTTCTGATCCCCAGGTCGTTCTGGAACTGCCGGGGATTGCCTACGAGCTGGCGTTCCATCCCGACTACGAGCAGAACGGATACCTCTTTGTCGGCCAGAATGTCTCGAACGGCGAAGAGCCGGTCACACGAGTCTCGCGCTTCACGGTCGATCGGGAAGCGCCGTACGCGATCGACCCGGCGTCGGAGGTGGTGATCATCGACTGGCCCTCGAACGGCCACAACGGTGGCGCGGTCGACTTCGGCGGCGACGGGATGCTCTACATCACGTCGGGCGACGGCACGGGGGATTCGGATACGAACTTGCGGGGCCAGGATCTGTCGGAACTGACGTCCAAGGTTTTGCGGATCGACGTCGATCACCCGGCTCCTGGGCAGAATTATGCGGTGCCGCCCGACAACCCGTTCGTTGATCGTCCTGGTGCGCGTCCCGAGACGTGGGCATACGGCCTGCGGAACCCCTGGCGGATGACCTACGACAAGACGCTCGATCAGCTCTGGGTCGGCAACAACGGTCAGGACCTCTGGGAGCAGGCCTACCTGGTGACCAGGGGCGCCAACTACGGCTGGAGCGCCTACGAAGGGGGTCATCCTTTCTTCCTCGACCGGATGGGTCCCGACCCCTTGACCCCGCCGACGGTCGAGCATCATCACTCCGAGGCTCGATCGTTGACCGGCGGAGTCGTCTACCACGGCCAGAGGCTTCCTGAGCTTCGGGGAGCGTATGTGTACGGCGACTTTTCGACCGGCAAGATCTGGGGAGTCAAGCACGACGGTCAGCAGGTGACCTGGCATCAGGAGATTGCTGATACGCCGTTCGCTCTGAGCGGTTTTGGACTCGACAAGGACGGTGAGCTGATTGTCATCGACCACCTGACCGGGTTTTACCGCATGGTGCCACAAGCCGACGACCGCCCGGCCGCCCCGTTCCCGACCTTGCTGAGTGAAACGGGTTTGTATCGGTCGGTGGCGGATCGACAAACGCATGAGGCATTGATTCCCTACGCGGTCAACTCGCCTCTCTGGTCCGACGGCTCCATCAAGCAACGATTCATTGCCATTCCCGGCGATCCGGACGAGGCGAAAGTCTCTTTGCGAGGGACCGGCCAGGGCTGGGACTTCCCCGAAGGAACCGTGCTGGTCAAGGAGTTTGCTCTGGAGTTCGAGGCCGGCAATCCCGCATCGCGCCAACCGATCGAAACCCGCCTGATGACTCGGCAGCAAGGGGAGTGGGTTGGCTACTCATACCTCTGGAATGACGATCGAACGGATGCCGTCCTCGTGAGCAAGGAGGGGGCCGATCGGACCTACACGCTACGCGATCCGGAGGCACCCGGCGGCATCCGAACGCTCGAATGGCACTACCCGAGCCGAGCCGAGTGCATGGTCTGCCACTCTCGGGCGGCGAACTACGTGCTCGGCCTCTCGACTGAGCAGATGAACCGGACGCTGGATTACGGCAATGGTCGGGTGGCCAATCAGCTTGCCACGCTGGAGCACATCGGCCTGTTCAAGGAGCCGTTGCCCAATCGTCCGGAGGCGCTGCCGAAGCTCGTCGATCCGAGCGACGAGACCGCGCCGATCGAGGCCCGAGCCCGATCGTACCTGCACGCGAACTGCGCGAGCTGTCACGTTGAGGCGGGAGGCGGCAACGCGGCGATCAACCTGCGGTTCGATGCGCCGCTCGATCGACTTCGGTTGGTGGATGAAGCACCGACCCAGGGAGATCTGGGCATTGCCAACGCCCGTTTGGTGGCCCCGGGCGATCCCGAGCGATCCGTTCTCTATCATCGGATCACCCGTCGAGGCCCGAACCAGATGCCTCCACTGGCAACCACGCGCATCGACCCCGACGCCGAAGCCCTGGTGCGCGCCTGGATCGAGCAGCTCAACGCACCGAACTCCCTCTCCTCGGGCGCCGAGTAACCTCGCGATTTGACCACTCGATGCACCACGGCCGAGGCCAGGTTTTCGAGCCTGGCCTCGGCCTTTTCGTGCGTCCAGGCTCTGGTGTTTCCCTGATCTGAGAGGGATTGGGCTGTGCCCAGGCAGATTCGGGGAATCGGTGTCAAAAAAATGTCTTCTTTGACCGCTGTTCTTTCTTGACTTGCCTGAGTTCAGGCTGGTAAGACAAAGTAATCTCAATCGTACTCGGTCGTCACTGGTGAGACGGGCGAGTGTGTTGAGAGTGCTGCTTCGAAGTGTCTCATGCGAAAGGCTGTCGTTCGGCACGCTTCTCGTGTTGCGTGCCGGATCCGAGTGTACCCTGCTGAGTGAGATTGAAGCTCGATCATTCGCTCCCACGTTCCCGCATGCTTGCTCGCAAGTGTCAACGGATCGGTGGGATCACGATCGCTCTCTGCTTTGCATAATCGACATAATTTTTCGAAGACCTGCTTGACCCCGGGATTTCGTCCTGGCTATGGTAGTGTTTGCAATCGCTGCTGGCCTTGAGCTTTTCCGGACGGTTTGTCTTGTTTGGAATCGCTGAGGATTCCTTCCTCGAACAGATTTCGTTCGAGCCGATCAAGATACCCGGCGGTGATTGCGGTTTCTCAGTCGTGTTCCGTTCGGGACACGATTTCAGATCGCCTTTCGCTTGGTCGTTCGCGTGTTCCAGTCTTCGGGGTTCTACCCGAGCACATTTCGGGGCGAGGTATCGCTCTGGGATTGCTCGCCAGGAGTACAATTCGCAATGAAGGTCAGCGCTCGCAGACGCCTCGGTTTCACCTTGATCGAACTCTTGGTGGTCATCGCCATTATCGGTGTCTTGATCGCGTTGCTGCTTCCTGCCGTTCAGAGTGCTCGCGAAGCGGCCCGACGGGCCCAGTGCGTGAACAACCTGAAGCAGATCGGCATCGCTCTGCACAACTACCACGACCAGGTCAACGCGTTCCCTCCCGGCGCGATTGCCGACGAAAGCCGGGGTAGCATCTGGGCCGGCAACTCCCAGATGAGCACCCTGAGCTGGCGGGCCTTGATCCTGCCGCAGATGGAAGGGACCAACCAGTACAACGCCCTGAACTTCGACGTGCACGGCAGCAACACCGGCGCCGGTGCCGGTGCGTGGTTCACGGCGTGGGTGACGGTCAACAATACCTGGCTCTGCCCCTCGGACGGCGAGAACAACGGCGGCCTCCGAGAGCGTGAAACCATCACCGGCCAGTGGCCCAACGGCTCTGGCCCGATCAACCCGGCGACCGGCGCTCCGCCGACCGTCGTTCCCGTGTCGAACTACCCGGGCAGCTTCGGCGACAACTACTGCATCGGCGGCCTGACCCCTCCGGGCGGCCCCTGGGAAACCCCGGTCGGCACGGTGCTGGCTCCGGGAGCGCCCCGCATTGGTTGGGCGGGTTTCTGGGGTACGAACTTCAACGAGACCCTCTCGGCGCGTGGTCCAGGCCGGCTCCGTGGGTTCTTCTCGTACCGCAACTCGGGTATCGGCCCGGTGAACCTGGCCAGCGTGCGAGACGGCACGAGCAACACCATCATCGTGGGCGAGACGCTGCCGTATCAGGTTGCTGACAGCAACTTCTACATGAACAACGGCAGCACCTTCGGCACCACGGTTCCGATCAACTGGAAGACGCCGGAAGCCCCGGCCGTCCAGTTCGGCTCGCCCAACTGGCGGAGCCGGTTCAGCTATGCGAGCAAGGGAGCCAAGAGCGAACACCCGGGCGGTGCGAACTTCCTGTTCGCTGACGGCTCGGTGAAGTTCCTCAAGGAGAGCATCAATATCGTCGTCTACTGTGCCCTCGGCAGCCGAAACGGCGGCGAGGTCGTCAGCGCCGACCAGTATTGATCCTCGACTCCTTCTGATTGCTCCGGGGCCTGGCGATGCGGCCACCCCGCTTTGGAGCATCCTCGACCCCCGGGAGATTCGTCTTCCGGGGGTCCGCTTCGTTGGTTCGATGGGCTCAATGATGCTCTCTGGTCCCAATTCCGAGTGGCCAGGGGCATCCCTCTTGCCTCGATTGATTCCGCCATTCCGCAGTGGAGCGACCATGACCGCGGCACCCTTGACCTTGATCCGTCGATTCACCCCCCTGGCTCTCACCTTCGTCGGCATGATGATTGTCGTCGGTTGCAGTGACGGGACGGGCCTTGCCAAGCGCTACCCGGTTTCAGGGACCGTCAACTACAACGGCCAGCCCGTCGAGACCGGCACCATCACCTTCGCCCCCGTTGACCCCGAAGGTCGAGCGGCCAGTGGAACGATTGAGAGCGGCTCCTACTACCTGACCACCGCCGTTGACGGCGATGGTGCCCTGCCCGGGGAGTACCGGGTTTCGATCACTTCGCGCGACGTCGACTTCGACGCCGCGATGAGTGGCGTGCAGGGTGGTTCTCCGAAGCAGGACGACGTGGCCAAAGCCTTCGAGGAGGCCAAGGACCTCGTTCCTGCCAAGTACAGCCTGCCGGACACCTCGGGGCTGACCTACACGGTCGAGAGCGGTTCGAATCGCAACGTCAACTTCGACCTGACCGATTGAGCCACGGGCCGGCGCCCAGGTGACTCGACTCGACTCCAGACGACCCGATCCCCTGCCTCTGCGGGCTTTGAGCCAAGGCATGGGAACCGGGTCGTTTCTGTGCGCCCGGTGTTCGAATCCGGTTCGGCCCGGACCTCGGATGTTGCCGAATCGCAACGGTTGCGAAAACGCAACAGCCGGAGCAGGAGCCAGGACTGGGCACACATCCGCCCGGAGAACTCCCGACAGACGCTCGCCTCGCGGCCTCCAGGTTTCCGGAGAGACCACGCGTTACCGATCGGCCGGAGCGGCGTTGAAGCGGTAGAAGCTGGCCAGGTCGGGTTGATCGGTCCCTTCGTAATACTCGGCAAGCAGCAGGCAAGAAGGACGATGGCCCGGAACCGTGGCGATCGCCTTCTCGGCCCAGCGAACGCCTTCTTCGGCGTGACCGTGCTCGATCAACCAGCGAGCGGTTTCGTACTGGAGCTCGGCATTGTTTGGATCGCGCACGAGGGCATCGCGTAGGCGTTCGATCTCGGCCGACTGGGCGCGAAGTTGTTCGGACCGCTCGCGCATTTGCTCGGCTTCTTCCCGGCGTCCGAGCCGGGCGAGCAACAACGATTGCTGATAGGGGATGTCCGCCTGCTCGGGCTCCAGCTCGGCGGCCCGATTGAACTGATCGAGGGCCTCGGCAATGCGGCCGGTTTGCTGGTACAGCCGGGCGAGTCCCTTGATGGCCTCCAGGTGGTCGGCATCCTGCTCCAGGGCCTGCTGGAGCAAGCCCTCGGCGGCCTCAACCTCCCCCATACCCAGCTGGTTCAGACCGGCCCAGGCGAGGGCGTCCGGGTCGTCGGGGTGGCGCTCGAGGTAGGCGTTAAAGGATTCGACCGCCTCCGCGTAGTTGCCGGAGCGGCGAATGGTTTCGGCCAGGCGGAGCAACACACCATCGAGGGTCGGGTCGCGTTTCAGGGCCTCGCGGTAATGCGAGGCGATGACCGTGTACTCATCGCCGATGCGTTCGGAGATTTCCGCTTCCATCAACCAGGGTTCGGGGTCGTCGGGGGCATCGCGTCGCCATCGGGCGAGGGCCTCTCGGGCGGCTCCGAATCGGAAGGTGGCCATGCCGATCTCGGCGAGGGCCTGGCAAGCGACCGGGTCGGGGCGATCGGTGGCGGCCAGGTGAGCACGAAGCAGCGGCTCGGCCTCGGCCATGCGACCGGCTCGGGCGAGGGCCACTCCCTCGACATCGCGCAGGGCTGACCGATCGAGCCCCTGCTGCTGGGCGCGCCGAGCGAACTCGAACGCCTCGGTCGGTCGATCCTGGGCCAGGGCAACACGGGCAGCCCAGGCGAGGGCTTCAGGGTCATTGGAACGCCGTGAAAGCCATCCATCGACGAGTTGCTGAGCCTCGTCAAGCTGACCCGACGCGATCGCCGCCGCCACGTCTTGCCCGAGCGTCCCGTTACCCGAGCAACCGGTCCCCGCAAGGATCAGGGCCAAGGATCCGAGAAGCGACCAACCGGCGGCCCGGGACCAGGAAGAACACAGTCGGGACGCGGGCATCGTCCGGTGCGAGTGACTCATCAATGGGAGGCTCCGGGCGGATGAACCGCCCCTGCATGTCGGCTCGAAGCGAAGACCGGCCACCCCGCATCCCTTTTCATTACGCGCGAGGTGAGACTGAGGGAAGGTGATTCCAGCGTATCCAATCCGTTCAGGCCGTCAAGCAGGGGTAAGGCGAGCGCGGTGTCGGCAGTGGAGAATCCCAAGGCCGTGGGGCTCAACGATCGTCAGCGGCGCGGTTGCCTCGGGAAGGATCGTCCACTACCATCGAAGCGTCTTCGGGAATCGCGGTTCGGATTGCTGAGGAGGCTGCATGCATTCTGATTTCTGGATTCTTCCGGCGTTGCTACTCATGGGAACTCTCTTCGCCCCCCTCGCCAGCGCTGACGAGTTCGGGTTCTTTCACGAGGAGGTGATGGGTACGGCGCTGGAGCTTCGCGTCCAGGCCGACAACGAAGCAGCTGCCCGGGGGGCTGAGGCTCGCGTTCTGGCCGAAATTGACCGCCTCTCGGCCATTCTCAGCAGTTACGATCCATCAAGTCGTCTCAGTCAGTGGATGAATGATCCGGGCGAGATCTCGAATATTCCAACCGAACTGTTCGAGGTGCTCCGCGGTGCCGATCACTGGAGAGAGACGACCGGTGGTGCCTTCGACCCGAGGGTGGCCGTGTTCGGCAAGCTCTGGAATGCAAGCGCCGAACGAGGCCGAACGCCAACGGGTAACGAGTTGGCGAAGGCAAGACGACTGGCTTCGGCCAATGCCTGGAGGCTCGATCTCAAGGCTCAGACCGCCGAACGGATCGGCCAGACGCCGATCAGCCTGGACGGCATCGCCAAGGGATTCATCATTGAGCGGGCCTGTGCCGAGGGACTCGACCCGAACCGGGGAGTTCACGGGCTCTTGCTGAACGTGGGTGGGGACTTGCGGGTTGTCGGTAACGGGTTCGGCACGATCGGGCTCGCTCCGCCAAAGGGGGATTCGGAGGCGAGCGAGCCGTTCACGTTTCTGGAAGTCCGGAATCGCTCGGTTGCCACGAGCGGCGCAGCTCATCGCGGCTGGATGATCGATGGCCGCTGGCATTCTCACATCATTGATCCCCGAAGCGGCCGACCGGTCGAAGCCGTGGCCTCGGCTTCCGTGGTCGCTCCGAGCGGAAGCGATGCCGACGCCCTAGCCACGGCGCTCAACGTCTTGCCGATTGCGGAGGGACTTCGCCTGGTCAACGCCCTGGCGGAGGTCGAGTGCCTGATTGTCGCCCGCGACGGCACGATCCACCGCAGTGACGGCTGGGGCGATCTGGAACGGTCGAGGCCGTCGGCCCCGTTCCTGGCCGATGCCCGGGAACCGGCTGCGGTGCCGACAGAGTCCAGCCCGATTTCCGAGCCTCGGGGAGTCTGGGGAGAGTCGTTCGAGCTGGTCGTTCGGTTCGAGATCAACCGGCCCGAGGTCGAGCAACGGCGCTATCGGCGGCCCTACGTGGTGGTCTATATCGAGGACGAAACCGGGCACGTGGTTCGGCACTTGTTGATGTGGGTGTCGATGTCCGGTTCGGGACCGGATCAGTGGTTGCCCGACCTCTTGCGTTGGTACCGAAGCGACGCCGGCCGCACCCGAATCGAGCGGCGGAACAAGGCGTATGCGATCGGCCGATCGACCCGCCCACCCGGTGAATACCGCATCAGCTGGAACGGGAAGGACGACAAGGGCCAGCCCTTACCGGAAGGGTCGTACACGGTCTTTGTCGAGGCTGCTCGCGAGCACGGAACCCATCAGGTGATTCGCATGCCGGTTTCGATCGCCGACGAACCGTTTGCCGAGGATTACGAAGGGAATGTCGAAATCAAGTCCGCTTCCGTCGAATACCGCCGCGTCGGGTCCGAGTGACGAGGATCTGGAACCGGACACGGCGGAACGTTCCGATCGGGGAACGCGCAGGCGATCGAGGCGGCCGCTCGGGAATCGGGTGGCGGCCGTTGCGCGATGGCTGCACATTTATTTGTCGATGTTCGGCCTGGCCTCGGTCTTGTTCTTCAGTGTGACCGGTCTGACGCTGAACCATCCCGACTGGTTCTTCGCCAACGTCGAGCATCTGGATGAAGCCGAGGGAACGCTGGAGCGATCGTGGCTCAACGATCTTGACTCGGCGACGACGGACCAGGCAGAGGATCAGGTCGATCAGCTCAGGGTGGTCGAGTACCTGCGGCTGGAGCACGACGTGAAGGGGGCGTTGACCGAGTTTTTCGTGGATGAATATGAATGCTTCGTCACATTCAAAGGCCCCGGCTATTCCGCCGATGCTCGGATTGATCGAGAGACAGGCGAGTACTTTCTGACGGAAAGCACGCTCGGCCTGGTGGCTGTACTGAACGACCTACACAAGGGTAGGGATACAGGGCCGGTCTGGTCGGTGGCGATCGACGTTTCGGCGGTGGTGCTGACGGTGATCTCGCTCTCGGGCTTAATCTTGCTCTTTTATCTCAGATTGAGGCGCAACCCGGGACTGGTGGTCGCGGTGATTGGCGGGGTGGTGATCGTGGCGGTGGTGCTGCTGGGTATCCCCTGACGGTCGGCCACGCCCGCCTTTAGGACGATTGGCTCGTGAGAGGACGTTCGGCGGTGTTGAGATCGGCGGATCATCGGGGTATCCTTCGAGCCTCAGGAGTCGGGTGCGATGGCTCGCCCGGCCCGCCTGGTGTATCCTCGTCCGACGCCATCGACCTCCGATTGAGACCTGAGAGACTGCCACCATGTCCCTGCCGGCCCCCCCCACGCCGATCGCCGAATGGACCGTCGACCGCCTCCGCGTTCGGGTCTTTGAAGACCGAGCCCGCCTGGGACGGGCCGCCGCGGCCGGGGTGGCCGAGGCCATTGCGGCCCGCCATCAGGCCGCCAAAATGGCCAACATCATCTTCGCCGCCGCCCCGAGCCAGGACGAATTCCTGACAGCTTTGCTGGGGATCGACGCGATTGACTGGTCACGCGTCGTCGGCTTTCACATGGATGAATATCTGGGTTTGTCTCCGGATCATCCGGCAAGCTTCCGTCGCTACTTGCATGAGCACATTTTTCGGATGGCAGGCTTGCCGGATGATCGGCTCCGCCTGATCCCGGGTGAGCAGACCGACCGCCCCCTGCGGACCTGCCTGGAATATGAGGATGCGTTGCGGTCCGAACCGCCGGATATCGTCTGTGCCGGGATCGGGGAAAACGGGCACCTGGCCTTCAACGATCCGCCCGTCGCCGACTTTCTGGACCCGGTCCTGATCAAGGTGGTCCGGCTTGATCACTCGTGCCGCGTGCAGCAGGTCAACGACGGCTGCTTCGCCGAGCTGGATGACGTTCCGACACACGCCTACACCCTGACCGTGCCTGCCCTGCTCTCGGCGCCGGTTCTTTCGGTGGTCGTGCCTGGCCCTCGCAAGGCCGATGCGGTGCTGGCCACGCTGAAGGGACCGATCTCGGAAGCCTGCCCGGCCTCGGCCCTGCGACAGCACGAGGGAGCAACCTTATTGCTCGATCGAGAGTCGGCCCGCCTGGTACTCTGATGCGGGAAGACACCCGGAGACGGGCAATCCCGGATTGGCGGGAAATCGCCCACGTAGGTAGTGAATCTTTCGGTCGGGTTGTCGAACTTCCGGGTGAACGAACACTTGAACCCCGGATTGCTCCTCGGTGTCAAGGGACCGCGGAGCATCTGCGAACCTGACCGAGATGAGACTTCATGGCAACACACGATCCGACTGCTTCCGATCGGTCTGATGCTCTCGGCGATCCTGCGCCGGGGGATGATCTGCTCGCGCCGGTGGCACCGACCCCGGCAACGGAACCCCCTCTTGTGCCGTCTCAGGCCGAACCGGTCGGCAAGGCTGAACGGCTGGCGGCCGTGGATGTGCTGCGGGGGGTAGCCTTGCTCGGCATCCTGGCGATGAATATCGTCAGCTTCGCCTGGCCCTTCTCGGCCTACGACAATCCGGATCTGAGCGGAGGGCCAGGGCTGCTCAACCGATCGGCCTGGATGGTCAATCAACTGCTGTTCTCCGGCAAGATGATGACCCTCTTCTCGATGCTCTTTGGGGCCGGCCTGGTGTTGATGGCCGACCGAGCCGAGCGGCGTGGGACGGCGTTCGCCTGGGTCTATTACCGTCGGGTGCTCTGGCTGCTGGTGATCGGGCTGATCCACGCGTACTTCATCTGGTCGGGCGACATCCTGGTCGCTTACGCCCTGTGCGGCCTCGTGCTGTTCCTGTTCCGATCGATGAGCCCCGGTCGGCTGTTTGCCCTGGGGACGGTCTTGTTCATCGGCTCAAGCCTGTTGTTTTCGATCCTGGGTCTGGGGATCGGTGCGATGCGAGCGATGGCGGAGACGACGTCGGCCAGCGTCGGCACCTCCGAACCGGGCCGAGCCGAACTGGCCGAGGCCTGGGAGGAAATGGGTGCCTTCTTCGAACCGACCGAGGAGCAGTTTGCCGAGCAACTGACCGCCTACCGCGGGAGTTACTGGGAGGTCTTCCCCCACCGGGCACAGGAGTCGATCGGATTCCAGGCGTTTTTTCTTCCCCTGTTCATCTGGGGCATCGCCGGTCGCATGCTCGTGGGAATGGCCTTCATGAAATGGGGGGCCTTCTCGGCAGAACGATCGACCCGGTTCTATGGGGTCATGGCTCTGATCGCCTACGGGATCGGCCTGCCGTTGACAATTGTGGGAGGGCTGGATCTCTGGGCGACTGATTTCGATGTGGTTCGGGGGATGATCTTCGGGTCGTCGTTGACCCAGCTAGCCACCTTGCCGGTGGCGCTGGGTCACGCGGCGGTGGTGATGCTGGTGGTCAAGTCGGGCGTGTTGCCGCGACTGACGGCCCGGCTGGCCGCGGTCGGCCGGATGGCCCTGACGAACTATCTGACGCAGAGCATCGTCGGCACGTTGCTGTTTTACGGCTACGGATTCGGCCTGTTCGGCACGCTCGATCGGCCGACGCTCTGGCTGATTGTACTGGCGATCTGGGCGATTCAGCTCTGGTACAGTCCACTCTGGCTCGCTCGGTTCCGCTTCGGCCCGGCGGAGTGGCTCTGGCGATCGTTGACCTATCTGAAGTTCCAGCCCATGCGAGCCGCGAAGGCCTGATCGCAAAAAAATACGGGGAGCCGACCGATTGTGGTCGGCTCCCCGGACAGGATGGACACAGTCTGTCAGCGATCGGCGTGAGGGATCACTCCGGCAACGGCTGATCCTTGGTTTCCGGAGCGAACGGAAGGGCCATCAATCCGATCAGGAAGACCACGCACATGGTGACGCCGGCGTACCGCATGGGCAAGGAGCTGTCGATCTCGGCATAATCGGCGTACAGCAGATTCAACGCCCCGAGACCGAGCGGTCCGGTGGCCGCGACCAGCCGGCCGACGTTGTAGCAGAAGGAGGTGCCGGTGCTCCTCAGCCGGGTCGGGAACAGTTCAGGGAAGTAGATCGCGTAACCGCCGAACAGCGAGAGCTGGCAGAAGCCCATGACTGGGATCATCCAGTACACATCCCAGAATCCGGCGATCTTGCCCAGGAAGAGGAAGGTAAAGATCGTCGCCCCCATTGCCAGCAGGAACGAGATGGCAAAGGCCGGCTTGCGGCCAATCCGCACCGTGACCAAGGCGAAGGCATAAATGCCGAAGAAGGCCCCGGCGTTCTGGACGAGCGAAGTGTAGCCGGTCCATCGGGCGAGCCTCGCCTCGACAAACGGCCGAATTTCCTCATGGTTCCGGAGGTAGCTGCTGCGGGCTCGCTCCTCGGTCGGCGCGACGAGATAGGTGATTCCCTCCTCGGGCGTCTCGGGAACGTCTGAGGGATTCTGCACGACGCGGATCGAGCCGTCCTGGAGGCGAGCCTCGTAATCGGCCTCGGGACCGGCGACCAGGCCGGCCTCGTTGGCCATCTGGAGGGCCGCATCGCTGAAGATGTCGCGAATCAGGTCGAAGCTGAAGAAGCCGATGCCCCAGAGGCCGACCACGCCGGAGAAGGCCAGCAGCATGCCGACAATCGTGTTCTTGCGCCATCGGCGGTCGCCGAACAGCTCCGAGAGCGAGCCGAGTTTCTGACCACCGTCGGGTTCCGACTCGTACATGCCGGGGGAACCATCGGCGGGGATGTCTTCCGAGGGTGTGGGTGTGTGCTCGTGCTCCGCCTTACCCTTCGGTGCGACCCCGGCGGTCTGTTGCCAGCGATCGGGTTCGCGGAGCTTCATGCGAATGACGATCGCCAGCAGGGCCGGAGCGGTGCCGACCAGGAACATGATCCGCCATCGGCTGATCCCGGTATCCTCGATCAGGCCGAGGCTGATGACGATCAGGGCCGCTGTCATGTTCCCCACGGCCGAGAGGGCCTGAAGCCACCCCAGAGCTCGGGCTCTCGCGTGGTCGGGCATCACCTCGGCCACCAGGGCCACGCCGACGGCGAACTCGCCGCCGACCCCCAGGCCGGTCAGGAAGCGGTAGAAGGCGAAGTCCCAGACGTTGAACGAGAAGGCGCTCAGGCCCGTGAAGATCGAGTACATCAGGATCGTCAGCAGCATCGTCTTGGCCCGGCCGATCTTGTCGCCCAGGATGCCGAAGAAGAGGCCGCCGAGCGCCCAGCCGACAATAAAGATCGACGTGGCAAGCGTGCCGAAGAAATTGACGCGGGCTGGATCGGTGGTATCCAGCAGCTCCTCCATCGCCGGCTTGCGAGCGAGGTTGAAGAGCTGCTGATCCATCGTGTCGAACAGCCATCCCAGCGCGGCGACGGCGAGCACGAACCAATGATAGCTGGTCAGCCCGCGATGCCACGGGCCTTTGCTGGAATCGATGGGGGCGTCGCCTGCCCCGGAGGGCGGTTCGGCATGCATCATGACTTCCTCCGAGCGATCGAGTCGAAACCAAAAACGAGCCGAGGCGGATGCACCTGGACCGGGATCGAGCCCTCTCGGCCAGTCATTGCCCGTCTCGGAGTGGACCGAGGCCTCGGGACGGCAGTCCCCTGCGAGGTCGTCATCGGACCGTTGACCGCAGTGCGGGCGGGCTTGGCGAGGGAAGGCTTGGTCACGCGGTCGGCGAATCGCCATTCATCAGACGCACGATCCCACCATCTTCGCACCGCGTCTGCAACCGCTCGCCCCCAAAATCGAGACAGGTTCACCCCTTCCGACCGGTTTGACCGGGGAACTTTCCTACGATCGCGCTCCTGCATCATTCCGGCTTCAGTCCCAGTCCGAAAGAGCCGTCGCACCTCGTGACCGACTTCAATCGCGCGCGATCGGCCGACGAGCAGAAGGAGGGCGATCCCACGGCTGGGGAGGGTTGGGGCGGTATCGAGGTGTCGCGTCGTGCTCGGGAAAGGTTGCCGCAACAGCGAGCAGGCGATCCCGAGCGGTGAGGATCTCGGGATCGGTCGAATCGAGCAAATTGTGCTCTTCCCAGGGGTCGGCCTGAAGGTCGTACAGGGCCGTCGGTGCGCGGTCGAGGCCGATCCAGAGCTTGAACCGACGGTCTCGGATCACCCGGTCGATGTACCGTTGCGCGGGGACCACCCGACCATCGCGGAAGACGGCGGGACCGCGCCCGAGTGACAGGATCCAGTCTCGTGGAGAGTCGTCGACCTCGCCTCGGATCAAGGGTGCGATCGATCGGCCATCGACGACCCGATTGTCAGGCACCTTGGCCCCGGCCAGTTCGGCGAGGGTAGGGAAGAGGTCGGTGAAATCGGTCAATGCCTCGGTCACAACCCCTTGGGGCACGAGGCCCGGCCCGTTGACAATGAAGGGCATGGCGGTGCCGGCTTCCGACAGTTGCGCCTTCGCGCCGCGGATTTCGCGGCCGAGACGGCGGCCCGTAATGTTCCCGCCCGTGCCGTTGTCGGTGGTGACGATGATGATCGTCCGCTCGCGGAGGCCAAGGTCATCAACCGCCTGGACCAGTCGGCCGATGGTCGCATCGGTCGCGCGGACCATCGCCGCGTGACGCTCCTGGGCCGATTCAGCGCCGGGTTCGCTCGGGGTCGGCACCTGGGGGGAATGGACCAGGACCATCGGGAAGTAGAGGAACATCGGCCGGTCGCGGTGCGATCGCATGAAGTCGATCAACGAGGTCGCGAACACCTCCGGCCCGAAGGCCCCGCGGTAGGTGGCCGAGGGGGAGGCTCCCGAGGCGTCTCCCGAGGCAATGTAAGGATTCCAGTAGCGTTCATCGCTCGGCGGGTTGCCTCCTTCGCCGCCGGTCCACATGCACCAGGAGTCGAACCCGGCCTCGAACATGGCCATCGGCTCGACGCGGAAGTCGTCGATTTGCCACTTGCCGGCCGCGGCGGTCGCGTATCCCGCATCGCGCAGCAAGAGGGGGATCGAGGCGTTCTGCTCGGGATCGAAATGGGCGCCGCCGCCGAATCGCGGGACATCCCAGTGATTCACCCAGCCGTGGCGGAAGGGATATTGCCCGGTCAGCAAGGTCAGGCGGGTCGGCGTGCACTGGGGCATTGCGTACGCGAGTTCGAACCGCATGCCCCCGGCGGCCAGGGCGTCGATGTGAGGGGTTTCGATCCCCTCGGCCCCGTAGCAGCCGATCCACTCCTTGCCCAGGTCATCGACGAGGATCAGCAGGATGTTCGGCCTGACCTCGTCCTCGGCCCGAGAGGCCGTCGTCCCGAGGCCGATCACCAGTGTTGTGAGGATTCCGAGCACGATCCGCATCGCCGCCTCCCCGTTGCCGAGCCCCGTTGATGGTCGGTTCGATCGACCATCGAGCGAATCGACGATCGCCGCGACACGAGGTTCACATGCTCGGGGGCGACTGTCCAGGGGCAGCCGCAACGGTCGACAGAGGCGTTTCGCATCGAGTCGTCAGGCCGAGGTGGCGTGCAGTCGGGCCTCGTGAGGGGACTGGTTCGAGCGCAGCCGCTCGCAAAGAGTGCGGCACTCGGACAGATCGACCAACATAGCCTCGGTCAGGAACGATTCGCTCGGCCCGTCGGAGGCCCACTGAAGCTGCTCCTGGCAGTGGCGCATGTGCTCAATCAGGTCCCTCATCCAGAGCAGCGTGTTGGTTCGGTCGCTCATGCAAAGATGTCCCGTAAACGGTCCATGTCGATCGGGAGGAGGGAAACGTTTGAGTCCCTCGCGGCGTCGGACGTCGATCAGGGCAAAGCCCGTACCAATGCCCCGCTTCACGTGGGCGGATAATCTCGTCAGGTAAACCGGCGCAAAGACTTGAGGAAAAATTGCCCAGATTTTCGAGACCAGAGCGAGAGCGACCCGGCATGTAACGGTTACAATGGTTTCGAGCACCACGCCGGGATCGGCAACGGAGCGGGAATCGGCCCTTCGTTGCAAGGGTCCCGAGGATCCATCAGCGATTGAGTCGGCGGGGACGGGGCGACGGCATGGGGATGATCGGCGACGCATCGCGACCCGGCTCGAACCGCTCTGCCCGAGGGCTGCGGGCGGTCATGGCTCGATGGTTCTCGAGCCAACCGATACCCGACCTCGCCTCCGAGCCGATCGACGAACCACGCCCACGATTTCGGGTCGTCTGCCTCTCGCGAGAGGCCGGAGCCGGGGGCTCGGCGCTGGGCCGGATGGTCGCCGAACGCCTCGGCTGGACTGTCTATGACGCTCGGATCATCGAGACAATCGCGCAGCGTATGGAGCGGCCGATCGAGGAAGTCGAGGCGCTCGACGAACTTTCTCCCAGCGTCGTGCAAGACTGGCTCTTGCCACTCCGCGAGGAACACTGGGCTCCGCTCGAAGCCTACCTCGATCACCTGGCCAAGCTCGTGCTTTCGATCGGCCACGCGGGCGACGCGGTGATCGTCGGCCGAGGGGCTGGGTTCATGATCCCGAGGCACGAGGTTCTCTCGGTCCGCCTCGTTGCGCCGATCAAGGCGAGAGCCCGCCGCCTCTCGGAACGGCTTGGCGTCACGCCCCGGACCGCCCGACGACTCGCGCTCGATCTGGACCGTCGCCGCCGCAAATTCGTTCGCACCATGTTTCGCGCCGACGACACCGACCCGCACTCTTATGATCTTGTGATCGACACCGAGAGTGTCGGCCTTCCGATTGCCTGTGAGCTCATCGCTCGGGCCATCGAGGCCGGTCAGCCGCCGCCCTCCCCTGCCCTTTCTCTGCCAGGTCCCGAAGACGACCGCCCTGATTGAGCGGGATCGACCCTTCGGCGCTCATCGTCACTTGATGGCACGGCAAGCCAAGGCAACGCGATCAGAGGTTTGGTGAAGCCGTCGGGACGCCGTTGGGATCGGTGGTCGGCCCCCCTTGATCGAGGGCGGTCAGGGAGTCTCGGGCCGGCTGGTATCCCGGATCGAGCATCAGGGCTGCCTGGAAACAGCGGCGGGCCAGTTCGGTCGAGCCCCCCTCCAGAGCAATCTGACCCATCTGCCAACGTGGGGCGGGATCATCGGGCTGCTCGGCGATCTGCTCGGTGAGGCGGGTCATCCGATCGGCTCGCTCGTAGGCGGCTCGATGCCGATCGGCCGTCTGAGCAGCACGTTCGGTCAGCCCGAGCCGCGCTTCGATCTGACCAAGCAGTTGCAGCGCCGAGAGGTTGTTCGGCCTCAGTTCAAGGAACCGTTCGAGGTCGGCAAGGGCCTCCTGAAGATCGTCCGAGGCGTGGTGGGTCCGTCCCCTGGCGAGCAGGGCCTCGTCGGCGTCGGGATCGAGTTCAAGGGCCTGATCGGCCATTTGCCTGGCCCGGTCGAGATCGCCCGACGCGAAGGCATGCTGAGCAGCCAGGCCAAGCATCATCGGATCGTCGGGCTTGCGGATCAGGGCTTCCTTCACGCGGGCGGTTGCTTCCTCCGCCCGGTTGCTTTTCAGAAGGCTCACGATCAGGCCCTGCCGGACATCTTCACGTTCCGGATTGCGTTTCAGGGCCTCGTTGAAGGCATGGACGGCTTCGTCGAATTCGCCGAGGTCGAGATGCACCCGGCCCTTGTCGGCCCAGGGCCGGGCATCGTTCGGAGCCGCATCGGCCGCCATATCCAGGGCGGAGAGGCCCCGGGTCGTATCTCCCATGTCGAGACAGAGCGCCGCCAGGGCCCGGGCGGCTTCGGGTTGATTCGGCTGGAGGTTCAGGGCCACTTCCAGCGCCCTGCGCGCACCGACCGGGTCTCCCAGACGGAACAGGGCCACGCCGGCGATGGTCATGGCCTCGGCGGCACCGGGTTCCTGGTCACGAATGTCCTTGACGGCGTCGAACGCCAGGTCGGGGCGTCCCGAGTCGAGCATGCGCCGGGCTTGCCTGACCGACTCCCAGTGCCCTTCAGAAGAACGGGTCACGGTGATGTCTTCGTCGCTGGGAGCGGTGTCACTTGGGACGAGGACGACCACGAGGCCCCCGAAGGCGATCAGTCCCACGAGGATCACCAGCAAACGTTTGGATCCAAGGGCGTTCATCTCAGGAGACCTTCACTGGAATTTCGATCTGACGCTGATTGCAATGGTCAGGCCCGAGGGTCCGTGATCGTCCTCGGGCCTGAACCGAGGCACAATCAATACTGGTCGCTGGAGACGATCTCGCCGCCGTCTCGGGTGCCGAGCGACCAGACGATGACCGGCTGAACGGTGCTCTTGAGGAAGCGCACTGAACCATCAGCCATCAAAATGTTGCCACCGCCTGCGTGGAAGCTGCTCATGCCGTACATGCCGGGGCAATCGAGGTCGCCCTGCCAGGTGCAGGTGCGGCAGTTCGGGAACCTCGGGTTTGGCGGCAAGAGCGTGTTGCCCATCGTCCAGCCGTACATCCCCTGGAACCAACTATCGCCGACCCAGCTCACGTTGTGGTGCCACCGCGGATCCCGCTGATTCGCACCCGGGAAGGCCGCGGCGCAGGAGAGGGTCCACTGGTTGAATTCGACGGCCCCAAGCGGCATGTTTCGCGTGGCAGCCGGACCTGGCCAGGGAACCTCGTTGATGACGTCCTGTGGGTGGCTGAGACGATTTTCGTCGAAGTCGCCCATGCGCCACTCGCCGAAGGCAATCGTATTGGCCGTGCCGTCGGTAATGTCACTGATCCCAACGTCTTGAGAACCGCCCCCCTGCTCCTGGGAACGATGCAGCATGAAGATTCCGTTTGGCCGGCCGTCGCCGATCCAGCCCTGGAAGTTGATGCTTGCGCCGGTTGAGGCGAAATAGTTGTTGCCGGTCTTCGGCCGAGCCGGCACGCCCCCGCCGCTGTCCTGGTTGCCACGAGGCAGCGGAGACGACGGGCAGAGGAACGAGCTGATCCGGGCACTGATGCCGGTCCACTGCACGAACGCACCCGCCCCGATATCCTTGTTGATGACGTTGAAATTCAACGCATTGTAAACCTGGGTCTGCTCCATGAACGGGAGCAGGATCGAGTGAGGACTCCAGGCTCCCCAGGTCCCTCGAATCGTGAGGTCCGAGGTCGTTCGGGCCGGATAAACACCAGGAAAGACGTTATGGGTACTGTGATAATTATGAAGGGCTAGTCCGATCTGCTTCATGTTGTTCGTACACTGAGCACGCCGAGCCGCTTCTCGGGCGCTCTGGACGGCCGGCAAGAGCAGGGCGATCAACACGCCGATGATGGCGATCACCACCAATAACTCAATCAGGGTGAACCCCCTGATCCGTTCAAAGACGGGGTGCGTTCGATTTGGGTTCTGTCTCATCGCTCAATGCCCTCGAAGGTTGGAAAATGCTGATCGAACCGCATCAAACATACGGACAACCGAAGTGGACCGGAATCGGACCTGCGAGCAAACCAACCGGTCGGCAGAGTTTCTGCTTCCGCCTCGCACGAGCGTTCGAGAAACGCTCCACGCGTTGAGGAGGTCCGAGGTGATCCGAGCGTGCAGTCTGCCCGATCAGGCCGAGTCCGTCTGGCCACACCTCAGTCCACCACCGCCCCTCGCGTGGGGTTGTAATCCATTCCCGCCGACGATCCTTCAGTCGGTCGATCCGTCTCCGGCACCTCGTCTTCGGGCAAGGGAGGCGGAGGTGCGATCGCGGGAACATCGGCACGCTCCACTTCGCCGGAACCACCGCAACCGGCCATCAACCCGGTCAGGGAAACGGCCAGCAGACCCGCAAGAGGCCACTTCAAGAACAACCGCATCAGGTCACCTCGATCAGAACGGGTGAAAATCCTCAAACGGCGCCAGAACGTTGATCGGGATAGGGAGAACACTCCGGGTCTTTGCGTCACAGCGCCGCACGGAATGAACGTGAGGCCAAGGAATCAAAGGTGCCTGCACACGGGTTACTTGCAGAAGACGGAATCCCGACTTCGGGACACGCCACCCCAGTACACAAGAGCCTTGACAGCCCGTGCCTCCTGCGAATCGTGTGAAGCACGTCCGGACAGGAACTTCGAGAATTCGAGCGAAAAGACGGGTAGCCCCCTAGTGCGAACGCACCTCGACGCCCATACTATGCGTCGAGCATTTCAAACTCAAGATGATTCCCCGTCTCGATTCCGAGATCGTCATTCAAAGGAAGTTCCGTCGACAGGTGCGTGGTTTCTTCGGGAATCGGGAATCGGTCCCCATTGCTCAGGGGATTGAGGCTGCCAGAATCGACGCATTTGTGCCTTCAATAACCAAAGGGCCAAGGGGTCTGGCCCTCAGGATTCGATCCAGCGCGAAGGTTCGCGAGGAGAACCGGACGATGGCAACGCATGAACCTCAAAACGTCCGTGGAAATGAACCATTCTCTGATTCGAGTCCCGTTCCCTCATCGGGAGGGCTCACCAACACGCCTCCGACTGCCTCCGACTCTCCGAAGCGAGGCCGACTCTGGGCCTTAATCCTCCTTGCCGGATTGCTCTCGGGAGTGATCGGCTGGACGGTCGGCGAAGCCACGCTCGACCTCTTCCATATTTCCGAGGAAGCGGCGGGCCAGAGCTTCGATTTCACCCAGGCCAATCTGGAGCGGCGTAGCTCAGGCGCCAGGAATGCGGCGATTGCCTTCGGGGTCCTCGGCGCAACGCTTGGCCTGACGCTCGGCCTGGCCGGAGGGCTCGCCCGCGGCAAAGCCGGATCGGGAGTGGTCGGAGGCGGTCTCGGCCTTCTGTTCGGAGGGGCCGCTGGGGCCGCAATCCCGTTTCTTGTCGTGCCGATGTATTTCGATCTGTTCGAGCCGGCCGAGCCGACCCTGTTACTTCCGATGATGATTTACGGGGCAATCTGGCTTCCAATCGGCCTCGCCGCCGGCCTGGCGATCGGCATTGGCCTGGGAGTGGGCCGATCCATCTGGGCCCTCATGCTGGGCGGGCTGATCGGTGCAATCGTGGGCGTGGCGACGATCGAGGTCATCAACGCGATCGTCTTCCCATTAACCCACTCAGATCAGTTTATTCCCAGCGTCGGGCCATTCTCGGGCGAGACGATGGACTGGGAACGATTTTACCTGATCCGAGGGCCAATGATGAATGCTCATGAGGCCGGCGAACAGGCGATCGACCAGTTTCAACTGGGTACGGCAACGGCCGCGGCCCGGCAACGGCTCATCTCGCGGTTCACAATGCCACTGGCCATCGCCCTCGGGATCGCCTTCGCCTCGTTCAAGGTCCAGAGCACTCCTCGCAGTTCTCGTCCTCGCGAGTAGCTCCAACGATCCATCAGCCCGCCGTTACTGCGACCTCGGCAGCGTCGAGCGCGACGAGGGCAATGCCGAGCCGATCGGCCAGGGCGACCACTTCGGGCTGGTCGATCACGATCGTCTTTCCCGCCTCGATTGCCAGGACTCGGGCTCCGGCCTTGTGCAGGTTCTCGACCGTGCCGATGCCGATTGTCGGCACGTCGAACCGCATATCCTGCTGGGGCTTGGCGACCTTCACCAGGGTCCAGCCGCCCGATCGACACAGCTGACCGGCTCGCTCGATGCAGCGGTCGGTCCCCTCGATCGCCTCGACGGCGATGGCAGCACAGTCCTTGACGGCGACCGACTGGCCCACGTCGAGCCGGCCCATCTCCTTCGCCAGTTCCCAGCCGAAACGGATGTCGTCAAGCTCTGACCTCGAAGGTCGGCGGCGGGACAGAACGCCATGATTCACGAGAAGCTCCGGGCAGAAGTCCAGGGCCGAGCGGAAGCTCAGGCCGTCCTTGGCGAACTCATCGATGACGGTCAACAGAATCGTGTCGTCCTTCTTGTTCCGACGCAAGGCGCCGTAGAACCAGATGCGGACGGCCCTCGGATCGCTGATCGCGTGCCAGAACAAGAACGGCGTGTACATGGCCGTCTTGTGGACCTTGCCGGCCATGACCAGCTCCCGGGCTCCCCGGCGTTTGAAGGCGCCGATGATCCGGCTCGGCGTGGTCACAGGGACCACGTCGAACGAATCGCAGAGATCGGCCAGAACGTCGGGAGCTTCCCCCTTGATGCCAACGCAGGCGACAGACAGCCCTTGCCGCCGGGCCGCCTCGGCAAAAAGGATCGGAAACCGACCGCTTCCGGCCAACAGGCCGACGACTCCAGCCCCGGGGGGGGCCGTCGGGGACGACAATCGATGCGATCGGGGATTGAGTGTTGCGGACACGGCGCGGGTGCCTCCTCTGCTCCGGTCGAATCGGAGCCTCGCTCCTGACCGGACCCGACACACGTGACGGTCGGACCCGGTCGTTCGGTAGGTCGGGGTCAGGCCGCAGAGGTATTCCGAGACGGCGGTACGTCGTCGGACTCGGACTCGGCATCGTCAATCGCACCGGAGAGGCGCTGAACCTCGGCCGCAAGTTGCTTCAATTGCCGTTTCATCTCAGGCAATTTCATGCTGAGCGAATGCATTTGCATAAGCTGGCGGAGCGGGACAGCCGGCGTGCCGAAGACCGTCGCCTTCGCGTCCACGTCCCGATTCACACCCGACTGAGCACAAAGCTGAGCCCCGTCGCCGATGGTCCGATGGTCGGCGATCCCGACCTGTCCACCCATCACCACATAATCACCCGAAACGGAACTCCCGCCAATCCCGACCTGGGCACAGATAACCGTATGCTTGCCAAGCTTGACGTTGTGACCAACCTGCGCGAGGTTGTCGATTTTCGTTCCCTGGCCGATCCGGGTCGGACCGAAAGTGCCCCGATCCACGCACGAATTCGCGCCGATCTCCACGTCTTCCTCAATCACCACGCCACCGCTTTGCGGCACCTTGGCGTGCCGACCGTCGACGAGTTGATATCCGAAGCCGTCGGCCCCAATGACCACCCCCGCATGAAGGATGCCGCGATCACCAATCACCACATCCTCATAAACCACGACGTTCGCATGCAGGGTTACGTCCTTGCCAAGCCGAGACCTGGGCCCGATGACGCTGCCCGGACCGATCGTACAGCCGTCGCCAATCTCAGCGTCATCGCCAATCACGGCGAAGGGGTAGATGGCCACGTCCTGGCCGAGCTTCGCTGAGGGCGAGACCACCGCTCTCGGATCGATTCCCACCCAGCGTTGAGCCTGACTTCCTCGCAGGTGAGCGTGGAGGACCATGAACGCGGCGCGGGGGTCGTCAACGACGATGAACGTCAGGGTCGGCGACCGATCGGCCGATTCAGGAATCGTAAATTCCTTGGCGATCAACACTGCCGAGGCGGGAGAAACCGCCAGGGCTTTCAGATAGCGTTCATCTGCCAGAAAAGTGAGGTCGCCGGGACCAGCCTCGGTGACCGGCTTCGCGGCGGTGATCGTTGCCTCGGGATCGCCGATGACGCGACCCTGAACCATTGACGCAAGCTCTTGAATCGTGGCGGCCACGCGATCTGCCCCCTTTTCCTCCCTGATGAGGGTCAGAGCCTCGCATCGCTCCAACCCCGGAGACTTCCGGTTGTGACCATCATGACCAGCCTGGAACCCAGGCCGGAGATCGTCTCGAACCGAGCATCAATTAGCCGCCGGTGATCCCTCAACCGCGGCCATGCTCGGGATCGTACCCCACCCAGCCAGACCCGACAAGGCGAGTCGATCAGCCAACCGCAAACTCCGACCTCGCCTTTCCGCTTACCTCAGGGGACCAACGGGCCTCCGATGGTCTCCGGATCGGTGTAACCTTGCGTCGTGAGCACCTGCCGAAGGTCGTCGGGCCGGCTAATGAGCAGCTCAACGGCTTCAAGCAGTGCCTCGGGCCGACGGGTCAGCAGATCATCGGCGAACGTACCGCCAAAACGATTCAGAATGGCACGAAGCCGCGCCGCCTCGGGAACCTCGGCCGAACGCCCCTCAACGAGCGCCCGAGCGGCCTTGCGAAGGCCATCGGGATCCGAGGAGGCCCAGGCAAAGCTCTCCTCCAGCACGCTCGGCGCAGGGGGGCGGGTCAGCCCTTCTCCCCAGAATCGGGCCAGCCAGGGAGCCGACTTACGCAGCCAATCCGGAAGGGGAGCCTGCTTGGGACGCAAGCGACGCGAGTCGCTCGCCAGCAGTTGCAAGGCCCAGGCTCGAGACGCATCTTCCGGACCAGACACGGCCGCCACGCGGAGCCCTCCCAGTTGCTCAGGCCGACGCTCGTAATCCGGTTGCATCGCAAAGAGCAACCGTGAGTAGGCATTGGCCTTCGAGTCGTGCGTCAGGAGCCAGACGAAGGGAAAGGCATCGGGAGGCGGATCAAGCCGAAGGTCCGACCGCAACCCGCCGAACGTCTGCAACTCCATGAAGGTCGGCACCTGCGAAAATTCGTTTGTGGGAGCAATCGCCGCGCCGGGGGGTAAGGTTGCGTTGATCTCCCGGAGGGTGACGGGGTTGAAGGCGTCGTACCAGTAGGTCAGCTCGAATCCGCGACGCCAGGCTCCCGACGGCCCGCCAACGAGGCGGTTGTAGTACGACAGCTCGAACGGGTGGATCATGACCAGTTGCACCGCCGACCAGCCCACCACGGCCGCGGCCACAACGGCCCGGAACGGTGTCGGCCGATCTCCTCGACGAGCCACGCGAGCAATTCTATCGGCTAGCCAGACCGCTCCCCAGCCCGCAAGGGCCGCCAGGAACGGGAAGCAAGGCAGCATCAGGCGGACACCGTCATGGGCCGGGGTCGGGAGCATCCGAAGGACGGGCAACGTGAGGAAATGGACAAGAAAATACAGCGGCAGTCGATCACGCCTCACCACCCGGAGCGCATACGCCAGCCCCAGCACACTTGCCACGAGGATCGACGCCGGCACCGTCGCACCGATCAAGACCCAGCCGTTGTGCCAGGGGAGACTGAACAGGTACGTCTCCCCCAGGTAATAGATGCGAATATCAGGCAAGGCTCCCCGGCGGTCGACACTCAACAAGTAGTAATGGGCCAGCCTCGGTAACGTCTCGCGCCACCAGGCCGGGTTCCCAAGCCAGCCGACGACCGGAGCAAACGCGAGGATCGCCCAGCCAATTTCCATCGCCGGCCGCTCGACTCCCCAGACCCGTGACCCCGGAGCAACCCAGGCGATCAACCGACGAACGCCCCAGATCAAGGCCGGCACGAGCAGGATCGATCCGGGCCATCGGCTCTCGGGCTGCATCACAAAGAGGTCGGTTACGTTCGGCGCAGGGAGAAGTTCTGCCAGTCGTCGGATTTCCAGAAACGCCACGATCAGCGGAGCAAGCAAGGCGGCGGTCGTCACGATGGCGTCGAACCAGGCTGCTCGCCCACCCTGTCGCAGTTCTCTCGGCAGACTGGACACAACCGCCCAGGCGACAATCGGCAACAGGACCATTACGGCCGCCATTTTCACCAGAAACGCGAGCCCCAGTAGCACCCCTACGAGCACTCGCCACCGCCGCGCGTTAGGCTCGGTCAACCCCTTCCAGGTCGCGATCGCCGCCAGCAGCCAGAGCATCATGCCCGGCACATCGGTCCCGAAGATGTGGGCGTCGCCGTAGACGCGAGGCATGGTCACGAGCGATCCGGCGGCGATCAGCCCCACCCAGAGGCCATATCGCCTCGCCAAAAAATGATGGAGAACCGTGATGGTGATCACATATTCCAACACCGACGCGAGTCGACGCGCGGGGACATCCTTCACCCAGTTCCCAAACAGCGCGTACGTTAGCAGGTTGAGCTGGCCCGAGAGGGGAGGATGAAAGTTGATCCCGTGCCGGCCGTAGGGCCAGTAATAGAGCAGGGTATCGGGATCGAGCAGCGGCTCCAGATCCTCGACCGATCGGGCCGAACCGAGTTGCTCCCACCACTGGGCCGAAACGATCTGACTGTAGCGGTAGGCCGGTTCGTCCCAGGTCAGGCCGATATCTCCCGTCGTGGGAACAGTCGCCGCCAGAGCGATCAGCGCCACCAGCAGCGTTCCGAGCCAAGGGAGATGTCGCGTCTCGGTTCCAGGCTCGCTCATGGCACGATGGCCCCCCGCATCATCGGTTGCGACGCCCATTCCGCTCGGATTGTCTCCACATCGTCGTAGGAAAAGATCCAGATCAAGGGGACCCCGAATTTCTCTGACACATAGACCGGTTCATGATTGCTTAGGAGACGATACTCGAGCACCCCAATCGCTCCCGGCCGGTTCTGGACGACGTACCAGGCCGGTGGTTCGGGGGCCAGCGGAGAGATCGGCGTGCGCAACCGTCCCGAGTCGTTCAACTCGAGGAACGACGTAGGGAAAGTCGCCGTGGCCACCCGACGACCTTCAGGGGTATTGGCATCAATCCATTCGAGCACGTCGTCGGTCAGGGCATCCCAGTAATACGTCGGTTCCATTCCTAGTCGAACCGCACCGGGTAATCCTCCCACGGCCGGGCTGTAATACGAGAGCGGCACCGGCATCATCACCGCGACGCTCACTACCCCTTCAAGCACCGCAGCCGCGGCAAGTCCTTTGCCCCAGCGTCCGAGCCAACCGACGATCAGCGCCGTGCCGATTCCGGCGGCAATCGCCAGCATGCCGAAGGCCGGCAAGAACAACCGAATACCATCATGCCCCGGCACGTTCGGCATCGCCCGCAACGCGAGCAAGAACAGCCAGTTGAGCGAGACCAGGACTCCGAATCGCTCGGTAGAGTGCGATACTGCCGACCGGATCGCCCCCGTCAGGGCGAGCAGTAGGAACCCCACCGGCGCGACCATCGCCGTCCAGACGATCGTGTTGTCGATCGGCAGCGAG
The DNA here is from genome assembly GCF_012958305.1 of Tautonia rosea. NCBI lineage: Bacteria > Pseudomonadati > Planctomycetota > Planctomycetia > Isosphaerales > Isosphaeraceae > Tautonia > Tautonia rosea. The sequence continues at coordinate 178,040 of NZ_JABBYO010000007.1, read as the reverse complement.
TCGACCGGCGTCCGGTAGATCTTACCGAGGTACATCACCCGGATCGGGATCGTCTGCCCCCGGCCGGTGTTCGAGGCCAGAAACCGGGTGAAGCCGTCAATCGGGTCGTGCCACCAGGGAGGAATCAACGCATAAATCGTCATCAGAGCCACTGGGCACGCCGCCAGCAGGGCGAGCAACCCACGACGGTCGCGGAAGACGATCGTCCAGGCCAGGAGCGGCAGCGGAATGAACCATCCAGTCAGCTTTGTCGCCGACGCAGCGCCAATAACCAGACCCAGCACGACGGCCCATCTCCAGCTCGGGTTCCGCCGCGATCGATCCTCGGTCGCTTGAAAAAAGGCAAGAACCGCCAGCACCCAGAGGGCCGTCAGTGGAGCGTCATACGCGGCATAATGGGCATGCCCGAACAACCTCGGTTGCAAGACGAGCGCCGAGGCCCCGACCACCGCAGCCCATCGGCCCAGTCGGCGATCGATGAACGTGAACAGCGCCCCGACCGCCAGGCTGATCAGCAGCATCGGCCCGAGCCGGGCTTGGGCCAGGTCGCCTCGCCAGGGGGTCAATACGTCGCCGATGAGGCCCAGGATCGCATAAAACGGGGGATGGCCGTGCGGTTCTTCGCGAGCAAATGGCCAGAAATAGGCGATGACCTCCGAATCGAACAGCTTCCCCCGTGTGTCCAGTTGCTCGGGAGACGGGGGCACGACCGGCAATCGCCCTTTCGGCGGGGGACCATCGGGCTGCACCAGTTCGAGGGCCGGAGGCGACCAGGTTTCGGCGAATCCCTCAGGATCGACCAAAGCCGACAGCCAGGCCCGAATGCGACGCTCTCGCCCCAGGGAGTACCCCTCGTCCCAGGCAATCGCCAGCATCGGCTCGGTGAGGATCAGCACAAGAAAGGCCAGCGTCCCGGCGAGCAATCCCCATCGGAGTGAATGCTGCCCTGTCGAAGGCGCCGTTTCCCCCAGGGGAGGAGGATCGTTCGGAACGGTCTTCGAGGGGATCGTCGCTTCGGTGCGCGGCATGGGGATGGGCTCGTTCCCGGCTTCGGGGCGGCGATACGAACGGAAGTGAGGGGCTCCCGATCATCTTTCGGGCCGTGACGAGATCGTCCCCGGCCGTTCGATCAACCACCCTGGTCGCCCGCAACGCTCGCGCCTCGAACCTCGGGGGAGGATTCGAGGCGTGGCTCGGTCGACTCCGCTCGGGGCCGGATCAGCGGCCTGCCGACGCGGCGGCGAAGGCTTCCCGGACCGCCTCATCCACCGGCTCAGCCGTGCGAATCAGGGCCGTCTCGTGGCAGTTCGGGAACAGGGGGCAGCGGACACACTCATTCCAGATTTTATGCGGCAGCTCGGCCTTGTCGATCTGGCGGTAGCCGCACTTCTCGAAAAATTCAGGCACATACGTCAGGGTGAAGACCGTATCGAGGTCCATCTCCTGCGCGGCCCGCCAGCACTCATCGACCAGCATCCTCCCCACACCTCGACCTTGAACCGTCTCGGAAACAGCCAGGCATTTCAGCTCGGCCAGATCTTCCCAGAAGACGTGCAAGGCCGCACAACCGACCACCGTACCGTGCTCATCGACCGCGACGACGAACTCGCGGATCGACTCGTACAGCTCGCCGAGCGATCGGCGGATCATCAGCTTGCGGTCGGCAAAGGTACGGATCAAGTCGTTGATCGTCGGCACGTCGCCGACCTTGGCGGGGCGAATTTTCAATCCAGGAATCCTCCCTCCGGCATCGACCTGTCCCCAAGATGTTCAGGGCAGGCCCAGCACCGTTCGACACGAACCTTGGAACAGAACCCAGGAACGCACGGTCTTCACGCCCGAGCAGACGTGAATCGATCATTGTAATGCCCGAGAACCTCTGGAGGCAAGATCGGCAGCGGATTCCCCGGCATCGGCCGCTCGTCTCAGCCCAGGACATCGATGGGTGTCAGACACATTCTCACGGCAGGATTTCCAAAAGCGTTTCCGCAAGCCGATGGGAAACAGCCTCAACGACTGTTCCCCATCATCGACGATCCGAGGAGCGTTGGCGGGTATCGACCGACGGATCGCCCCTCAGGCCGCGCGGCCCCGATTCGGAGCCGCGATCGCCCACCTTTCGTTCAAAATACTCACTGACGGACCGAAGGTTTCTCCTCAGCCCGGTCGTCACGAGAGGCCGTTTCCCCCTTCGCCCGAGCCAACCGTCGCGGCAGGACGCGATCCTCGTAGAAGCCTCGCATGTGGCGATAGTCCGGCCCCTTGTCCACCTTCTTCAAGCCAAACTGCCGAGCGATTTCGGCCTCGGCCTCGTCGATGGTGTAATCCTCGTAAAGCATCCGGTACGCCATTTGGACCATCGACGCGCGATTGATCCCGTGATGGCAATGGAAATAAACCGGCTGATTGGCCGGATTGGCGATGGCGTCGGCGGCTTCCTCGATTCGGTCGTAGAGCAGCTCGCTTCGCTCGTCCTTCCGGTCGTCAACGATCGGAACGTGAACGAACTGAAAACCCATTTCATCGGCCAGGGCGGCTTCTTTCTTCACCCAGTCACTTCCGGGAGGATGAGCCAGCGCCACGACGGTCTTGATCCCATGTTCGCGGACGATCCGCTTCATGGGCCAGGTCATTTGCCAGGCCCCTCGATAGACCTTGCCCTCCTCGACCACGGCAAATTGCTCGGGCAGCAGGTAATCGTACGTATGACGCCAGGTTTGCTCGACCGCGAGCAGCCCGGCGGCCGCGATCAGGGTCCAGCGAAGAATGAGGCGGCGGCGCGAAAGCATGGGCCAGTCGTCTCCGTTCCGTCCTTGGGGGGGCCGGGTTCGGGGTCCTTCCATCACGATCGGCGAGCGCTGCAGTCATCACTCGTTCGTGGCACTTGAGCCCAGCGCGGGGGAATCCTAGCAGGGTCCGCCAATCGCGGCAATGCCGCTCAGTGCGGCCTGAGCTCAGGACAACCGCCTCGGGAAATCGTTCCCGCGGCCTGACTCTCCGAAGGAAGCGTGGACTCCTCGCGCAAGGTTGAAACGGTCGGCTCGCCGTCTCCACTTCCTGCGAATCGCAAACGAACAGAGCGCCAACAAACAGAGATCGCCCACAACTCACCGTCGTCTTGAACAATTCCTCTTGGCATCCGACACCGTCGTGGCCATGCTTCGAGGCGATTCTGACAATCGCTTGAAGCTGAGGTCGAAACCGCATCCCGAACACCGAGACCGGATCGTTCTGATTCAAAGGACCGCGAGACGATGTCACGGATGCCGACAAGAGGGGTGCTCGGGATCGTCATCGTGGCCACGCTGTTGCGACTCATCCTGGCCGCGACTCTGGGATCGGGCAACGACGAAGCCTATTACGGCCTCTATCTCGATCACCTCGACTGGAGCTACTTCGACCATCCCCCCATGGTCGCCCTGGTGGCCCTGTTCGGCGAGACGATCGGCGGAGGCCAGCGATCCCTCCTTGCCCTGCGGCTCGGCTTCGTTTTGCTGTTCGCCGGATCGACACTCCTGGTCGCTCGCCTGGCGCGCCGGGCTTACGGGGAAACCGCGGCAGCCCCGACAGCCCTGGCCCTGAACGCCTCGTGGTTCTTCGGGGCGGCGGTCGGAACCTTCGTCCTGCCCGATGGTCCCCTGCTTTTCTTCTGGCTCCTGACGATCGACCGCCTGATGACAGCCCTCGACGCCGATCCTGACCGATCCCTCGTCCCCTGGCTCGGCGTCGGCCTGGCATGGGGAGGGGCATTGCTGAGCAAGTACCACGCGGTGTTTCTCCCTGCCGGATTCCTGGCCTATTGCCTGGTCGAGCCGTTCGCCCGGCGCACCTTGAAAACGCCCGGCCCGTACCTGGCAACGGCGGTCGGCCTACTCATCTTTACGCCGGTGATCTCCTGGAACGCCCGCAACGACTGGGCCTCGTTCGTCTTCCAGGGGGCTCGGGCCTCGGGCTCGTTGACGATCGACCCGGCTGCCCTGTTCGGTACGATCGTCGCTCAGGTCTTCTATCTGCTGCCGTGGATGGCCGTGGCCCTAGCGGTTGTCGCGGTCCGGATCGCCCGGCATCCGTCCTCCGACCCCGATCAACGCCGATGGGACCGCCTCTTTCTCGCCCTGGCATTGGTCCCGTTCGTCTTCTTCCTGGCCGTTTCGGCGTTCCGGCCGGTCTTGCCGCACTGGGGGCTGATCGGCGTCGCAGCCCTGATGCCCCCCCTTGGTGCGGCCTGGACTGATCGGCTGGCCCGCCAGCCCCGGAGCATGCGGCGGCGGCTCGCCCTGATCGCCCTGGCTCCGATCGTGGTCACAGCCCTTGCCCTCGCCCACGTCAACACGGGATGGCTCCAGGGGGGAGGCTCGGGGCGAATCACCCTGCTCCCCCCCGAGGCCGACCCGTCGCGCGACCTGTTCGGCTGGGATCAGATCGCCGACGAGCTGCGCCGACGAGGGTTGCTCGATCGGCCCGACACCTTCGTCTTCACCGGCCACTGGCACGTCAGCGGCCAGCTTGCCCGGGCAATCGGCCCGGGGACTCCGGTCCTCTGCTACCACGAAGGAGACGCCCGGGGGTTCTCCGGCTGGAGCCGCCCGGACGATTGGGTCGGCCGGGATGGCATCCTCGTCGCCATCGACGACCGATCGACCGAGCCCCAGTGCTTCGACCGCTGGTTCGAGCGGATCGAGCCGATCGCCTCGTTCAACATCATGCGCGGCGGCGTCCCGATCCGCCCGGTGCGTCTCTTTCGCTGCGTCCGGCAAACTCGTCCCTTCCGCTTCGACGCCCCGCCGGGCGGATGACGGGAAGTGTCGGGCCAGGGGAGGGAATCGCGCAGAGACATGGAGTCGCAGAGACAAAGCGATCAGGACGTGGGACAGCGACCTCTCTCGATTCTTCTCTGCGTCTCTGCGCGCAATCCCTCTCCTCATTGCCATCACCCCCTTGCGAACCGATCCCGATTGCGCTCGTGCGGTCCCCCGTCCGCCTTGCTAGCATGGACATCACTCCTCCAGAACGACCACCGGACCCCTCGAACGAGAGTGCCGATCGTGCCGGCTCCCGAGACCGATCGACCCCTGAGTGCCGCCGACGAAGCGCTGCTGCTGGCATTCCTCGCCTTCGGGAAACGGCCCGAAGACGACCCGGCCTGGCATCGCCTCTCGGAATCCTGGCGAAGCCGCTTGGAGGAGGCACTGCCAACCCTCGCCTACCGCTTCCCACCAGCCTCGGCCCGTGATCGGCTCGCGCACGAACACGCCGCCGAGGCCCGCCCCGACCTGTTTCGGATTCACCCGAGCTGGTGGGTCCGCGCGCTTCGCAAGGAATCGCCATCAATCCGCCAGACGGTGATCGCCTTCGCCCCCGATCCGGTCGGCCCCGCCCTCCGTCGCGCCTTTGCCGACGCCCCCGATCCCGAGGTCGTCGCAACCTATCCGCCCGACCCCGAGGCCCTCGACTGGGTCTTGACCCTCGCCGGCGAGCGGTTCGTCGGCGGCCCGATCCGACGCGACGACGACCCGCCGATCGTCCGGGTCATCGCTGCACTCGACGCGAGGGGCTACGCCCGCATCCTCACCGCCCTCGGCCTGGCCAAGCTCGCCTACGCCGAGCAGTACGACGCCGTTCGAGCCCGCGACCGGACACGGCTCCAGACCCTGCGCGCCTCCCTGCCTGGCCCCCGTCCGGAGCTGGTCGATCTGGCCATCGCCGAGCTGGCCGCCCTCCGGGTCGAGGCCCGAGACAATCCGGTCCACAACCTCCCGGCGCGGCTTGGGCTCGGATCGCTTGGCCGCCTGCTGTCGGAGGTCGAGCCCCACCGGGCACGATGGGCCCTGCAACACCTGCCCTATCAGATTGCCCGAAACTTGCACAAATTCATGAACCCCGAGACATTCCCGCTTCCTTCGGCCGACCTGATGGCCTGGGAAGCGTCCTTGCTCCGCGCGGCCATCGTCCTGCTGGCCCGCGAGGGCCGGATCGATCCGCTCATCCTGGCCGAACCGTCCTGATCGCCGGAAGACGACGCATGAGCCCCCCTCCCAACGACCCCGAGGCCGCGCCCGATCCGCTCGGCAGCGCGCCGAGCCTCGCCCGCCGCCATGCCCGGCTGGCCGACCGCCTGCGGCAGAGCGAAGCCACCCTCCGCCCCTTGCTCGACGAGCTGGAGGCGATGATCGGCGCCTCGATCGTCCCGAACGACGTGGACCTGATCCCCCGGGCCTCGGGCCTGAAGCGTCCCGGGGCGATCGCGCAGTGCTCGTGGCCGCGATTGGGGACGCGGATCGGCCTGGGGATCGAGCCGAGCCTGGCCCATGCCCTCGTCGATCGCCTGCTCGGCTTCGATCGGAAAGAGGCCGAGCACAAGCTCCAGGTCTCGCCGATCGAGTGGGGCATCCTCGGGTTCGTCGTCGCCCGCCTGCTCGACCGCCTGGCCGAGTCTCCCGGCCCGTTCGGCCCCTGGGACCTGTACCTCGACCGCGTCGGCCCCGAGCCGTTCCCGCCCGACGGCCTCGGCCCGATCGTCACCCTCGCCTGGCCGCTCCAGGTCGGCCCGGTCCACGGGGTCGTCCGGCTCTGGGTCCCCGAGATGCTCCTGGGCCTCGCCCTCGTCGACGAGCCCCCTGCCCCGCCGATCACCGACTCCGCCGCCTTCTCCCGCCGCTTCGCCGGGCTTCATGTCCCGGTCCGTGTCGTGGTTGGCTCCCTCACGCCTCCCGAGGGCCGCCCCGACCCGATCGAGGGCGAGGTCCTTCCCCTCTCCCTCCCCGAAGGTCTCCCCGCCGGGGTGCCCGAATCCCCCGAAGGCCCCCCCGTCTTGCTGGTGCTGGGCGAAGGGAGTACCCCGCACGCCCGGGCCCTTGCCGTGGGCCGGCGCTCCGACCCGGAGGGTCACTCCCTGACGGTCCTCAGCCTGATCTCCCCGGGCCCGGAGGCAGACTCCAGGCCCGACACTCCCCCGGCCCTGCCCCTCGACCTCGTCGTCGAGCTGGGCCGATTGCACCTGCCGCTCGCCCGGGTCGCCGAGCTGCGCCCCGGCGACGTGCTCGACCTCGGCCACTCCCCCGACGACCCCGTCCTGATCACCTCCGGCGGCGATCCCGTCGCCCACGGCACCCTCGTCTCGCTCGACGGCGGCCTTGGCGTCCGCATCACCCGGCTGTTCGTCTGACACTGACCGCTCCATTGCGCAGGCATGACCCCAAGCCCCTCCCACACCCGAACACCAAATCATCCAGGAGTACCGATTCATGAGACGATCCTCCCTGCCCTCCTTGCTTCCTGTTTGCGGGATGATCCTGGTCACGCTCGTGGTCATCCTGAAGGTTGCCCCCGCGGCAATGGCGAACGATCGCCCGAACATCGTCATCATCCTCGCCGACGACCTGGGCTACTCCGACCTCGGCTGCTTCGGCGGCGAGATCGAGACGCCCAACCTCGATCGCCTGGCCGCCGACGGCCTCCGCTTCTCCCAGTTCACCAACACCGCGCGCTGCTGCCCGACCCGCGCCACCTTGCTCACCGGCCTGTACCAGCACCAGGCGGGGGTCGGCCACATGGTGGGCGACCGGGGCTTGCCGTCATATCAAGGCTATCTCAACAACCGATGCGTCACGATCGCCGAGGCCCTGCGCCCCGCCGGTTACGCGACCCTGATGGCCGGCAAGTGGCACGTCGGCTCGGCTCCCGGCCGATGGCCGCTCGACCGCGGCTTCGATCGCTACTACGGCACCCCCTCCGGCGGCGGCGTCTACTTCAAGGACACGCTCCAGATTCGCACCGAAGTCTTCTTCGTCGAGGACGACCGGCGCGTCGAGTTCCCCGACAACAGCTACGTCACCGACGTCTTCACCGACCACGCCATCCGGTTCGCCCAGGACGCCGCCGCCTCCGACCGCCCGTTCTTCCTCTACCTCGCCCACATCGCCCCCCACTGGCCCCTGCAGGCCCTCCCCGAAGACATCGCCAAATATGAAGGACGCTACGATCTCGGATGGGATGCCGTCCGCGAGGCCCGCTATCAGAGACAACTCGACATGGGCCTGATCGACCCGCAATGGCCGCTCAGCCCACGAGACCCCGAGGCCGCCCCCTGGACCGACCTCTCCGACGACGAGCGCGCCGAGCGCGCCCGCCGCATGGCCATCTATGCGGCCCAGGTCGACCGGCTCGACCAGTCCGTCGGGCGGCTCGTCACGGCCCTCCGCGAGGCCGACGCCCTGGACAACACGCTCATCCTCTTCCTCTCCGACAACGGCTGCTCGGCCGAGGGTGGACCCGGCGGCTTCAGCCGGGGGGAACCCGGCGCCCCGATCGGCACTGGCCTCTCCTACGCCAGCGCCGGCCTGGAATGGGCCAACGCCTGCGATACCCCGTTCCGCAAGTTCAAGATGAGCACCCACGAAGGCGGGATCGCCACCCCGTTCATCGCCCACTGGCCGCGCGGCATCGGCCGCAAGGGGCAGATCGAGCACCAGCCCGGCCACATCATCGACCTCATGCCCACCTGCCTCGCACTGGCCCAGGCCGCCTATCCCGGGGCCCGCAACGGCACCCCGACCCTGCCGCTGGAAGGCCGCAGCCTCGTCCCCGGCTTCGCGGGCGAGCCGATCGACCGCGGGCCGATCTTCTGGGAACACCAGGGGAACCGCGCCGTCCGGCTCGGCGACTGGAAGCTCGTCGCCCCCCACGGCAGACCCTGGGAGCTGTACAACCTCGCCCTCGACCGCACCGAGTTGAACAACCTGGCCGACGAGCATCCCGAAACGGTTGTCGAACTGTCCGCGCTCTACGACTCCTGGGCCGAGCGCTGCGGCGTCGCCCCCTGGCCGATCGCGAGTCAATGACGCGAACATCCGATCCAATCAGCAACACTACACATCCGGATAGACAACCTGAATCGTCAGTTGCATCATCACCACCTGAATCGCCATCAACAGGGCGGTCACGGCCAGGGTCACCGCTCCTCCCCCAAGCCGAGCCTGTCCAGCCGCCGAGGCGGCCAGCAGCATCGGGCAGAACGGGATCCAGAGTCGGGCGACCTCGCTGAGGCTTCGCCCGCTCACCGTCAACAGGACCAGGACCCCCAGCGCGATCCACGAAACCCGCGGCGCCCGGCCACTCGCCAGCCCCACCCCGGCCCAGACCGCCGCCGGTAATCCGAGCGCTACGGTCAGTTCGATCGGGTTGATCAAAAGCCAGGCCGCGTATCGTCTCGGGTGTTCGACATAAAACCCCGCGTGATTCGCCTGATTCCACCACCAGATCAGGAACGGGTTCGCTCCCGTCACGAGCCATCCCACCACGGTCGGCGTCAGAAACCCGGCCCCCGTGGCGAGGATCAACCCCGCCCTCCGGCGAATCGAAACTCCGGGGCTCGTGACAATCATCAAGGCGACCATCAAGCCCACCGCCAGAAACGCAAGCGTGAACACCATCCCCACTGCCAGGACCACCCCCGACAGTGCCGCCGCGATCGCTCCTCGACGGGTCGCCAACGCCAGGGCCGAGACCGCCAGCAACGGAAACGCCGTGTCCGCCGTCGGTTGAAAGAGGATCGCCGAAGGAACCAGGGGCCACAGACTCGCCGCCGACCATGCCACCGCCGGGTCACGTCCCGACCCTCGCATCAACAGATACAGTGGCACCGCCGTCCCCGCACAGATCATCAGCGTCAGGGCAGCGATCAGGACCAACGCGGCGCGATCGGCTCTCGGCATCGGCCCAAGAATCTCTCGGAACGCATTGACCAGATCCACCGGTAAACGCTCGTCGATTCCCCGGGCCAGCCCCGGGAACGCATCCATCGCGGCCAACGCCCCCCAGGTCGTCAGAAACAAACCAGGCGGATGCGTGCCGATATGATAAACATCTTGTTCACGAATCCATTGGGGATAGGAGTCGAGAAACCCGGCCACATCCGTCATCTCCGTCCGTGCGACGTTGTAATAGCCGCTCGATCCGCTCATGGCGAGCGTCACCATCTTGGCCGTGCCATATCCCGGTGGCGCGGCGGACAGGGCAGCAAGCTGTGCAAACACCCCCATGACCAGCAACCCGATCAGCCAGATTGCTTCCCGACGCCACCCACGGACCGATCGGCCAAGGTCGCGCCGGCCGATCGCCACGAACGCGACATACACGGCCAGCCCCGCCAGGCCCAGGCCGACACTCACCGCCACCGGCTCGACCGCCTCCCCAAGCCGGGCCCAGGTCCACTCTCCGGGCACCCCCAGCGGAACCCTCGGATCGCGCAGCAGCAGACCCAGTCCCAACAGGAGCAGGACCGAACCCACCAGAACCAGCACCCGGGCAACTCGAAGCGTCATGGCAGAGCAGTGTACCTGACAATCACTCCGACCGCCCGTACCTCCCTCCTTCGCTTGCGTCAGGCAGGCGAAGGAGGCTCCCCGTCCCAGCGGCCCGTGTCGAGATAATCCCGGATCGACGCGGCAGCCGTCCGACCGGCGGCCATCGCCAGGATCACCGTCGCGCCCCCGGTCACAATGTCCCCTGCAGCAAACACGCCACGCTTCGAGGTCCGCAACGTCTCCGGATCAGCCGCGATGTACCCTTTGCGGTTCGTGGCCATGTCGGGGGTCGACGACTGCACCAGCGGGTTCGCCCCCGTGCCGAGCGCCACCACCGCCATCGCCACCGGCAGTTCGAACTCCGACCCGGCGATCGGCACCGGCGAGCGTCGGCCCGAGTCGTCCGGCGCTCCCAGCTCCATCCGAATGCATCGGACCGCGGTCAGACGCCCCTCGTCATCGCCGAGGAACGCCACCGGGTTGGCCAGGGTCAAAAGGTCGATCCCTTCTTGCTTGGCATGGCGGACTTCCTCGACCCGCGCGGGCATCTCGGCCTCGGTCCGACGATAGATCAAGGTGCTCGTCCGGGCCCCCAGTCGAGCGGCCGTGCGGACAGCGTCCATCGCCGTATTGCCGCCGCCAATGACGGCGATGTCCTGCCCCCGGCAGTCGAAGACCGGCTCGTCGTACTTCGGGAAGTCGTTGGCGTGCATCAGGTTGACGCGCGTCAGGAACTCGTTGGCTGAGTAGACCCCCGAGAGATGCTCGCCCGGAATGTCCATGAACTTCGGCAAGCCCGCACCCGTGGCCACCAGCACGGCATCGTAACCGTCCTCGGTCATCAGTTCGTCGATCGTCACCGTCTTGCCCACGACGACGTTCGTCTGAAACTCGACCCCCATCTGACCCAGCGCGTTGACCTCGTGCCGGACGATCTCCTTCGGCAATCGAAATTCGGGGATGCCATACAGCAAGACACCGCCAATCTCATGCAGCGCCTCGAACACCGTGACCGCATGCCCCCAGCGGACCAGATCGCCCGCGGCACTCAGTCCGGCCGGACCAGACCCGATGATCGCCACCCGCTTTCCGGTCGGCGGGGCGATCTCGGGCAGGCCGATCCTACCCTGCTCGCGCTCGTAGTCGGCCACGAAGCGTTCGAGGTAGCCCACCCCCAGCGGCTCGAACTTCTTGCCAAGAATGCAGCACCCTTCGCACTGCGTCTCTTGCGGACAGACGCGGCCTGTGATGGCCGGCAGCACGTTGTCCTCTCGGATCTTGCTCGCCGCGCCCAGGTAGTCGCCCGCCGTGATCAGCTCGACGAAGTCCCGGATCTTCACCCCAACCGGACAGCCGGTCATGCAGACCGGCTTGGCGCATTCGAGGCATCGCAGCGCTTCGGTCGTGGCGCCGAGGACGGTGAGTCCCTGGTTCACCTCGGTAAAGGTGTGCCGACGGAGATCCGCTTCCTGCTCGGGCATCGCCTGGCGAGGAATCTTCATCCGTTCCTTGGGAGGCAGGGTATTGCCGCTCATGAGGAGCTCACCTCCGCCAGGTCCCCTTCGGCATGGCAACGATCGAGGCGGCACGAACGACGAACGAACTCGAGCGCGGCGTTCGGGTTGGCCCGGAAGGTTTCGAGCGCCTCGGCCTCGTTGGCGGCATAGGTCCGGTTCCGCCGGGCAAGGACATCGAAGTCGACGATGTGGGCGTCGAACTCCGGCCCGTCCACACAGGCGAATCGAGTCCCCTCCTTCGTGGCCACGCGGCAGCCGCCGCACATGCCGGTGCCGTCGACCATCAACGAATTGAGGCTGACGATCGTCCGAATGCCTGACGGGCGGGTCATCTCGGCCACCGCTTGCATCATCCGCACCGGGCCAATGGCCAGCACCAGGTCAATCCGGTTGCCTCGCATGATCCGCTCGCAAAGCGGGTCGATCACCACCCCTTTGCGGCCGTAGCTGCCGTCGTCGGTCACGATCTCCAACTCGTCGGCGATCTCCCGGAGTTCCGGTTCGAGGAGAACGAGTTCTTTCGTCCTGGCCCCGATGATCGCCACCACACGGTTGCCGGCCGCTTTCATCGCTTTGGCCGTCGGCCAGGCAATGGCGGTTCCGACCCCGCCGCCAATGACCACCACTGTGCCGTAATTCCGAACGTCGGAGGGTTCGCCTAGCGGCCCGACGAGGTCAAGCACCGCGTCGCCGGCCTCCAGCATGTTCATCAGGCGAGTTGTCTTGCCCACTCCTTGCACAATCAGCGTGATTGTGCCTCGATCGGCATCGCCGTCGGCAATCGTCAAAGGAATCCGTTCGCCACGCTCATGCAGGCGAACGATGACAAACTGCCCGGCCCTCCGCTTGCGGGCGACTCGGGGCGCCTCGATCACGAATCGTTTGATCTCAGGCGCGAGAAATTCAGCCTCGAGAATCGGGAACATGATCGTCTACCGGACGGGGTGAACGCGGCCATTACACCGTCACCCGTCGACACTCGACGGGCAATCGCCCCGCCCTGAGGCTTCGAAGAGAGATTAGCCAAGCGCCCCCTCTTGAGGCGCAGCTCATCTCAATAATCGTAGCAAAGATCGGCGCGTCTGAACAGAGGAAGTCACCGATTCCGGCGCTCGGATTGTATCAGTTGAATCAGTACGTCTCGATCAGCAACCGCCCCGAGTCTTGCAGGACGCGCCGGAAGTCAGACCAGGAAATGCCGTCGCGGTCGGCTCGACGTTCAAGAACCCGCTCGATGTGCCCTTCCATCCCCTTGATCCCGCAAATGTAAAGGTACGTTTCCTCCCGATCGAGCAGCGCCCAGACCTCCTCGATCTGCTCCTCCATGCGATGATGCACGTACATCCGAGCGCCGCCCGAGGCATGTTCTTCGCGGCTCAGGGCGTAGTGGACGCGGAAGTTGGGGTGATCCTCTTGATAGGCGGCAAACTCGGTTCGATAAAGGCACTCGCCGACCGATCGGGCCCCTTCGAACAGCCGGACCTGCCCTTGCCAGTCGTCCCGCTCGGTAAACAGATGTTGCAGGAACCCTCGGAAGGGGGAGACACCGGTTCCGGTCGCCGCCAAAATCAGGTTCGATCGCGGATCGTCTGGCAACACGAAGCTCTTTCCATACGGGCCGGTCACGGCAATGTCGTCACCGGGTTTGGCGTCGCAAAGAAATTCTGACGAAGGACTTCCGCGCAACGCGCCGGTTATCGGATCGGCGACCATCACCCGCTTCACGCAAATCGCCACCAGGCCCTTCTGACCCGCCTCACCCCCTCGGCCCGAGGCAATCGAGTAGAACCTTACGGTGCTGGCGTGGCCGCGGTCCTCGACGCCGGGAATGATGATCCCCACGCTCTGGCCTTCACGGTACTGGTAATCGAGCCCCGAACAGTCGAGCACCAGATGCCGGATCTCGGCCGATCCGTTGGGCGTCAGCCGCTCGTTCGAGACAACCCGGGCGACCCCCGGATCATCGGTCTGGTAACGAGGCGCAGGGATATCGAGCGAAGGATCGGGGGCGTTTCGAGGCATAAGTCATCGGGTTCGGTTCGAACGGGTCGGCATTCTCGGATTGAGCCTGATGGGGGGCCGCACGGCAGGCCGCCACGGTTATCTTGGACCCGAGTGCAGGAAGGGTCAACGCAATCGCCCCTGTTCGATTCCTGATTCCGAGCCGGTGCCGGCTGGCGATCTGTTGAACAATCGGTACCATGACACGAGCCGGTCACGGGGCGGTTGGCCGTCCCGGATCGAGGGCCGGGGCTCCCGAGCGATCGGATTTGCTCCGAGAGACGCCCCGAACCCCCCTCTCACCCACGCCAAACGCCAAGCCAACGCCAAACGGGGAGCGATCCGATGCGCGGACTGAAACCAAGCCTCGCCCTGGGCACCCTCGGGGTCATCAGCCTCGCCCTCTGGGCCGGAGCCGCCGCCGACCGGCCAGGGGCCGCCATGGCCACCGCCGCCTCGCGCTTCCTCGATGGGCTCGACGACCCGAAGCGCGACCTGGCCACCTTCACCTTCGACGACCCCGAACGGCTCAACTGGCACTTCATCCCCCGAGAACGCGAAGGCTTGCCCGTCAAGCAGATGACCCCCGAGGAACGCACCCTCGCCATGGGCCTGCTCGCCACCGGCCTCAGCGCTGAAGGCACGCTCAAGGCCACCACGGTCATGAGCCTGGAGCAGATCCTCCACGAGATGGAGAACAACGCCCCCCGTCGTGACCCCGAACTCTATTTCTTCAGCATCTTCGGCGAACCGTCGAACCAGGGGCGCTGGGGATGGCGTGTCGAAGGGCACCACCTCTCCCTGAACTTCACCATCGAGGACGGCGCGATCGTCTCGGCCACCCCCGCCTTCTTCGGCGCCAATCCGGCCGAGGTCCGCCAAGGACCCCGCGAAGGGCTCCGCACCCTGGCCGAGATCGAAGACCGCGCCCTTCGCCTGGTCCAGGCCCTGAGCGACGACCAAAAGGCCACGGCAATCCTCTCCGACACCGCCCCCGACGACGTCCGATCCGCTAACGATCCGCAGCCTCCCACCGACGAGGCCGTCGGCCTGACTTACGCCCAGATGACCGACGCCCAGCGCGAAATGCTCCGCACCCTCGTCGAAGCCTACGCGATGGACATGCCCGCCCGCGTGGCCGAGGCCTGGCTGACCGAGATCCGAGACGCCGGCCCCGAGAACGTCGCCTTCGCCTGGTTCGGCGCCACCGAACGTAACCAGGGGCACGCCTACCGCATCCAGGGCCCCACCTTCCTCATCGAATTCAACAACACCCAGAACAACGCCAACCACATTCATAGTTTCTGGCGGAGCATGCTCGGCGACTTCGGCGAACCCATCGCCGCCGCCGCCGAATAACCCCGGCTGCTTCCCTGTTCGAACTCAATCGCCTCGACCGGATGGGCCTGATCATCCTGCCACCCCGTTTTCTCCCAGGGTCTTCGGGGTGGCTCGAATGCGCGACGTGGCCCCCTCGGTCGAGGGCTCGATCCCCCAAGGCGGGCCGCCCGACGGCGTAACCCCTCCCCACGCCACCCCGGCCCGATCCGACTCGATCCAGGTCCCCGGCCAATCGTCGAGATCACCCCCGCCACTCCCCGTTCGGTCCGCACGGTTCCGAGATCACCATCTTCCCCCCCTCAGGGGGCACCACCGTGTCTACCCACCTCGGAATCATTCCAGAAACCTTCCCTTGCACTTCCCTTGCGACGACCCCGGATTCGGCCTGCCTGAGAGGAATCTGCGTGATCGAATTCGAGCGATCATGGATTCATGCGAACGCGTTGACTTTTCGGAACATGGGTCCCTCTCACCCAGCCTCTGCGTAGAAGACATGCCATGAGCAAGGAGGAGACCGATCAGACGCTCGGTCGGCGGAACACCCTGACGGCTTCGCTCCGTCCGGCGCTGCGGTGGTTGCTTCTCCCCCTGGCCTTGCTCGGGCTCGCTCTGCTCTGGCGGAGCCTGCCCGTCTCGGACTGGGTCGAGCAGCAGTTGCTGCCGGCAATCGATCGGGCCGGTTGGTGGGGCTATCTCGTTTACGTGGCTGTCTACGTGTCGGCCGTGGTCATGATGGCTCCGGGAACGGTCCTGACGTTGGCCGGCGGATACCTCTTTGGCCCGATGCTCGGCGCGGGGCTGGCACTGCTCTCGGCCGTGATGGGGGCGTCGGTCGCCTTCCTCATCGCTCGTCGGATCGCCCGCCAGGCGATCCGACACCGGATCGAGACTGACCACCGCTTCCGATCCCTCGATCAGGCGGTGGCCAAGCGAGGGGCCTGGGTGGTCTTCTTGCTCAGGCTTTCTCCGGCGGTTCCGTTCAATCTGTTAAATTATGCGTTGGGGTTAACGGGTGTTCGCTTCACAACGTATGTGCTGTCTAGCCTTGTCGGCATGGTTCCGGGAACCGTGGTCATTTCCTTCATCGGGGCCTCGGCCAGCAACGAACGACCGGCGGAACTCGGCGGGAGGGGGTGGGCCCTCCTGCTCCTCTCTGCGCTGCTGACCGCGGCGATCCTGGCCGTGATCGCAACCCAGGCGCTGGCCCAGGTCAGTGCGGAAGATCGGAACGACTCCCCATCTCCTCCCCCTGCCGACCCTCCCCGATCGCCCTGAAAAACCCTCCGACCCTCGGGAGTTTCGCCCTGATGATTCAGGCTACTGATGTCCATCGCTGGCCGCCGAATGTGCTGAAAGACCACCTCGATTCGGGGTCCCCTCTGGTCTTGCTCGATGTGCGCGAAGATCTGGAACGCCAATACTGCACCATTGAGGTGCCTGAGACGGTACTCGATCTTCATGTGCCCATCGGTGAGATTTCCAGACGGTTCGACCTGGTTCGCCGTTGCCTCGACGGTCGTCCCCTGGTGATCTACTGCCACCACGGCGTCCGATCGCTCGCCACCGCTCAATGGCTCGCCAGCCAGGGCGTCTCCGACGTCATCAACCTTGAAGGCGGGATCGACGCCTGGTCCCTGACGATTGATCCCACCGTTCCGCGCTATTAAGTCTAAACCCCAGCAATGGCCCCGCAGCAGACCATCCCGCGGAGCTCGGCCAGCGAGCCGGGACACGCCCTTCCCCCCGCTCCGGTCCCCTTTGGTCTGGTTCCACCCTTGCCTCCCTCCCCTTTGCCTCGCCTGGTCAGTCAGCGCGATTCCAGCACCCACTGAGTCGCCGCCCGAATCAACTCGGCCCCATTGCGAAGGCCCAGCTTGATCTTGATCCGCTGCCGGTAGGTCTCGATCGTGTGTACGCTCAAATGCAATTGATTGGCGATCTCCGACGTCGTCAGCCCCGAGCCAATGAGCCGCATCACGTCCAGCTCCCGGTCCGAGAGCGTGGCCTCGGGGGTGGGAGCCGGGGCACTCACCTCACCGGCATTGGTCCCCACCACCCGGCGCAGCATCTGATTCGCGGCCGCCTGACTTAGATAAATCTCTCCGGCCAGAACGCGACGGATGGCCTCAATGATCCGTCCCGTCGCCGCTTGCTTGGTGATGTACCCCATCGCTCCGGCACGAAGGGCACGCTCCGCGTAGAGTGACTCAGGATACATTGACCAGACCAGCGTCTTCGCGGACGGATCACGAATCCTGAGCCGACGGATCAGATCGATCCCGCTCTCGGCTCCGAGGGCAATATCCACGACCGTCACGTCCGGATTCGTCGCCTCCACCTCCGCCATCGCACTGCACAAATCGGCCGCCTCACCACAGACGATCAGATCCGGGCATCGGGCAATCCGGAAGCCCAAGCCCTCCCGAACCGTCGGATGATCATCGACAATCAAGACCCGGGCAGGAACCTCAGGCACATCATTGGGGCTCGGCTCGCTCTCCATGAACAATCCTCCCTTGAACCGTGCAGACAACCCTGGTCCCGAGTCCTTCGCGAGATTCAATCTGCAACTGGGCCCCAATCAACTCTGCCCGGCTCCGCATGATCTTCAACCCAATCCCTTCGCCCGGTTGCTCATCCGGATGCCACAGACCCGTGCCGTCATCCCAGATCTCCAGCAAGACCTGATCACGCTCGTACGTTAATCGAATCACGATCTGACGAGGGTGAGCGTGACGAACCGCGTTGGAAACCGCCTCCTGAGCAATTCGGTAGAGCTGTGTCGCCGCCTGATTGTTCTCCACCCGAACCGTTTCCCGGCATTCAAAGCGGCAGGTAAGCTCGTGGTTGCTCCCGATCCGGGTCGCCAGCTCACTCAGAGCCGACATCAGCCCCTCGGCATCGACCTCCACCGGAATGAGCCCGCGGCTGAGGTTTCGCATCCCCTCCTGCACCCGTTGCAGTCCTTCTCGAATCCGCTCGACTAGCTTGCTCTCCGATGAATCCATCTCCTCTGTCGCCTCGACCAGCGATTCGACCATCAGGGCCAACCCGGTCAGCTCCTGCCCCACATTGTCGTGCAGATCCTGACCAATCCGCCGCTGCTCTTGCTCGGCAATTGTCAATAATTGCTCCTGCATGGCTCGCCGCTCCGACAGATCGCGGATGATCACCGTGTACAGGTCCAGGTCATCAACCTTGCTGATCGACAGCTCGACCGGCACACTGCTGCCGTCCTTGCGTTGCAACAGCATCAACGGCACCCGACCGGCCACCCGCCCCGGCTCCTTCGACCGAAGCCGCTCCAAACCCTCTTCATTCAGCGCCTCGGGAAGCGAAGGTATCCAGATCGAAATCTTCTTCCCAATCACTTCCGATCGCGTGTAACCGCAGAGTTGCTCCGCAGCGGCATTCAACGAGTCCACAATCCCGTCTTTGTTCATCGAGACAATCCCTTCCGCAGCCGATTCAATCACCGTGCGCAGTCGATCCTCACTTTCATGAAGTGCAAACTCGGCCTCTTTTTGATACGTAATGTCCACATGAGAAATAATCAGTCCCTGATGATCAAAATGTAACGGAGCCACCAGCATCAAAAACCACCGATTTTTCCCCGATCGATGACACGGCGCCTCCAGGGTAAACGACTCCAGACGACCCGACATCACGTCGCGAATTCCCTCCAGCGCCTCAGCCGCCAATGCGACACCTTGCTCCGCGGCCCGTCGACACACCTCCAGATAGTTCACACCCAGTCCGCACCGTTGCAGGTCGCCGTCATTCTCCCGCGCAAACTGCTCCCAGCGCCGGTTGATCGCCACAATCGTCCCCTCCGCATCAAGCAAACAGACGTGCGCCGGAAGGGCATCGAGCACCGACTCGACGATCGCATTAACGTTCGTCCAATGTTCATCATTTCTCGATTGTTCCACACGCGTTCTCCAGTCCCTATTGCGCCAGGTGATTCCTCCCCGAGACACTCACACAACGCGCACACCTCACTCTCTCACCTTAACCATCCAAACCGTTGCGCCCAATGAATTCAGAAACCATTGTCATGGAATTCACTACAACCGATTCATGATTCTCCCGATTGCAGCCCCCTCTGACTTGCCATACGGTTGACACCCAGGAACACGGTAGTAAACCTATCGCAAACTCGCATGGATGAACGAGCACATTTTATAGCAACAAAGGCCTTTAACTAGGCGGATGCACTGATGTTTCCTCACCTGCTTCTTGCCGAGTCTGACCCCTCGCTTCGTTCCATCCTCGCGGATTATTTTGCGTCCCTCGGATTCCAGGTCGAGACCGCCAATGATGGCCTGGATTGCCTGGATCGGCTCCGATCCTCCCAACCCGAGGTCATTGTGATCGACGCGGATCTTGCCTGGGGAGGAGGGGATGGCGTCCTGAGCCTGATCCACGAGCGTCAGTCACAGGTACCTCAGGCCGTCATCGCCATCGGAACGGAATCCCCGGAACGGTTGGCGGATCGTCTGGGACTGTCTCCGCAGGTTTGCCTCAGTAAACCGGTCCATCCCAGTTCCCTCGTCATCCGAATCGCCACTCAGTTATTTACAACGAACCTGCAAACGGCGAATATGCCTGCGTTTCGATAAGGCCTTCTACGCGTCCCCGATCGTTTCTGACGCCGTGTGTTCCTGCGCGTTCGCCCTGCCTTCTGTTGATGACGCGAACGCGCGGGCATACCGGTGATGCGGCGGTCACCCCAGGCGCCCCGTCAGCGGTGGTTCAAGTCCTTCCGACCTCGTCATGGTGTTCGAGTTCGGTTCCTGAGCCATTCGGGCCGAACGAACTGACCGATCATTGTTGACACGTTTGAGCATGTGACGTCAAGGACATTTCTGATGAGCACGAGTCTGTTTGAGATCCTGGTCGTCGAAGACGATGAGGATGCCCGCACAACACTCCGGGATCTGCTCGAAGCAGAAGGCCATCGTGTCACCCTCGCCAGTTCGCTTCGCGAAATCAACGCCCTCCGTTCGGACGACTGGAGCAGCTTTGATGTTGCACTGCTCGACCGCCAATTCCCCGAGGGCACGATCGATTCCTCGCTGCCCCGCATTCGACTGTTGGCTCCTCATTGTGCCCTGATTCTCCTCACGGCCTGGTGTGAACACGAGGGTCTGCTTGCCGCCCTTCGAGGAGGAGTCGTTGACTCCCTGTCCAAACCCCTCGAACCCGAGGCCCTCTACGCCTGCCTCCAGCGCCTCGCTCGGCTCCGAGAGGCAGAGCAGCGTGCCCAGGCTTCCGAGCAGCTTGCCTCGCTTGGCCAGATGCTGGTTGTCCTTGCCCACGAAGGACGCAACGCCCTGAACCGCACCAAGATTGCCCTCGAACTTGCAAAGCTCACCTCCCACGGCGACCCCGACCTGCCTTCCGTCCTGGAATCCGGCCTCGCCGGCTGTCGCGACCTCGAGCGCCTCTTTGCCGACCTTCGCAGCCAGGCCGGCCCCCTTCAGCTCAACCTCCAACCGTGCGATCTCTACAGCGTTGCCCGAGAGGTCTGGGATGACCTCGAAACCCGCCGGAACGGTCGTACGGCTCGGCTCATCCTCGAAGGTGCCAGCGAAGCCCGAGACTGTCTGGCCGACTCCTTCCGCCTGAAGCAGGTCTTTCGCAACCTCTTCGAGAACACGCTCGATTGCAGTACCGATCCCGTCGAAATCCGGGTTCAGTGCAAGGCCATCGCTCCCGAAGGCAAACCGTCGCTCTGGATCGCCATCCGGGACAACGGACCCGGCTTCCCCCCCCAGATCCGTCGCCAGGCGTTCAAACCCTTCTTCACCACCCGAAGCGAGGGCCTGGGGCTCGGACTGTCGATTACCCAACGGATCGTCGAAGCCCACGGCGGCTGGATCACCCTGACCAACGCCTCGCCCGGCGCCGAGGTGCTCATCCTCCTCCCGATCCTTGGACCCAACCCCTCACCGTCGATCCTCGACACCCCGATCGCGGTCGGCTCCAACCCGATCTCCAGCGACCGAGTCACCTCTTTGTACCAATAAAGTTCGACAATTCTCGATCCCAACCCTCGATTGACGCCTGCTCCACTCCTTTGAATCCTTCTGAATCGGCCGACGCCCCCTTTTGTTCCGGTCCGATCAAGGAAATCTCAGGACGATCAGGAATTGCAAGGCTGGCTCAACAAGCTTATCTTCATATCCGTGTCATTCTTGAACGGTGCAATCGACGAGATTGCACCCACAAGGCCGTCCCCTTCTTGATGGGCCGGTACGGATGAACGATCTTACACAAATCCTCTCGGCAATTGAGCAGGGAGACCCACTCGCTTCCGAGCAATTGCTCCCGCTCGTTTACGACGAGTTGCGCACGCTCGCAGCCACGCATCTGGCCCGTGAACGCCCCGGACAGACGCTGCAAGCCACGGCGCTCGTGCACGAGGCCTACCTCCGGCTGATCGATCCTTCCTCACCCATCGAGTGGGATGGCCGGGGTCACTTCTTCAAGGCCGCCGCGGAGGCCATGCGTCGTATCCTCGTCGATCGCTACCGCCGGAAGTGCCGTCTCCGACACGGCGGCGACCATCAGCGACTCGATTTCGAGGTCGCCATCGACTCCATCGCCTCGCCAGGCCCCGATCTGGCCGCCCTCGACGACGCCCTCAACGCACTTGCCCAGCACGACCCAACCTCGGTTGAGGTGGTGAAGCTTCGCTATTTTGTCGGCCTCACCATCGTCGAGATCGCCCAGGTTCTTGAGATCGCTCCCCGCACGGTCGACCGCCACTGGGCCTACGCACGCGCCTGGCTTCACCACAAACTGAGCGAGGAGTAACTCACCGTCCGGAATTTTTTTCCAATTCGGTGACGTGATCCACCCCCAAGAATCGCATGAACTCTCGGGCGGATGGCCCGCCAGACCTGTTTCGGGAGGGCTGCGGCGATGAGCGAGCGCACCATCTTCATGGAGGCTCTCGACTTTGAGGACCCCGACGCCCAGCGCGCATTCCTCGACCAGGCCTGTCAGAGGAACGTCGCGTTGAGGGCCAGAGTCGAATCCCTGCTTCAGTCGCATCGCAAGGCGGGCGACTTCCTCGACGATGATCCCGCCCATCTCCTCTCAACCGAGGCGGGAGGCCCCCTGGCCGAACCCTCAATCGAGGCGATCGGCACAGTGATCGGCCCTTACACGCTCCTGGAACCGATCGGCGAGGGGGGAATGGGCACCGTCTACATGGCCGATCAAGAACGGCCGGTCCGCCGCCGAGTCGCCCTGAAGGTCATCAAGCCGGGCATGGACACCAAGCAGGTCATCGCCCGCTTCGAGGCCGAACGACAGGCCCTGGCACTGATGGACCACCCGAACATTGCCCGGGTCCTCGACGCCGGCACGAACGACTCAGGCCGCCCCTATTTCGTCATGGAACTGGTCAAGGGCCTCCCGATCACCGAATTCTGCGACCGCCACCGCCTCGACATCCAGGAACGCCTCGACCTGTTCGTCCGGGTCTGCCAGGCGGTGCAGCACGCCCATCAAAAAGGGATCATCCACCGAGACCTCAAACCCTCGAACATCCTGGTTACGCTCCACGACGGCGAGCCGGTCCCCAAGGTCATCGACTTCGGCATTGCCAAGGCTACCAGCCAGAGCCTCACCGACAAGACCCTGTTCACCGGCTTCGCCCAGCTCGTCGGCACCCCTCAGTACATGAGCCCTGAGCAGGCTGAGTTCTCCGGCCTCGACATCGACACCCGCAGCGACATTTACAGCCTCGGCGTCCTCCTCTACGAACTCCTGACCGGCTCGACCCCAATCCAGCGCGAGGAATTTCAGCGGGCCCCGCTCGACCAGATCCGACGACTCATCCACGATCGTGAAGCCGTCACCCCGAGCACTCGGCTCAGCGGCCTTGGGAAATCGCTCTCCACCATCTCGGCCTCCCGAGGGGCCGACCCCCGCCGCATTCTCGTGGCCGTCCGGGGCGACCTCGACTGGATCGTCATGAAATGCCTCGAAAAGAAACGCGACCGCCGCTACGAGACCGCCAACGCCCTCGCCGCTGAGCTCCGCCGACACCTGAACAACGAGCCCGTCCTCGCCCGACCGCCGTCGGCCGCTTACCAATTCCAAAAGTTCGCCTCCCGCAACCGTGCAATCCTCACCTCGACCGTCCTCATCGTTCTGGTTCTCGTCACGGCCACTGTCCTGAGCCTGCTCCAGGCCCACCGCGCCACCCGGGCCGAGGCCCAGGCCGCCGCCAGTGCCGAGGAAACCAGCCTGGTCGTCGAGTACCTCGTCAATGACGTCTTCGGCGCCGCCGCTCCCGAACGGCTCCAGGGCAAGACTCCCACACTTCAAGACATCTTCGTCGCAGGAGAAGCGGCCATTCCCGCGCGCTTCGGCCACCACCCTACCGCCGAGGCCTCCGCCCGGATCGCCCTCGGTCGAGCCTACTACGATCTCGGCCGCTACGAGGACGCCGCCCCTCAGTTCCGCCTCGCCGCCGCCCTGCGAGCCGAGCACCTCGGCCCCGACCACCCCCAAACTCTTACGGCCGAGGCAATGGTCGTCCGCGCGCTGTGTCCCGACGCTCTGGGACTGGTCGCCATCCCCGACGAAGCCGAACCGATCGCCCGTCGAGTGATGGAAACCCGTCGCCGCGTCCTTGGCCCCAACGACCGCCAGACCCTCGACTCAATGACCACCCTCGGTCACGTCCTCCAGGTCAAGTTCAACAAGGCCTTGCTTGAGCGATTCAGAAAAGCTCCAAACCTCAGTCTCTCCGATGAGGTCCTTCGCACGCTGGGGACAGTCCCCATGGGGGAAGCACAAACCCTGCTCGAAGATGCTTATCAGGGCCAGACTCGACTTCTCGGCCCCGACCACCCGGAGACATTGGAGACGCTTCACGTCCTCGGACGGGTTCTGTATTGCAAGGCAGACCATGTCAACTCGGAGCGTGTCCTCCGACAGGCCGTCGCCGGGCGCGATCGCGTCCTCGGTGCCGATCATCCCGCAACCCTCGCCTCCCGCAAGTTCCTCGCAACCACACTCCAGCGACGCCAACAAAACGAAGAGGCGATCCTCCTGTACGCACAGGTTGCCGAAGCCCATCGCCGCCTCTTCGGATCGACCCACATTCAGACCAGCAGCGCCTTGAATCACTACCTGGGCACCTGCCGCGCACTTGGTCAATTCGAGACCATCCGCGAGGTCTCCGAGCGATGGCTCCGGGATCTCCTGGCGACCCCCATTCCCTCTGACGCCTATCAGCAATCCCGCCGCTGTATCCGGCTCGAACACCTGGCCATCTACCTCGCCACCCTCCCTGCCTCGGTCCCCGTTGACTCCGATCTGGCGACCCGAGCAGCCCAGGAGGCGGTGACGATCTTGGGAAGCCCCAAGGCCTGGTCTGCGCTCGCCCTGGTCCTTCACCGCGCCGGTCAGTTCGAACTCGCCCTCGAAGCCATCCAGGCTTCGGCCGATCACCCCGACTTCATCGGCGGCTTCGGATTTTACTGGTGCGCCCTTGCGCAATTGCAACTCCACGCAGGAGATGTCGAAGCCGCTCGTGCCAGCTACGAACGCTCCTTTCTGGACAAGAGTGAGCCCTGGCTTGCCGAACTTCAGGTTCTCCAAAACGAGATCGCTACGCGACTCCTTGAAGTCGACTCACCAGCCTCGACCCGTCGTCCCCCCGCTTTGTCACCAAACTCCCAGGACCTCAGGTCCCTCGTCTCTGCAACCCACATGAAAATCTCCCTGTTCCTCATTGGTCAGGATGGGAGCCCCTCGGAAGCGCTCAGGAACGACAGGGCGATTTCCCAGGAGACCAACCACACCGCTTTCAGCAATACAGGAGGACACAACAGCGGATCACGCTTCATCATCGACCAAGACTGCGGGACCATCGGCCCTCGATTGACGGGAGGGCCGTGTTGAATAAAAAAAATCTGTAACCTTTTGCTGATTTCGGTCAGATAGCTCTTAAGTGGATAACTTTGCGCCGATGCGTCGATCAGCGCCGCTCAGGATCGACTCGAACCATGATCACCGGGTAACTGTCAAAGCTGAGGAAGTGCCCCTCGATCAGACCTAATCCCCTTGACCTGAACCTTGAGCCTGCACGCTGAGCCGTAACGGGCAACCTCTGCTGGACTGGGAATCCACGTGACCCGAAAGCGAGGAATGAAACTGTGTCGATTACCTATCTAATTCCCTCGTTCGTCCAGTCTACCATACTCGCTCGAATTGCTCAGTATAGCGTCGGGTCCGTCATGGGTCTGACAATGCTCCTCTGGATCGCCGGTCGAGCCGGATCACCCTGCGAGCTCGTCCTTCATGTCACGGAGTCGAACGTGGAGGTTTCTGTGGGCGGCCACACGTGTCAAATTGACCAACAATCTCATGAACCAATCCTCTTGTACTTGAACCCAGGCCCATATGAGATGGTGATGACCCGAGCCGACCAGATCCTCTACCGCGAGCGCTTCGAGGCCAAATCCGGAGAGACGTTCGTGCTCACCGCGTACGACCCGAATCGGCTCGCCCCCGATCCGTCCTCCTTCCAGGAACACCGAACTCCCCCGAATCACCTGGATGGATCGTAAGAACGCCGACCGGGTCTCACAGGCCCGATCGAAGCCTCATCGCTTCGATCGCGCCGATTACCTTCCCGGTCGCCCCCCCCATCTCGGTGTGTGAGCGCGTGTGCCGTGTGTGAAGCGTTCTGGCTTGATTGTGATCCCTTTGGACAGAATGTGATCCCTTTGGACCGTGATTGTGAAGGTTTCTGGTGAGGTCGGTGCGGGTCGATTCCCGCACCGACCTCAGAGCACCAGTCCAACCAACCCCTGCCCGTTACTGTCCCGGCGCGGTCACAGACGTCCCATTCTGCGACGCTCCCAGTGCCAGCAGGTACGGCACCGCCGACTCGGCCCAGCGATCCGGCGACAGATAATTCCCGGCCGAGCTTCCAAACGTCGAGCGAAGCATCTCTGTATCAATCACCCCCGGATTGAACGCCACCGCCGCCATTCCCTGGGGCAGCTCCTGCGCCATCGCCTGCGTCAAGCCCTCAACGGCAAACTTCGACGCACAGTACGGCGCCACCTCGGCCGAAGTCGATCGCCCCCAGTACGAACTGAAGTTCACGAACACCCCCGACCCGCGGTCCACCATCGCAGGGGCAAACGCTCGAATCACGTTGGCAATCCCCTTGATGTTCACGTCTACCACACGATTGAATTCCTCCACCGGCACCTTCCACAAGGGTGCATTCTGATTGATGATTGCTGCGTTGTTGATCAACAAATCAGGCACGCCGAAGGTTTCCATCACGGTCGCGGCCCAGGTGTTCACGGCATCCTGATCGCTCACATCCACCACCGAAAACTGATGCGAAGGCCCGAACGTCTTCGCAAGCTCGGCCACACGATCGGCCGATCGGCCGCATCCGGCCACCGAATGACCCCGCCCGATAAAGCCCTCGGCCATGGCCCGGCCGAGTCCCCGGGTAGCACCCGTCAGCACAATCCGTTTCGATCGAGGCTCCGGCACGATGTCGCCTCCCTGGTTCTTGAACCTGCCTGCAGGGCAGCATTTCTTCACTGCTCCGCACCACGTCGCAAAGCCCGCTGCCCGTTCCAGTTTGTGATTCTCGCCCCAATCGCCTCCGTCCGAAACCCACCTGTTCAAGCCGCGCCCAACCTTTTGGTCCTGGAATTCGTATCCTCAAACGGGGGCATTTTCGGTTTGATGTCCCCGACGGACCAACCATCGCTCGGGAGATCACCACTCCCGAAATCGCCTTGAACCGCCACGGAGGCGCCGGCCGATTGACCGGCGCGGGGATCTCATGTCGCAGCCGACCGCCGCCGAACCCGCGTCCCAAACCGTCCCGGCGCCTCGATCGGCCAACGCACGTTTCGACCCGCATCCAAGCCTGCTCGGGGGCCTCTCCGGCCTCCTGATGGCCCTCGCCTTCGAGCCGACCGCCGCCTGGTGGCTCGCCTGGGTCGCCCTCGTCCCCGTCCTCCGGCTCGTCCGTTCCGATCGCCCGGCCAAATCGGTCTACCTCGGCTCCTGGGTCGGCGGCCTGACCTTCTGGCTCCTCGCCGTCGAGTGGGTCCGCGCCTCCGACGAATCGGCCTGGCCCGGCTGGCTTGCCCTGGCCCTGGTCCTTTCCCTCTGGTGGCCGGTCACCATCGGCCTCATGCGGGTGATGGTCCGTCGGCTTGGCATCCCCTTGATGCTCTCCGCCCCGGCCGCCTGGATCGCGGTCGAATTCGTTCGTGGTCTCTATCCGCTCAACGGCTTCCAGTGGTTCTTCCTTAGCCACAGCACCGCCTCGCTCACCCCTTTGATTCAGGTCGCCGACCTCACCGGAGCCTGGGGCCTCAGCCTCCTGGTCATGCTCGTCAACGCCTGGCTTCTCGAACTGATCGAACGCCCTCGATGGGTCCAAACCCCCTCGGGCCGCCGCCCCGCCATCGGGCAGGTGATTCGTACGGCCCTGGTTGTCGTTGCCCTCGGCGGCAGCCTCATCTACGGCAGCGTCCGACGCGATCAGGCCGACTTTCAGCCCGGCCCCAAGCTCGCCCTCATCCAGTCCGACATCCCGCAGGTCTTCGGCGGTGGACCCGACCCGGCCGAGGTCCTTGCCCGTTTCGCCCGCCTCGTCGGCCAGGCCACGACCGAGCAGCCCGACCTGATCGTCCTGCCCGAAACCATGTTCCCCTACGGCTGGATCGACATCGACCCCTCACTTCCCAAACCCGAATACCACGCTCAGCTCGCCCGCTACTCCCCCGGCTCCGACCCCGACCGCTGGGCCGAGGTCGGCGGCGAGGTCCGCACGATGCTCCACGAATGGTCCAACCGCATCAACACCCCCTTGATCGTGGGCATCAACTCCTATTTCTTCCGACCCGGCGGTCTCGCCCACTACAATACGGCCCTGTTGCTCCAACCAGGGACCACCCAGACCCAGACCTATCACAAGATCCATCTTGTCCCGTTTGGCGAGTACATCCCCTGGGTCAAAACCATCCCCTGGGTCCTGGCGCTCACCCCCTTCAGCGCCGACCACATGCCCAGCCTCGACCCCGGCCTCAAACCCTCGACCCTCAGCCTTGGCCCCTGGCGGCTCGGCACCCCCATTTGCTTCGAGGACAGCGTCCCCCATGTCGCTCGACGCCTTGCCGCTGCCCCCAACGGCCACCCGACCGACATCCTCCTGAACCTCTCCAACGACGGCTGGTTCCGCGGCACCGCCGCCCACCAGCTCCACCTGGCCAGCAGCATCCTCCGCGCCGTCGAGCTGCGGATGCCCGTCGCCCGGAGCGTCAACACCGGCACCTCCGCCCTCATCGACGGCAACGGCACCGTCCTCGCCTCGCTCGATCCCCCCTCCCGCGACTCCCTTCCGAACGCTGCCGAAGGGGTCCTCACCGTCGAGGTCCCTCTCGATCCTCGCACCAGTGTTTACATGAAGACCGGCGACTGGCTCCCTACCGCCTGCCTCGGGCTCTGCCTTGCGTCCCTTCCGATCGCCGCCGGCCGATCGCTCCTCATTCGACATAACACCAAGAAGTGAATTTGTCTTGACTTGATTTTCAGACAGGTGATCTGGTCGTCCGAGCGGTCCAAGGGGAGTCTCCCAATGCCGCGATCCCCCGCGTTCATGCGGATCAAGAACGACGTGCTTGCGATTGTCGGGTCGATTCCGGAGGGTCGGGTCACGACTTTCGCGGCCATCGGCCGGCATCTCGACGTCATGGCAAGGCACGTCGCCTACATCCTCGCCACCCTCACCGACGACGAGCAGGACGCCATCCCCTGGTATCGCGTCCTGGCCGACGGCGGAACCATCAGCAAAACCCGATTTGAGACAAGGGGACGCGAGCAGCTCGATCGCCTCCGCGCCGAGGGCCTTCGGTTCGGTCCAAGGCACAAGGTCGAGGGATTCGACCGCCTCTTCTGGTCTCCCAAAGACTGAAGCGCGGCTCGATCCCTTCGAGCCCCCTCCGACCGAGAGCCGATCCCGGTCGTGAGCCATCTGGGTTCACGCCGGCACGGCCCGGAATCATTCCAACTCCAGGCCCACCGACGGATTGGTCCCCGGAAGCGCCCGGTTCAACCCTTCGCCGTCCAGTCCACGTTCGACAGCTTCGCCAGGGCCAGCATCAACGCTTGCGTCCCATTCCGGGCGTACCCCTGCGCGGCCACGGCCTGATAAAGCTGCTCGGCCAGGGCGAGGCCCGGCATCGACAGGCCCATCCGGCGCGATTCGGCCAGGGCGATCCCCATGTCTTTGATGAAGTGCTCGACAAAGAAGCCCGGATCAAAGTTCCCCTTGATGATCCTTGGCCCCAGGTTGTTCAGGCTCCACGACCCCGCCGCCCCCGAGCCGACGCTCTGAAGCACCGTCTCCAGGTCCAGGCCCGCCTTGTGGCCATACAGCAAGGCCTCACACACGCCGATCATCCCGGTCGAGATGAGGATCTGATTGACCATCTTCGTGTGCTGGCCGGCCCCCGGCCCGCCTTGATGCACGATGGTCTTGCCCATGATCTCAAACAGGGGCTTGACCGTCGCCACCGCCTCCTCCTCGCCGCCGATCATGATCGACAGGCGCGCCTCCTTCGCCCCCACGTCGCCACCCGAGACCGGCGCGTCGATCGCGTGGACCCCCTTGGCCTTCGCCGCTTCAAAGATCTCCTCGGCCAGCTTCGGCTCGCTGGTCGTCATATCGACGAGGATGCTCCCCGGCTTCGCCCCGGCCAGCACCCCCGAATCGCCCAGAATCACTTCCCGCACATCCTTCGGATACCCGACGATCGTGAAGATCACGTCCGAGGCCGCTGCCACCTCCTTCGGCGTGCTCGCCTCGGTCGCCCCCTTCTCCACCAGCGGAGCGCACTTGGCCTTCGTCCGGTTGTACACGGTCGCCTTGTACCCAGCACTCATCAGGTGCCCGCACATCGAGGACCCCATCACCCCCGTGCCGATCCATCCAATCGTCGTCTTGCCCGGTGCGATCTCCAGAGCCATCGTTCTCGCCTCTCGCGCTCGCGGTTCAAGTCAAGATGCTCGTCCACCCAACGGCCCGATACCCTACCAGACCCCGGCTCCGATCGGAAGCAACCCCAACGCTCCCCTTGCCCACTCACGCTCCCCGAATACATTTCTCTCGATTTGTCTTGACGAGCAATCCGTTTTGGCTAGAAACTATCAGGAAGACTGACGATCCTCATTTCTGACGGTTGCCGCCACTGAAGATCTTCTCGACCCCACCGTTCAGACATTCTGGGAAAACCAGCGAACTTTTGGCGGCCTGCGACCCTCTTGCAATCGGAGCACAATGAACGATCGGACCGAGGAACTGGGCACGACTGAGGAGCGACTCGCTCTCGATCCGCGGCAAACATCGGCCCGGGAGCGATACGGCTTCTTGCTGGCGATGGCTGCCCACCGGCTCCGATCGCGGTTCGAGGAGGAGCTGGAGCCCATGGGCGTGCAGCTCAAGCACGTCCAGGTCCTCGCCATGATCTACCACTTCGGCCCGGTGGCCCAGCAGCGGCTGGGAGAGTCGATCTGTATCGATCGCACCTCGATGGTCGGATTGCTGGATGAAATGGAGCGTCGGGATCTGGTCCAGCGCCAGCCCGATCCGGTCGACCGACGGGCCCACCGCATCCACCTCACGGAATCGGGCCAGGATCTGTTCCGACGGGCGAATGACACCGTGGAAGGCGTGGAAAACGAGGTTCTGGCACCGCTCTCCGAACAGGAGAGATTGCAGCTCAAATCCATGCTCCAACGCATTATCGATCCGGGCGCGTGGTCCGGCTTCGAGCACATTAATATCAAGGTCAGCGGCCGGGCTGGCGAGGCGACGGGCCGATCCGAAGCCTTGCCGAGCGGCAGCGAAGGACGATCTCGATGATGGCCAAGCTCTTCCGCAACGTGCTGCTGCCGGCCCTGCTCCTGGGTGGCGGGGTCGGTGTCTTTGCCGGCCTGGTTGCCTCCAAGGAGCCTCCCCAGCGCGTTGAACGCGGTCGGGAGCTGCCTCGGGTCGAGGTCGTTCCGACCACCGATGCTTCGAATGAAGGCCTCGGCATCGAGGTCAACGGCACGATCATCCCGAAGCGCGAGATCACCCTTTCGGCCGAGGTCCAGGGAAGGGTCGTCGAGCGCACCGAGGCCTGCTGGGCCGGACGATCGGTCAAGGCCGGCGACTTGCTCCTGCGGCTCGACCCCCGGCCGCTCGAAATCCAGCGCGCCTCGTTCGAGGCCGAGCTGGCCCAGGTGGCCGCCGACCTTGAACAGCTCGACATCGAAATCGAGAACACCGAGGAACTGGTCACCCTGGCCGAGCAGGAAGTCGAGCTTCGGCGTCGTGAGCAGATCCGGGTCGAGCAGTTGATCG
This sequence comes from Tautonia rosea, assembly GCF_012958305.1. Classification (NCBI taxonomy): domain Bacteria; kingdom Pseudomonadati; phylum Planctomycetota; class Planctomycetia; order Isosphaerales; family Isosphaeraceae; genus Tautonia; species Tautonia rosea. Next base: position 146,457 of record NZ_JABBYO010000007.1, on the reverse strand, counting down.
CCCGCAGCGCCTCGTCGGCCTCCGAGCGTGATGCGGCCGATGCCCAGATGCTCACCGCCCGCCAGAATTTGCAGCGGTTGCAAAACGATCGCCGCACCTATTCCAGCCGACGAGCCCGCCTGGAAGCCCAGATGCGTCGGATCGAGGCCCAGCTCGACCAGGTTGCCTACGACCTGGAACGAGCCACGATCACCGCTCCCATCGACGGACGAATCGTCGAGGTCCGCGTCGAACGTGATGCCTACGCCCGGCCGGGCGAGGTCCTGGTCACGATTGAGGACAGTGCCACGATGGAGGTCCGTTGCAGCCTTCGCCTGGAAGACCTGTTCTGGCTGGCTGGCGGCGACGATCCGATGACCCTGGCCAACGACGACCCGTACGCCATCCCCCGAGCCCGAGCGATCGTCTCTCGGACCCTGGCCGGCCGCTCGACCGACTGGGCCGGGGTGCTCTCTCGGTTCGAAGGGGGTGGCATCGACGAACGAACCCGCACCGTTCCGTGTCGGGTCGAGGTCCCGAACCCGGCCGGCCTGAGGCGCGGCATGTTCGTCTCCGTCACGCTGTTTGGCACCGAAACGCGGGTGCCCTTGCTCTCGATCCCCCGGGCTGCCTTCCGGCCAAACAATGAGATCTGGCTTGTGAACGACGGCCGACTGGAGATCCGACGGGTGGATCCGGTCCGGGTCCTGGACGAGGTGGTCGTGATCCGAGGAGACGGCCCCGGCGACCCGATTCCGGTCGGTGCCCCGCTGGTGATCTCTCCGCTCGATTCCCCCGTCGCAGGCATGGAGGTGGCCATCGTCGATCCTTCGGCCCCCAGCGTCCCCGACGAGACCGTCGCCTCGACTTCGGCTGCTCGACCACGATAACCCAATCTTGACGCGAGGGGCGCCCGGCCTGCGGCCTCGCCCCGTCCTTGCACCGACCAATCGGTCCGCGTTGCTTCGGTTCGAGTTCCCCTGACATTCGTGATGATTGGCGCATCGGCTGACGATCGTCGGCCCGTGCCTCGGCGTGCCAGTGCCTTCGTTCCCCCCGCCTGCCAAGGAGCCCTTTTCGTGAGTGGGATCATTCAATGGGTCGTCCGAAACGGGCCGGCCGTCAACACGATCATGGTGGCCGCCATCCTGGTGGGGGTGCTGTCGCTCCTGGGCCTGAAGAAAGAGCTGTTCCCCGAATTCCAGTTGGAGATCGTGACCATCACGGTCCCCTACCCCGGCGCGAGTCCGGCCGAGGTTGAAGAGGGGATTTGCCAGAAGATCGAGGAAGCGATCCGGGCGGTCGACGGCATCAAGAAGATCACCTCCACCGCCGCCGAGGGCGTGGGGACGGTGGTTGCTGAGATGTACGGCAACATCCGTGATCCCCAGCGGGTCTTGAACGAGATCCGCTCGGAGGTGGACCAGATCCCCAGCTTCCCGCTCCTGGCCGAGGACCCGGACGTCAAGCTGCTGGCCTTCCGCCAGCCGGCGATCCGGGTCGCCCTGTTCGGCGGAGCGCCGATGCCCGAAGGACTCGACGCCGAGGGGCAGCGTGCCTGGCGGCTTCGAGAGGATCTTCAACTTCGCGATCTTGCCGAGCGGATCCGAACCGAGCTGCTCGACCTGCCGTCGGTCTCGCTGGTCGAGATGCTTGCGGTCCGCGATTATCAGATCGACGTTGAAATCCCTGAAGAAACCTTGAGGCGGCACAACCTGTCGCTTCAGCAGGTCGGCCTGGTCATTCGCCAGGAAAATATCGAGTTGCCGGCTGGGGAAATCCGGTCCCCGTCGTCCGAATTCCTCGTCCGGGGCAAGAACAAGCGGTTGACGGGCGACGAGATCGCCGAGCTTCCCCTTCTGAGCCGAACCGATGGCGCCGTCTTGCGGGTCAAGGATCTGGGGACCGTGCACGACGGCTTCACCGATACGGCTCAGCGAAGCTGGATGCGGTTCCCCTCCCCCCTGGCCGACCCGGATGTGGCACCGGCCTTCGAGGGAGAGCAGCCGTCGATCGTGATGATGGTCCAGAAGACCCGCACCGAGGACCTGATCGAGGTCGTCACCGACGTTCGCAAGTATGTGGCCGATCTGACGCTTCCCTCGGGCTACCGGGCCGAGGTCTTCGACGATCAGTCGATTCTCGTCTCGGAGCGTCTGGATACCCTGACGAGCAATGCCCTGCAAGGGCTGGCCCTGGTCTTCATTGTGCTGGCCCTGTTCCTGGAGATTCGCCTGGCCCTCTGGGTGGCGCTCGGGATTCCGGTGTCGATCGGCTTCGCCTTCATCGTCATGGCCGGAACCGGCGTGACGCTGAACATGATCTCGACCTTCGCGTTCCTCATGGCGCTGGGGATCGTGGTCGACGATGCCATCGTGGTGGGTGAAAACATCTACCGCCATCGCGAGATGGGCAAGTCTCCGGTCCGATCGGCCATCGACGGCACCATTGAGGTCTCGGGTCCGGTCATGGCCTCGGTGACGACGACGATCTTTGCCTTCATGCCCATGTTTTTCGTGGCGGGGGTGCTGGGCAAGGTGATCTTCATCATGCCGATCGTCGTCTGCTCGATGCTGCTGGGATCGTTGGGTGAGAGCTTGTTGATCTTGCCGAATCACCTTTCGCACCGTCGGGCGCCGATTCTGGGAGTCATCGGCCGGGTGGTCGTCTGGCTCTTGACTCCGCTCTTTGCCTGGATCTGGCTGGTGCGGGCCTTCCGCAGTCGGCGGGCCGAAACGCGAGCGATGCGGCTGGAAAACCCGGTAATCTCGGCCTATCACGGGGTGCGGTCGTCCGTCGATCGGGCCTTGAAGTGGGTGATCGAACGCACGTATGAGCCGTCGTTGCGGTTCTTCCTCCGCTTTCCGGTCGTGTTCCTCTCGGCAATGCTGGCGATCCTGGTTGGCTCGTTCGGCCTGGTGGCGAGTGGCAAGGTGCCGTTCGTGGTCTTCCCGGATTTCGATTCGAACTACATCACGGCCACGGTGACCTACCCGGCCGGAACCCCGGCGAGCGTGGTGGACGAGGCGACCCAACGCATGGCCGAGGAGATCGAGCGGCTTCATACCGAGATCGCCGAGGAATCCGGCCAGCCACCGATCCGCGCCATCAGTCGATCGATCGGCTATGTGGAGACCGGAGGAGGAGGACCAGGAGCCTCGATGTCGAGCAGTGGCTCGAACATGGGCATGGTCTTCGCCGAGATGGTCGGCGGTGAGGAACGGCCGATCAGCAGCTTCGAGTTGGTCAACCGCTGGCGAGACGCCTCGCTGAAGCGGGTCCACGGCTTCGACGAGGCCAAGTTCAGCGCCGGCAACACCGGCCCCGGAGGCAAGCCGATCGAGTTCCAGCTCGTAGGCGAGGACATGGACGCCCTCGAAACCCTGGCCGAACGCTGCAAGGAACGCCTGGGGACGTATGAAGGTGTGTTTGACATTGCCGACAACAGTAAGCCGGGGAAGCCGGAGATCCAGCTCCGGGTGAAGCCCTCGGCCGAGGCCCTGGGGATCGACACGAACGCCCTGGCCCTGACGGTTCGATCGGCCTTCTACGGCGAGGAGGTGATGCGGCTGCAACGTGGTCGGCACGAGGTGAAGCTGATGGTCCGGAACCCCCCGGAGCAGCGCGAAAGCCTGGCCAACCTGAGGGAGATTCGGATCCGGACCCCCGAGGCGGGCGAGGTTCCGCTGGACGAACTGGCCTCGGTGACGGTTGAGCGGGGCTACTCGGCAATCAACCGGATCGATCAGCAACGGTCGATCACCGTGACGGCCGACCTCGACTCGGCCGTGGCCAACGCCCGGGAGATTACCCAGGATCTTCAACAAACGTTCATTCCTGAGCTTTTGGAACTGTTCCCCGGTGTCACGGTTCGGTGGGAAGGACAGGAGCAGGAGACGCAGGAGTCGTTTGGCAGCCTGGTGGTGGGCTTCGTGATCGCCCTGTTCGCCATGTTCGTGCTCTTGACCACGCAGTTTCGGTCGTATCTGCAACCGGTTTTCATTCTCATGATTGTTCCCTTCGGTCTGGTTGGGGCAATCTGGGGCCACCTCTTGATGGGCCTGCCGCTGACCCTGTTCAGCTTCTTCGGGCTGGTGGCACTCTCGGGCGTGATCATCAACGACTCGATTGTGTTGATCGACTTCATCAACAACAACGTGGCCGCGGGCAAGCCGATTCGGGTGGCCCTGCGCGAGGCGGGCAAGGACCGGTTCCGCCCGGTCTTGCTGACCAGCCTTACGACGGTGGCGGCATTGCTGCCGCTGTTGACCGAGAAAAGCTTGCAAGTTCAAGTGTTGATCCCCATGGCGACAAGTCTGGCGTTTGGGCTGGCCTTCGGTACGATGGTGGTCCTGATGCTGGTCCCCTGCCTGTACGCGATCTATGCGGATGTGCTTGACTGGCTTGGCCATTCGATCAGCGAGGATCACCACCTGGAGGACGAGATTCCCCTGTCGGTGGACCTGGACGACGAGGCCAGCCATACGCCGTCGCAACGGTCGGGGGCGGCCCCGGCCCGAGAGCCGGTGCACGCCTCGCCCGACGATCCAACCCGCGCTCCGGGGGCCTGAGTCGCGTCTGATGGCCCGGTGCTTCCGCCGCTCGGACACCGGGCCTGGACTTGCCGAGGGGGTGGCGTCGCGAAACAATGAAGAGGAACTGTCCGACGCCTCACCTTGAATCAAGGAACACTGATGTCTTCGAACAATATCCCGTCTGCTGATCTGCTGGAGTCGGTGCATCCGTTTCCGGGAAGCTACCAGATTCGGGCGATCGGATCGTCCGACGAGGATTTCCCGGCGCGGGTGGTGGCCGCAGTGCAGGAGGAACTGGCCGGCCCGGGAGAGCTCGATCATTCGGTCCGGTTCACCAAGGGGGGGCGGCACGTCTCGGTCACGCTGGACATCACGGTCCAGTCGGCCGATCAGGTGCGGGCGATCTATGCCAGGCTGCATGAGGTTTCGGGCCTCCGGCTTCTGTTCTGAATTGACCGCGATTGGCGGCAGACCGTAAGCTCGATAGCTCGCGTAAGCAACTTCCTCGGTTCACTCTGGTGGCGATCCGGGGGCTTCGAGACCCGAGGCCAGGCCCAAGGTCCATGAGCGATCCGAACCCGTCGCCTGAACTCATCGAGCTGTTTCGAGCGGATGATCCGAGGGACGTTGTCCATCGAGCCGTGGCCTCCCTGGCGAGGGGCGGGGTGATCGCCCTCCCGACCGAGACCGGATATGCCCTGGCCGCCTCGGCCCTGAAGCCGGAGGCGGTCGCTCGGGTCGCCGCGGCCATGCAACGGCTCGCCGAGCACGATCCCGAGGCTACCGGGGAGGTCTGGCTCTGCGTCCGAGGTCCCGGAGAGCTGACCGACTGGGCCACGGAAGCGCCGGTCGAGGCCCGCCGGGTCGCCTCGCGGGCCTGGCCGGGGCCGGTGGTGCTCCGACTGGCCGACGGGGTGAGCAGCGGTCTGGCCGATCGCCTTCCTGAAGGTGCTCGAACCGCACTGGTCGGCTCCGACGCAACCATCGCCTTATGCTGCCCGGAGCATGCGTTTGTGGAGCATCTGACCCGATTGCTGGCCGGGCCTCTGGTGCTGGGGCAGCCGATCGGCCCGCAGGGGGAAACGGTCCGGGCGGTCGCGGGGCTGCTGGAGCCGAAAGGGGCCGATCTGCTCATCGACGACGGGGCGATCGACGATCCGGACGGCCTGTCGATCCTGGCCTTCAAGGCGGGGCAGATGACCGTCGTCCGGCATGGCCTGCTCGACGATCGCACCCTGGGGAGGCTGGCGAGTACCATCATTCTGTTCGTCTGCACCGGCAACACCTGCCGGAGTCCAATGGCGGAGGCCCTGTTCAAGGCGATGCTGGCCGATCGGCTCGGGTGCCATCCCGAGGACCTGGAGGCGCACGGCTGGCTGATCCTCTCGGCCGGGCTGTCGGCCATGCAGGGGGCTCCCGCGGCGGCCAACGCGGTCGAGGTCGTCCGGAAGTTTGGCGGATCGCTCGAAGGGCACGCCAGCCGGATGCTCGTGCCCGAGCTGGTCCGGGCGGCCGATCGGATTCTGGTCATGACCCGGTCGCATCTCCGGATTCTGCTTGAACATGCGCCCGAGGCTGCCGACCGCACGGCCCTGCTCGACCCGGACGGGTACGACATTGATGACCCGGTCGGCTCGGACCTGTCCACCTATCGGTCCACCGCCGAGGCGATCCGGACGCATCTGGCCATCTGGCTCGACGAACTGATCCCTCCCGGAGCCGGGCAAACTCCACCGGAAGACATTCGGGATCGCTGATCCGATCCGGTTCCTGGGGGACTCGGGGTTATGGCTGAGGGTTCCTGGAAGGTCGGATTGCCAAGGAGCGAGGAGCGGGGGGGGCGGCCTTCGGCGCGGACCGAGGGCGGGAGGATCGGGGGTTGAGCCCGATCGAGCGGGCCGGCCGGGGCGGACCGAGGCGGGATCGGGGCCGATCAGCCGCGATCGTCGTCGTGGGAGGGGCGATGAGGGGCCTGCAACGGGGGATCTTGAGGAGCCATCGGGTCGGTCGAGGGGCGTGCGGACCCGGTCGATCGCGGGTCGGTGCGCTGATCGAGTCGAGGCTCAACCGCGGAGGGATCGCGACGGATTTCCTGATCTGACTGAGGGTTGAGGCGATCCGAAGCGGTCGCATCGGCTGGTTCGGGAGATTCGTTTCGGGAGCGATCCGACGGCGGGTCGGGAGCGTTGGCTCGGGCGGGGTCGGCGACTGGCATCCGGGGAGGCTCGGGACTCCGTGACGGCGGGGGGGCCGGCGATCGCCGGGTCGAGAGGTGGGGGTGGGCCTGGTGCCACTGGCGATCATGGTCCTTCGAGCGTTCGACCCGGATGCGCATGACCTGGTTGATTCCCCGAATCATTTCGGAGAAGGCTTCGCGGCGGTAGCGCTGGCGCAGCTGGCCTTCCTTGGTGGTGTCGATGAGGCCGAGCTGAGCCTCGGCGGCGGCCTCGGCGGCATCCTGGTGCTGCCAGAGGTCGTCTCGGAGGGTTTCGAGGCGATCCAGTTCATCGGCGATCAGGAGGCGAAGCTCGGCGAGGGCGGGGAGGAGGTCGGTCGGGAGGCCGGGGGTCGGCTCGACCGGGAGCCGGGAGCAGCAGCGGACGAGGTGCCAGACGCGCCGGAGTTCCGGGTCGGCATCGGGGCCGGGGGCCTGGGGATGAAGGCCGAGCAACCGCATGGACCGGGCCATGTCATCTCGATCCCAAGTGATTCCTTGACAGAGCTTTGCGTCGAGGCGAAGCCAGTGGCGGATGAGCCAATCGCAGCCGAAGGAGGAGGTTTCGAGGTCGGCCACGGTGTTGGACGGGTCGTGGGGAAGCGCCTGGGCGAGCTTGCGGACGGCGTGGCGTCGGGCCTTTTGCCAGCGTTCGACGGCTTTGCGGGTCGAATCGGCGAGGGCGGATTCCTCGGCCTTTCGGCAGCGTTCGAGGCGGGCATAGGCGAGGGCGGCGGAGCGGATGAGGGCTTCCTCGGGGTCGTTGTCGGAGCCGAGCTGTCGGGTCCAGGTTTCGGAGAAGGTGTTCATCAGGGCGATCTCGGCCTCGGTGTCGGGCAAGGAGGCGGTGAGGCCGTGACGGCGGGCGTTCTGCCGGGTCCGATTCAGGGCGTCGGCGGATCGGGGGCCGGGGGAGCGTCGGGGGGAGTGTGGGTGAGGGATCGGGTCGTGGGGGGCGCTCATGGGTGTCACCTCGAAGCGATCGCCGGCCGCCGACGGGCGGGTGAGGCGTGGTGTTTTTCTTCATCGAACTCGGCCCGGCGCGCGGCTCCCGCGCCGCGGCCGACGGAAGGCCGTACCCTGAGATCATCGTGGCAACAGGGAGCGCCAGTCACAAAATCCGGGTTTGACGAGAAAAACGATCGGGCAGCAAGGGGATCACGAGGCGGGGCCAGGCGTGTTGTTCTCCCTCGGCTCTGCAGGGGCTCACCATTACCCACAAGTTGGGGGACTGGCCCGCGACGCTTGTTCGGCGAGATTCCAACCCAGGGTCAGGTCGTCGAGTCGACGGAGGCCGCGCCAGAGGGTTGTCACGCCGGGCTCTCCGTCGCGTGCTCGACCCAGGAAGCCTCCCAGCCGGGCCAATTGGCGAACGGCTACTCTCAATCCGGGAGCCCTTTCCGGCGGTTCGGATCGCTCGACCGCCCGGTGCAAGACCTGCCACGACGCTTCGGCGATCACCGTGTCACAGGCGTCCTCGGGAGCTTGTCGGGCCCGGCATGTCAGCCATAAAAGCCGCCAGGCGACCACGGCATAGGTAGCCAGAGCGCGACGTAGGCGAGACGCATCCTCCAACTGGAGTCGCTCCACCTGACAACCGCTCTTGAGCACGGAGTGATAACGCTCGATGAGCCAGCGTCGTGAGTACCAGAGCACCATCCTTTGGGCCTCCGCCAAGGTCGTGACCGGCAGGGTCGTCAGCAGCCACCACCGGATTGGCTCCTCGCCCCCCGGAGGGGACTCCTCCTCGGCCAGGATCGCCGTCACGCGGAGATCGGCGAGGCGTTCGCCGATGCGGCGAGTCAAGGGCGGCGCCAGGGACACCGCCGCGAAGCGTGCGGTCAGGCTCGCGACCCGCGCCGGGCGGCCGGGACCGCGACGGATCTCGACATCGAACGACCCCCGGGCGGGCTCGGTCCGTAAGGCCCGGTCGAGCAGCTTCTCGGCATGCCGGACGCGGCGACGCGGCTTGGCGCGGATCAGCAGATGGGAGCCGTCACGCCGCGGGGTGGCGAAGAGGTCATAGAAGTCGGCCTCGCGATCGGCCACCGTCACCACGAGCGTCCCCGGGGGCAGTGCGGCTTCGGTGGCACTCAAGGCCTCGATCCATCGCTGGGTCTCCTTCGCCTTGGTCGGCAACTTGTTGCGCAACGCGCGATGCCCCAATCCCTCGGGGGCTCTTGCCCAGACATGTTGATGCAGCAGGCCGAGGGGGACGCCGTCGAGGTCGGCAGCCAAGACGGAGTGGGCAAGCAGCCCGACCTTGCGGCGGTTCGCCAGATAACCCAATCCGGAGGTCGCGGGGTGGGTTGTCCAGTCCAGTGCGGTGGTGTCCTGGATGGCCAGGATCGGGCCGATCTCGGGCAGGCGGTCGCGGACGCTGTCGCGATGAGCGGCCAAGATCGCCTCGGGGGAGACCCGGTCATTGTCCCAGAAACGGTAAGCGGCCTTGGCGGCGGCCCAGGAGCCGGTGGCCTGAGGGACGCTGGCCTCCGGCCTCGCGGCGAGAGCCTCGACGAGGATCGCAAGGCGACGATTGAGACGACGATCACCAAGGCGGACGGAGCGGAGTTCGTGTTCGGACCACATCCTTCTCTTACGAACCGAGAATGCCAAGAGATCGCCACCCCCCAACTTGTGGGTAATGGTGAGCGGCTCTGCAGGGGAGGGAGGCGAGCACGTCGTCTCAGCTCGGGGAGGTTGGGGAAACCGAAAGCAGTTCAAGAAATTCTGAGAAAAATGGGGGAACTGGGGGCAAATCCGTACGCCCTCTCGAACTGCCCGACTTACAATGAAGGTGAGCCTTTCTGATTCCTTTCGCCCGAGGCGATGACGCCGCACCATGCTCAGGAGTCATGGCGACCTTGTCTTGCTCGGACGACGTGATGTCGGATGACGATCATGGACGCCTCTATACACGATTCCGGGCAGTCGCAATCGTTTCTGCTGCAGGTGCTCGACACGCTGCCGGCGGCGGCGTATACGTGCGATGTGTCGGGGTTGATTACCTACTGCAACCGGAACGCGGTGGACGTGTGGGGACGGACGCCGCGGATCAATGATCCGGCGGACCGATTCTGCGGCTCGTATCGCCTGTTTTACGCGGATGGGCGGTTGATGCCGCATGAGGAATGCTGGATGGCGCTGGCGCTGAGGGACCAGGCGTCGTACAACGGGCAGGAGGTGGTGATCGAGCAGCCGAGCGGCGCGATTCGGTGGGCCCTGGCGCACGCGAACCCGATGCGCGACGCCGAGGGTCGGTTGCTGGGGGCGTCGAACGTGCTGGTGGACATCACCGATCGAAAGCGGATTGAGGAGCAACTGGCGTATCAGGCGACCCACGACGCGCTGACCGGTTTGCCGAACCGCTCGAAGCTGCTTCAGGCACTGTCGAAGGCGCTGAACGAGGTGGAGGCGGGGGGGGAGCCGTTCGCGTTGCTGCTGCTGGATCTCGACGGGTTCAAGCGGATCAACGACACCTTCGGGCACGAGGCGGGGGATGAGGTGTTGATGCAAATGCGTCCTCGGCTGCAGAAGGTGGTGACCCGGGACGATCTGGTGGCGCGGCTGGGTGGAGATGAGTTCGGGATTGTGCTGCGTGGGGCCGATGAACTGCGCGCGCGGCGGGTGGGGGCGGCGATTCTGGCCTCGATCGGCCTGCCGATGCGGGTCGGTGAGCAGCGCTTGACGGTCGGGGCGAGTCTGGGGATTGCGACCTGGCCGGACCAGGGACGGGATGTGTCTCGCTTGCTCAGACATGCCGACCTGGCGATGTATGCGGCCAAGCGGGCGCGGTCGGGGTTGGAGGTGTATGCCGGGTCGCAACCGGCCTTGAGCCCGAGCGGGGGCTCGCCGGCCTGAGCATCGGGTGGGTGGCTCGCGGGATCCCAGCCCGTTGGAGGTGTCGCCAAGGGGTAGGGTGGCATCTGAGGGCTGTTTCGGACGACGAGACACGGGTTTCGAAGGCAGAACCCGTGCCACCCTCTTGGCTTTCGGAACGTATGCCGACACCGTCAAGCGGTTCGTCTCGCCTGGGTGTCCCGGGTTCCGCGCCAGCGGAACCCGGGTAAAGCCGCAGAGGCCAGCCGGCCCCTCGCCCGGGTTCCGCTAGCGCGGAACCCGGGACACCCGGCGAGCCGGGGCTGTCGAGCACGGCGTATGCGGCATGGCCAGGCACTCCTCAATTGCAGGACGAGGGCACGGCTTCGGCTTTGCCACGGCGAACCGCCCCCCTTCTTCTGGCATACCCGGTCAGCCCGATCAGCCCGAGGCCCAGCAAGAAGAGGCCACCCGGCTCGGGCACGGCTCGGACGGACTGGACAGCGTCGATGTCTGGCCCCTCGAAGGCGTTCGTCAGGTCGATGCGCAGATTCTGGATTCGGACGAATCGAGCGGCGGATAATCCTGCAGTGGCCAAGTCGAACCCGAGGGTCACGGGCTGGTCGACCCCTCCTGACGGCGTGCCCGAGGCCCCGAGGCTGAGGAACGAGCCGGCGGTCCCATCGAGGCTCGCAAAAACCTCGAAGACTTCGTCGTCGCCCGGGATCCAGTCGACGAGATGGATCAGAAGATCCGAGCCGATGACATCGACGAACGTCCGGTCGAAGCTCACGGTCACGAACCCAGGGGTCGAGGCGTCGACTTGATCGAAGCCGGCAATCAGCCCGTCCGGCGCGCCAAGCACATTGGTCGGACTTCCACCGGAAAGTGGTGAACTCTCGACGAGAGAGGTGGCGAACTCGGCGGATGCCGGGTTGATCGAGAATCCAGCGATCGAGATGGCGAGGACGAGGGCGAGACGCATCAATATTCTCCACTAAGTCTAGGGCCTTACGAGCAACCTCAGCGGATCGGCCCGGGGAGAGGAACCTAACTGATCGAACTCTCGAGACGGGCCGCGGCGGGCCGGGGCCATGAGAGCGGTCAGGCGGCGGGATCCGATGGCGATTGGCCAGCGGCAAGTGCCTGGACATCCGCCGTCGTCAACGGATTCCCGGCGATCCCCCAACTGCCGCTCTTCACCTCCTCGACGACCACCCAGGTGACCGCACGCATGTTCTCTCCTTCGATGGAAACCATCGCGTCGGTGAGCTTGCGGATCATCTCCTGCTTCTGGGCCTCCGAGAAGACGCCCTCGATGACCTTCACCTGAACGAGAGGCATGGTGCATTCTCCTCGGCTGCGTCCAGATGACCTGGGGCCACCTCGGACTCGGACGCGATTCGAAGTCCAACCTTGTTTCGGTGCGCGATTCGTCCCTGTTGCGGCAAACCGGCGACCCCAAAAAAACGCGGCAGAACACGGCCTAAACGCTCGTTTCATCCTGAGCGTCGCATCAGCACTGTGCCTGCAATCGCTGGAGATTGCAAGGAGATTCTCGGGCTTCGACGGACAGAGGCAGATGACTTCGTCCCGATGTTGCCGTTTTTCAGAGGGTGCGGAGCGTCGATGAGGACGCGGCGCAACGTTGCGCGTTGAGATTGAGCATCATTCTGCGCGAGGGGGAATGAATGGCCCGGGACGGGAGCGGATCACGAGATGTTCAGGAGGGGGACTCGGCTCGGGGGAGGAGGGCGAGGAGGCGGTCGGCGGTGTGGTCGGGGGGTTCGGGGTCGGAGAGGGAGAGGAACTGGACCTCGGAGAGGGAGCGGAACCAGGTGAGCTGGCGCTTGGCGAACTGGCGGGTGCGGGTCTGGATGAGGGTGATGGCGGCGGCCTCGGAGGGGAGGCGGCCGGTGAGGAGGTCGAGGACCTCGCGGTAGCCGACGCCTTGCATGGGGACGGGGTGGGGAGGGTGGGGCTGGGCGAGGAGGCGGCGGACCTCGTCGATCAGGCCGTCGGCGAACATGGCGGCGACGCGGCGGTTGATGCGGTCGTACAGCTCGGCGCGGGGGCGGTCGAGGCAGACGACGGGGACGGAGGCGGGGGCGGGCTGGTCGTGCTCAAGCTGGAGGGCGCTGAGGGGTCGGCCGGTGAGGGTGACAACTTCGAGGGCGCGGATAATCCGTCGGCGGTCGTTCGGGTGCAGGCGGGAGGCGGTGGGGGGATCGACGGCGGCGAGGCGGGCGTGGAGCGCGGCGTTGCCGAGGCGGTCGGCCTCGGCTTCGAGCGTCTGGCGGAGGGCGGGGTCGGCGGCGGGTCCGTCGAAGAGGCCGCGGAGGAGGGCCTTGAGGTACATCGGCGTGCCACCGACGAAGAGGGCGGGCCGGTTGCGGGAGGCGATGTCGGCCAGGGCTTCGGCGGCCCAGGCGCGGTAGTCGGCGACGGAGGCGGATTGCCAGGGATCAAGCACGTCGATCAGGTGGTGCGGGACCCCTCGGCGCTCGGCGGCGGTGGGCTTGGCGGTGCCGATGTCCATGCCTCGGTAGAGGGTCATGGAGTCGAGGGCGAGGATCTCGGCGTTGAGCCGCTCGGCGAGGGCAATGCCGACGGCGGTCTTGCCCGAGGCGGTCGGGCCGGTGAGGTAGATGGCGCGGTGGAAGGGGTTGCTGGTGGGCATGGGCAGTAAGCAGTAGGCAGTAGGCGGTAGGCGGTAGGCAGTAGGCAGTAGGCAGAAAGAAGTAGGCGGTAGGTGGTAGGCAGAGGATGGAAGGGAGTCGACCGGATTGCGATGAGGACCGGAGAACAGCGGGAAGTGATCGGAAGGACCAGAGGCCGGAAGGTTGAGGGCTCATCGCCGCCTACTGCCTCATCAGAGTTCCCAGACGCGGCGGCCGCCGAGGAACATGGACATGACGCCGTCCTGGCTAACCTTGAGGACGGGGCCGTGGTAGCTGGCGGCCAGGGCGGCGACGGTGCGGGCGCCTTCGGAGGCTCGGGCGGCGAGGATGGCCTCGGGGGTGATGCGGAGGATCGCGCCGAAGGCGAGAAGCTGGGCGCGGCGATCGACGACGACCGCGCCGTCGATGCCGGCGACGGCTTCAAGGACCGAGGCGTCGAGGTCGCCGACCCGGCGGCTGAAGATCAGGTGATGCAAGGCGCGTTTGGCCATGCGGGGGGGAAGATGGTCGGGGTCGGCGGGGGCGTCGGGATCGAGGGGGAGCATGTCCTCGATCCGGTCGCCGGGAGCGACGAGGTGGGGGAGCGATTCCTCGGGGTCGCGCAGGAGGACGATGAGGGCGCCGACTCGGTCTTCCGACAGGTTCATGGCGGCCTGAAAGAGCCGGGCGGCGAGGCCGGGGGGTGCCTGGTCGCCGACGGCCCTGGTCCAGGAGGCAAACTTGTTGGGCACGTCGAGCAAGCGCCATCGGGCGTTGGCGAAGGTGAAGACGGGCACGCCTCCGGCAAAGACTTTGATTTCCTGAGAGGGAGAGAGGACGAGGCCGACGTGATCGCCGGTACGGGTGGCTCGGGCATGGTGCTCGAAGCGTCGGGGGCACGGGGCGGGCAAGGGGGCGTGGCCCTGGACACGCTCGGTCCATCGTTCGATGTCGACGGCCCAGGCGAGGTCGCCGCGACGGTCGACGACGAAAACCGTGCGGAGGCCGTCGCAGAGGCGATGGATGATCTTGATCGAGGTCAGGCGGACGTTGTATCGGGGGGCGTCGGGGGCGTTGGTGCGGTCGGGGAAGGCGGGGTCGGTCTCGGTGCCGAGCAAGAGGGCGCCGGAGGAGACGCGGCGATCCTCGTAGGTCGAGAGCGCGGCCATGCGCATGGCTTCCATGGCCACGGGGAGGCGCATGGGAGCGGGAGGGTTGAGGTATTCGGTGACGATGACGTCTTCGAGGGCGTAGTCGAATAGCTCGGTGCGGTCGACGGCGTCGATGTCGATGAGGGTGCGGAAGCGGAGGTCGAGGACGCGGACGATCGTTTCGACGAGCCTGCGCTCGGAGCTGAGCAAGGGGACGGGGCTGACCGGCTGGAAGACGTAGCGGGAGCCGAACCAGTCGATGATCAGATCGAGGCCGTCGGGGTCGCTGAGGAGGTGGTAGTTGGGCTCGTCGGGGCGGGCGTTCCAGTGGATCGGGCTGTGGTCGCCTTCGAGGCGGAGGCGGGAGTCGGGGAAGAAGTGGTCGAGCTGCTGGCGTAAGAGCGCGTGGTAAAGGCCGACGAGCCGGGAGTTGGATCGGAAGGAACGCTCCGGGATCGGGACCGTCGGCTCAGGCATCGGCAATCGTCCCCCATCGCTCGAACGTGGCACGGGAAGGGGCGGAGTGAGTGACTGGGAATCGGGCGAGGTAGTGTAGCGAGTTGGACGGGGCGTGTCGTGGCCGATTCCGGAGCGAGTCGAGGGAAGGAACAGGAACAGGTTCGGGTTGGGCGGTCGATCGGAGCAGGGTCAATCGGGAGCGATCAGTGGACGTCGTCGGTGTCGTGAAGGTCGGAATCGAAGTCGAGATCGGGCTCGGGATCGACCTGGGAGTGTCGGCAGACGAAGACGAGGCGGTCGTCGTGGCGTTCGGTTTCGACGAACTCGGAAGGAAGACCGTGGAGGGATTCAGGGGTGGAGGGGGCGTCGTGGCGGAGCCAGCCGTCGCTGCGGTCTTCGATGGAGAAGACCAGGCGGTCGGATTCGAGGCGATAGTGGACCGAGGCAATCGGTCGTCCGGTGACGGAGCCTTCCTGCCGTCGTCCCCAGGAGGAGGCGGAATCCCAGAGATCGCGGAGGGCGACGATCACGGAACAGAGCGAATCGTTGGGCAAGGGGGTCCAGGCGCGGAGGAGGCTGCGGAGGCGAGACAGCTCGCGGAGCGGTTCGAGGGGGTCGCGGAGGTCGAAGCTGAAACAGCCCTCGGCGGGGCGTCGGCCAACATCCTGCCGCCAGGCGTCGGCGGCCGAGAGGGCGCGAAAGATCTGGTCGGGGGTGTAGGGCTTGGGAACGAAGTCGTTGGCGCCAGCGGCGTAAGAGCGGGCCTCGTTTTCCTCGACGCGGGCGGCCGAGACGACGACGACGGGGATGAGGGCGGTTTCTCGGGCGGCCTTGATGGCGCGACAGACCTCGTATCCGCTGAGGTCGGGGAGCATCAGGTCGAGCAGAACGACGTCGGGCCGGTGCTGGTTCAACTGTTCGAGGGCCTCGATGCCGCCGAGGGCCGACTGGGGTCGGTAGCCGCGCATCTGGACGAGCATCGAGAGCAGCGTGTTGGCGTCGGGTTCGTCTTCAACAATCAGCGCGGTCGGCATAAGACCCCCTGAGGGGGAGAGGCGGCGGGTTGGGTCAATACCGTGGAGGGCCAGTTGGCACAGGCACGACCAACGAACGTCGAACATCCAGGCCCGGAATATTCTACCCGCTCGATCCGGTTTCGGACAGCGGGGGCTGGTGCTCGGGATCGGGCTGTCTGGGCAGGGTCACGGAGACGGTGGTCCCCAGCCCTGGCGAGCTGTGGGCGGACACCTGGCCGCCGTGAAGCTCGACGAACTTCTTGACGAGGCTCAACCCGAGGCCCAGCCCGCGCTTCTGGAAGCCGAAGTTGCCTGAGGAGTGGCTTGTGGGGTCGAATTCGGTGAAGAACGGTTCGAAGATCCGAGCCACGGCACGGGCCTCGATCCCAACGCCATGATCGACGACGTGGATCACGACCTGGTCAGGGCCTTGGGGCTCGGCGAGGAGCTGGATGAGGCCACCATCGGGGGTGAACTTGATGGCGTTGGTCAGGAGGTTGACCAGGGCGTCTCGGATCTTGTCGGGATCGACCGTGACCCGGCCGAGGCCGGGGTCGTACTGGCGGTCGAGGCGCTGGGAACGGGCATGGAGGAAGGGGTGGACCTGATCGGCCACGTCGTCGAGCAGGTGGGCCAGGTCGACGGGGGCGAGGTGGAGCGATCGGCGGAAGTCCTGGGCCTTCATGAGCTTCAGGGTATCGGCGACGAGTCGGGCGAGGCGTCGGGAGCCTTCGGAGAGCTTCTCCAGGAGCTCGGCCTCGGCCTCGTCTCGGTCGGGCTTGAGCAGGCGAAGCAACTCGCTCATGCCGTGGACGAGGGTGATCGGGGTGTTGAATTCGTGGCTGGCGACTTCGAGGAAGGCGCTTTTGACCTCGTTGAGTTCCGTGAGCTCGCGATTAGCGATCGTGAGGCGATCGTTGGCGGCCTGAAGCTGCTCGACGAGTCGGCGGCGGTCGGCGATCAGGTCGTGCTGGGCGACCGCCTGATCGAGCACGGCTTCGAGTTCCTGGGGCTCCCAGGGTTTGAGGAGGAAGCGGAAGATCTCGCCGCGATTGACGGCGTTGATGACCGCTCCAATCTCGGCATAGCCGGTAAAGAGGATGCGGATAGCCTCGGGAGCCAAGAGTCGGGCCCGGGAGAGGAGGACATCGCCGCTCATGCCGGGCATGCGCTGATCGGAGAGGATGATGTGGACGGATTCACCGGCGTCGAGCAGGGCGAGCGCCGCCTCACCGCTGGAGGCTGTGAGGACCCGGAACCGACGGCGGAGCAAACCGGAAAGGCTTTCCAGGAGGCTCGGCTCGTCATCGACGATCAGCAGGGTGTGAAGACGATCCATGAGACGGACTGAACGGGGTGCGTCCTGGTCGGGAGAGCGTCGAGCGACAAGGGGAGCCGGTCTGATCGCGGGTCGCGGAAACCGAGGCGAAAGAGACGTCGAGGGTCTCGGTCCGGCATCGCGTGGAGGCCGGACGGGACGCGGTCGGGAGCGGGCAAGTCGGCCGGTCAGCGGGAATCAGGTCGCGGTTTCATCGGCGTTCCGGGGGGCTGTTTGGGTGGACGAGGAGTCCGAGGAAGACGGAGCCGGAGCCAGGGGCAAGGTGCCGCCGAGCCGCTCGATCTGGGCCTCGAGGCAGGAGACCCGGTGATTGAGCAGTTCCAGCTCCTGCTTGAGACGGAGCCGATCTTCCTCGACGGCGACGAGACGATCGTACTCGGCGGCGGCCGACCGGACGGCGTCGAGCAGTTCCTCAGGCTGCCAGGGCTTGCGGAGGAACTGATAGATGTGGCCGTGATTGATCGCCGCGATGATCGATTCGAGGTCGGTGAATCCGGTGTAGAGCATCCGGATTGCCTGCGGCATTCGGGCCTGGGCCCGGGTGAGGAAGTCGACGCCAGTGATGCTGGGCATCCGCTGGTCGGTCATGATGATGTGGACGTCGTGTTCACGAAGCAGCCGCAATCCTTCCTCGGCCCCGTGGGCCTTCAGAACGCGAAACTCGCGGCGCAGGAGGTCATGAACCGAGTCGCAAACGTCCGGTTCATCGTCGACGACGAGCAGGCAGTGCTTCATCGTGAAGGCTCAAGAGGCGTTGAAAACGGTCTGGTCGGCCGAGGGAGGAGGCCCGGTCCCGACGGACTCGGCCAGCCGAAGAACCAGCATACCAAACGACCGACGGTTCGTCGAACAGTCGCCTGCTCCGATTTCAGACGCAACGGGTCCGGAACAGATCGCCCTGGCGAGTGCTGCGACCGACAGGAAAGACTTCTTCGACAAGAATCGAACACATCATAAACGTTAAAGTAAAATCAAGTTTTTTTGTTGAAGAATCTTATGCTTTCCTGGTCAAAACTTCAGCACATCCGTCGAGATTTTTCTTCGATAAAAGCGTTGACATGAGGATTCCACCGCACGAAGCTGGCGGCGTTCTGGGCCTTCTGGGTTCGGGACGCGTTACATGAGCGGAACCGAGGTCTCATCCGATGGCTCGGGACAATCACACAAGCGTCATTAAGTAGAACGTCTCTGTTATTCGTTGATTCGTGAACAGGTGGTGAAAATGAGCGGCAACTCAGCGAAACGCGGCGCGGGTTTTCTTCTGGGAACGATCCACAATGCGGATGGCCGGCCGACGGGGAAACCGAAGGAAGTGTGTGTGGTCGAGCCGGGTACGGGGAAGGAAATCTGCCGGGTTGCCGTGGATCAAGGGGGGCGGTTTCTGCTGCGAGGGGAGGCGGTGTCGGGGAGCTCACCCGAGTCGGTCGAGTTGAGGGTGCTGTGTGATCGGGGCTCGGTGATGGGGAGGGCCGAGACGATCGTCCCGCGATCGAGTGCAAGTCAACTGCGGGTCGTCCTGGACCGGCCGGCGGCGACGATGGCTCCGCAAGCGGCCGTCGCACCGCCGCGTCCGGCCTCGGGTCCGGCGTTGGTGGCGGTGGGCACGCTCGCACGGATGGCTGAGGCGCTGAAGGGCCAGGGGATGGAGCTGGATGGACGCCCGAGAGTTCCGGCATGGGTCAATGCGTCGATTCGCGAGTTGAACACGCTGGCTGCGTTGGGGAGGAGGGTGCTGGAAGGGGATCGCGCGGCCAATCGGGCGTTTCTCCGTCTGGTCGGGGAACCAGGTCGGGGCGTCGTCCCTGGGGGATCGGGGGGTCCGTCGGGAGCGGGGGTTGCCATGACCTTCTCGGGCCGGCCGATGCGGCCGATGCCACCGGGAGGAGGGCGCGGCCGGGGTGGTCCGCGATCGTTCGGCGGTCCTCAGCCGGACGGTTCCCCGTGCATCGTCGATGCGGCGGGGGCGTTCGTGGCGACGGCGGCCGGATTCCTGCTTGATCGGTTGCGGGCGGAACGGCTGGGCGACCTGACGCAACCAGGAGCGCTGACGCGCCAGACGGCCGACCTGATCAAGGACCGGGCGTTCGCGCTCGAAGCGTTTCGGGACGACGTGCTCGACGGGCGAACGGGACGCGTCGGCGGTTTCACCGGGTGGCAACCCTCTGGACCCGGCGGCGGGATGGGTCCCGACGAGCCGTTGGATTGGCCCGATGGCGGCCCTTTTCCGGGGGGAGGTTCCGGAGGAGGGCCGATTCCGGAGGGCGGACCGATCCCTGGAGGTGGACCTGGCGGCGGACCCATTCCAGGAGGCGGAGGGGGGATTCCGGTGCCAGGGCCAGGGACGCCGAGCCCCGGTGGCGGCGGGGGCTTTCCGTGCGGGTTCTGGGTCGATTGCGTGGACGAGATTGTGGACGCGGCGTCGAATTATCAGCCTCCGGCGATGTGCCCTCGGGTTGAGGACATCGGCAGCATCAGCCCATCGGCGGTCTGTCTCGGGGCCTCGAATGTCGAGTTGGAGATCCGGCCGGTCGAGGGCCAATCATTCGGGGGGGCGGGCCAATGCTTTGCCGTGCTTCAGCGAGCATTCAACAAGAAGGTTCTGCTGGAGACGATCAGCCGCTCGTCGAACCTGATCCGAGTACGGTTGAAGGAGGCGAAGTTCTCTGGGTGCGTCGGGTTCCGGGGGACAGTTCAGACTCCTGGAAACATCGCGTTCATCGACTCCTGTTTCCGCATGGCCGGGATGTCGCGCAATCCTGTGCTCGACCTGTTCGAAGCCGGATTAGGTCCACTCCAGATTGCGTGCACGGGTCGGAACCGGCTGGACGTGGTGCCTCCTCCCCGATTGGTTTCGCTTCATGCGTCTGGTTTGGAGGGGTCGGCCAGCGGCGTGACGCAGCTTTCGCTGGCTGCTGAAGGATGTACCGAGGTGGTGCTCTCCTGGCAGATTGATTTGGGGAGCGAGAGCGGTTGGGCCGACCCGGACCAGTACATCAGAGTTGAGGTGATCGCGTCGGACGGAACAGTGGTGGGTCAGAACCTGCCGCCGGGAGGAAGCCTGGGGGTGACGGCTCGGGAGGATGAGTCGTATGTCATCCGCGCGGCATCGGTGGTCAACGGGTCAAGCTGCGGCAAGGTTGAAGGAAACATCACGATCGAGCGGTATCAAAAGGTTCACCTGACGGGGCCGGAGTCGTTGCAAGTGGGTCAGTCGGCCAACGTCACGGTGCGGATCTCGTGCCCGGCGCCGGCGGGGGGCGAGACAGTTTCGCTCTCCAGCAGCGACCCCAGCCGGCTCCAGGTTCCAGCAACGGTCGTGATTCCCGAGGGACAGGACACGAGTAGCATGTCGGTCACCGCGACCGGAACAGGGTGTCTAGATGTTGTGTTGACGGCCACCGCGCCGGGGCACCTGAGCGACTCGATGACGATTGAGGTCTTCGACACGCCAACGCTCGACGCCATTGCCCCGCAGGCCGTGCAAGCCTGTCGGACCTTCGAGCTGCAACTGACGGGCTCATGCTTCAAGGCGGGAGAGACGGTGGTGAGGGCGTCGAAGGCGGGGGAAGCGACCCGGACGCTGGAAATCCTCACCATCAGCGCGACCTCGATTCGATGCCGGGGTAGCAATTTCCCACCGGGAAGCTGGACCGTGTCGGTCACGAGTCGAGGGTTGCAGAGCAATGCACGGGTGCTCGACGTCCAGGCCATTCCCGCTGACATTGTCTCGTTCAACGCGTGGCACAACGGTGCGATTTTTGTCCCTTGCCAGGGCAACAGCGTCTGTTTGAGCTGGGAGGTGAAGGATGCTGTCCGCATCGTGATCAAGGAGAACGAACAGCCCATTCGTGACATCGAGCTTTCGACTTGTGGCACGAGTTCCGGGACCGATTGCAACCAGATCATCACGCGGCAGGCGACCTACCGGCTCGAAGCCTTTCCGGTGGGGGACGGCGCACCCACGCCCAGTCCCGACCTCACCGTGGGAGAGCGAGGGTTCCAAAGCTTCCTGCTTCAGAACAACAGCCCTGTGGACGTTGTGGTCTGGAAGATCGAAGGCTGGTATTCGAGTTCCCTGGACATTCCGCAAGACCAAAACAACAAGATCGACTTGTCTGCAGGTTCGTCGATCACACTCACCTTTTCCAACTGCGTCCCTTATCAGGTGGTCGCGATCGATAAACCGGCGGCCATCGACGCCAACCAGGATCCTTATGGCAACGCCATCGAAACCGGTTCGCTCTGGCGGTACGGATTGGTCCCGCTGATCCAATTGGTCGGCGAGTCGAACGGCGAGGAGGGGGCAGGAATCGTCTGGTGAGGGGCCAGAAGACCGAACCTCGGAGACAAAGGCAATTCAAGTCCAGGGGCCCAATCTCCGGGGTTCCTCCATCGGCGAGGGCCAGTCCCGATCAATAGCGGCCGGTCTTGTGATATTCGAGCGTGCTGAAGTGGTCGGGGGGCAAGGGGACGGTGACGGAATCGGGGGGGAGGGCGTCGATGCCGAGAGCGGCGCGGTAGTCGGCCAGGGCGGTGAAGAAGCGGTAGCCGGCGTCGACGGTCTGGGAGAGGGCGTCGGCGGTGGCCTGTTCGCGGATGTAAACGAGCAGGACGCTGCTGAGGCCCAGCTCGAAGCGGCGGCGCTCGGCCAGTTCGAGGCGGCGGGCGGCTTCATACGCCTGTTCGAGCGCGATCATCTGTCCATAGGTGGCCTGGAGCGCGGCCACGGCGTCCTTGACCTGCACGGCGATCTGGTCGCGGAGAAATTGCTGGCGAAGGCGAAGCTGGGTGATCTTGGCGTCGGCCACGCGGAGGCGTCCGCGGGGCTCGCGGCGCTGGAGGGGGACGGAAAAGAGCAACGAAGCTTCCATGATGAAGGGGGCCTTGTTGCGTTCGATCCGCTGCTCGACCTGGGCGGCGATGTCGTTGCGGTTGGTGGTCTTGGGGGGGCCGGTGTTCTGCTCGGCGTAGAGGTAGAAGTTCAGCTCGGGCAGGAGGGAGTTCTCGGCGAGGCGGCGGTCGATGTCGAGGCTCTGCGATTCGAGGTTCAAGTCGAGCATTTCGGGCCGGAGCAGGAGCGCGGCGTCGATGTCGTCGCCTAACCGATCGACGGAGGGCTTGAGCATCTGGGGGAAGGCCGGGGGAACGCGATCGGGGGACGGGATATCGGGGAATCCCCGGGCGTCTCGGTTGTAGAGGGAGAGTTCGAGCGCGGCCTGCTGGAAGCGTCGCTTGGCGTCGAGGACCATCGCCTGGCGCTGGACGATGATCCGCTGGTTGTCGACCAGCTCCAGGGGAGAGACGAGGCCGAGCTCGACCTGTCGGGCGATGGCGCGGTTGCGGTCCTCGGCGATGCGAAGGAGCTCGGCCTTGATCCAGTAGTTCTGGCCGATGGCGACCCAGTTCCAGTAGACCTTGGTGACGTCTCGGATGAGGTCGATCCGGCGTCGGGAGACGGCGGGAGTGACCTGGCGACGGGCGATCTCGGCCTGCATGACCCTGGCGCGTTCAGCGTCGATCGGGCCATCTTTGAGCAAGGGAAGTTCCATGCCGGCGACGTAGGCACCGCCGTTGAGCGTGTCGAGATACTGGTAATAGATCGGCCAGACCCCAAGGCCAAGGCGGTAGCCGGCAAAGTAGCGCGTGCCCCAGTTGGTGGATCGCTGGGAGACGAAGACGTCGTAGAGCCAGCGTTGATAGTAGCCGAGGGCCCAGTTGCGCCCTTCGGCATCGAGGCGGAGATCGAAGGGGCCGAGGACGCGCTGGAGGTCGGCGGTAGCGATGCGGGGCTGCTGGAGAATTTCGAGGAACGGGGGATAGGCGTATTCGGCCGCGACGAGGATCTCGGAGAGGCTCAAGGGGGCGGGGGGATCGGGATCGGCCACGGGAGGAGGCTGCGGAAGCAACGGGGAGAATTCGGCAAAGAGCCCCTCGGAGGGGATCAGGTCGATCGGCTCGACGAGGCTTCGGATTTCGTCCAGGTCGGGCTGCTCTCCCGGGGCAATGGGCGGCAACGGGCCGGGGGAGGCGAAGAGATCGACGTCGGAGCCGAGTCTTGGGCCGAGCTGCGCGGGAGGTCCGAAGCCGTCGGCAGGGCCGAGGGAACGAGCACCGCCGAAACTGGAGGCGCCGGGGGAATCATCCGACAGGCCGGGCAGATCGAGCGGCTTCGTCTGGGAGAAGATGGGAGGGAGCGCGCTGTCTTCTCCCACGCCGAGGACGGGACCGAGCGGTGGAGGCCCGGGTAGGGGCTGAGGTCGAAGCTGATCGGGCTGAGACAGGGGAGGCGCGACGCCCTGTGCTCGGGGCGGTCCTTCGCGCTGACCGGGCATGTCGGTGGGGGGCAAGCCGCGTTCGGAGGGCAATTCACCCTCGGCCCGAGGAGGTCCGGTCTGGCGCTCGGGAGGGATTGAGAAGGGGAAGGGGCGGAAGGGCATTTCCTGCGTGTCTTGCATCGCCAGATGCGTTTCGCCGGGCTGGGAGGCCATTCCCAGGGTCCAGGCGGAGATCGAGAGCAGGACGAGCCAGATCCGCGTGTGCATATCGTCCTCAATACGCCCCGGAAATCGGGGTGGTACGTTCAGGACCTTTGGAACACATCTTCACCAGATCCCATTCGGCTTGATGCAAAGACGTTTGGCGAGCCGAGTGCGGATGTTCCGGGGAACACGAGTGTTGAGGGAAAGGGAGCGGATCAGGAGGCGGTGACGGGTTCGTCGATTGCGACGTAAGGGGGGAAGCCGTTGATCAATCTCCAGATTTCGTAGCCGAGCGTGACGTGTCGCAAAAGGACCCAGCCCTGGACCTGGACCCCCTGCCGGAGGAAGCGCTCGGAGGGCCAGGCTTCGGGCTGACCGAGCGGGGGGCCGACGAGGACCCGGAAGCGGCCGGAGCCGTCTTCGGTCGGATCGACCAGGATGACCCGACCGGGGAAGGTGCCGACGGCCACCGACGGCCAGCCGATGAACTGGACGGCGGGCCAGCCCTCGAACTGCAAACGGACCTCGCGGCCGGGCTCGATCAGGGGCATGTCGCGGCCGTTGACGTAAAGCTCGACAGTCCGGCTCATGGGGTCGGGGTAATCGGGCACGAGCAGGGCGAGCGGATCGCCCATCTTCACGATGTCGGTATCCTGTCCAGTCAAGATGCGAAAGATCGTGCCGTCGCGGGGGGCAAGCACCAGGCGACGGCTCTGGCGGGCGAGGTCGACCTCGGCGTTGGTGACGCCTTGCTGAGCCTCGGCCAGGTCGTTCTGGGCCGTTTCGAGGTCGGCGCGGGCCGAGTCGATTCGGCTTTGCATTTCGGCTCGAACGCGATCGAGCTCGGCGCTGCGAGCGGCCACCTGCTCGTTGGCGGCGCTGACCTCTGCCTCGTTAGCGGCAAGATCGGCACGAGCCTCGGCATAGGCTTTTTCGGCAAACTGGAAGTCCTGGATTGACACTAATCCTTCGGCGGCCCCTCGGCGTTTGCGTTCGTAGTCGGGGGCGGTGGCGCGGACGCGGGCCTCGGAGGCCTGGAGATTCTGGCGGGCGATCTCGACATTCTGGATGGCGATGTCGAGCTGCTTCTGAGCGGCCGCGATGGCTCGGGTCCGGGTTTCGGTGAGGGCCGTCACGACTTCCTCGAACGCGACGCGTTTGGCGTCGGTGGCCCGGACCCGTTCTCGGGCGGCGTCGAGGAGCAATTCCAGGCGTTCGAGATAGGCGGGGTCGTTGTCTTCCAGCTCGACGATCCGGTCGCCGCGTTTGACCTGCGAACCCTCGACGACCCACCAGCGCATGACTCGGCCGTCGATGGTGGCTCGGATCGGCTGGCGGCGGTCCTGGGGGTTGAAGGCAACCACCCTGCCCTGGCCGGGAATGTTCTGCCGCCAGGGGACGAAGGCCATCGCGATCGGAGCGAGGAGGAGCAAGACGACCAGGACCTTGCTCAGGCGGCGGAGCGGCCCCATCGACTGCACGAGCCGAAGTGCCGGAAGCACCTGCTGCCGGGGAGGAATTTCGGGGGGCGTCGTCCTGAGGTTCATGTACCAGGGGCGATGGTCGTCGCGGTCGCGGTCGTCGTCGTGATCTTCGGGAGGGGCGAAGGAGTCGGGGGGGATCGGCCGGACCAGGGGGGCCTCGGGAGTCGAGGGGGGTTTGAGGGTCACGATGCGCTGGCAGCGATCGACAATGTCGGCGCTTTGGGTGACGACGACGAGGGTCCAGGGGGCCTGGGGATCGAAGACGGCGTCGAGAACCTTCGCGCGAACGCCGGGGTCGAGGGCGTCGAGGGTCTGGTCGATGATCAGGAGACGGGGGGAACTGGCGAGGGCCCGAGCGAGGGTCAGGCGGCGGGCCTGGCCGTCCGAGAGGGGAGCGCCGCCGGAGGTCAACTCGGTCTGCATGCCTCGGGGGAAGGCTTCCAGCTCTCGGAGCAGGCCGACGCGGTCGAGGACGTCCTGCACATCGTCGAAGGAGAGGGTTTCGCATCCCATGCGGACGTTTTCGACGAGCGAACCGTGGAAGACCTCGACATGGCGGACAAGCTGGACCTCCTCGCGGCGCTGGCGGGCGTGGATGTCATGATAGTCGGCCCCGTCGTAGAGGATGCGGCCGGTTGAGGGGTCTCGGAGTCCGGCCAGGATCTCGACAAGGGTGGAGCGACCGGAGGCATCGGGTCCGATCAGGGCGAGGCGCTCGCCGGGATTGATCTCCAGGTCGAGCTCGGCCAGGGCGAGGTGGTGGCCGTCGTGGATCTGGTCGTCTCGGCCGTGAGCGTCGTGATTGTGGTAGTCGTAAGCGACCTCGTGAAGCTCGATGGCGGCCCCGCGATCGGGGTCGACGCGGTGCTGTTCCCCATGTTCGTTGTGCAGCGGAAGATCGGTCAGATAGCCGAGCTTCTCCATGGCGGCCATCAGGTCGTAGAAGCCTTCGAAGTGCTTGGCGAGGGAGATCAACGAGCTGGTGCCGACGGCGACGATCAACTCGGCGGCGACCAGCTGGCCGAGCGTCATCTGGCCGCTCATGACGAGCCAGCCGCCCAGGGCGAGCATGCCGGTGATGGCGGTCACGGCCAGGATGTTGGCGTTGATGACCTGATTGAAGACGATCTGGAAGTGGAAGCGACGCGCGCGGAGCCAGTGCCGGGCGACCGAGTCGGCCCGCTCTCGGGCCAGCTCGGGACCGCTTCGGTTGCGAAAGGCGATCGGGTTGCGGGCGAGTTCTTCGAGCCAGTCGGCCGACTCGTACTTCGCGTGAGACTCCTGAATGACGGTCGCGATGGCCCCTCGGCCGGACACGAACACGACCCAGAAGCCCAGGATGATCACCACCACGTCGAAGATCAGCAGAAACGGATGGTAGAAGGCCAGCACGATCATGCCGACCAGTGCCTGAATGATGAGCGAAAGCAGGTCGAGAAAGAGAATGGAGGAGAGCTTCTGGATCTGAGCGAATTCGAAGAACCGATTGACCAGCTCGGGGCCGTGCTGGCGATCGAAGGCTTCGAGGCGGGCGCGAGGGAGACGGAAGGAGATGTCGGAGACGATTCGGACGTAAATCCGGCGCTGGATGATCTCCATGACGTAGTAGGCGATGACCCGGAAGATCATCGAGAAGACCAGCGCGAGAAAAAGCATCACCGAAAGCGAGACGACCTGTTGATAGGTCGTTCCGAGCGAGACGGTGACGACCAGGCGTTCGACCGCCACTGGGGTCGCCAGCGAGAGCAAGGCGATGACGATGGTGAAGACGACGATGGCGACGAGATCTTGCCGCTCGGGCTTCAGCAGGGCGATGAGCCGGGAAAGCGGCTTGAGGGGGACCGCGACCTCCTGTTCGAAGCGACCGCCGCGCATGCCTTCCAGGGGGGTGAGCGGCTGCACCATGGCCCATCGGACGCGATCGGCGTCGGGGCCGAGCCGCCGCTCGATTTCGTCGGCCGAGGCCCAGCGGGGAGACGGGCGTTCGCGTTGCGACGGCTCGTTGAAGATGGCGTAGCGAACCTGTCCGGCCTTGGAGGCCGTGACGAGGATCCAGCGGGGGCCGTCGTCGCGTTCGAGAAAGGCGAGCAGCGGGGTCAGGGGGTAGCTTCGGGTGAGAATCTCCTGGGCCGGTTGGTCCGAGCGCTCGATGCGCAAGCCCATCGCGGCCCCGGCCCGTTCGAGCCGGTCGGCCCAGGTCTCTTGCCAGGTGCCGGGGATGGCGCGCTCGGCCTCGGCGAGAGCGCGCATGGCGTCGGCCAGATCGAGATCGAGTCCCATCGACTGGGCGATCGCGTCGAGCGCTTCAAGGGCCGATTCTCGGATCGACGTGTGGTCCATGAGTCCGCTCGCGCCTCCGCCGCCCTGTCAGCCCCCGAGCACCGAGCACCGTTCTGTTCGGAACCCCTGCCCTGCCCTGCCCTCGTCGAATTCGAGGCTTCCAACCGAGGGCGAACGACCGGGCACGACCGAGGTTCAGGACGGCAAATGAACAGAGCTTCGTTCTGGTATCGGACGGACAGCGGATTTGATGCAGCCGGATCGGCCTGGGTCAAGGTCGGGAACGGGTCGAAGATCCTGGCGGCGAGGCCGAAGGAGCGCTCGATTCGGGGAGATCGGCAAGGCGTCCGGGAGGGCGACCGAGCAGGAAGGCCCAGAAGGCCAGCCCGCCGATCAAGAGCACGATGCTCATGTTCTGCGAGATGGTCATGCCGGCGAAGATGGCCCCTTCATCGTCGCGGAGCCGCTCGATCAGGAATCGGGTGATGGGGTAGGTCACGAGTAACAGGGCCATCACCTCACCGTCTCGACGGCGAAGCGGGAAAAAGGCCAGGAGCAAGGCCATGAGGATCAGGCCGTCGAGGGTCGAGTAGAGCTGGGTCGGGTGAACCGGGAGCGATCGAGGGGCATCGGAGGGGATCAGGCCCCCGCTGACATGGTCGAGCCAGGGAAGCGTTCCGGAGGGGAACTGGACCGCCCAGGGAAGATCGCACGTATCTCCAAAACAGCAGCCATTGAGGAAGCATCCGACCCGACCGAGGGCCACGCCGATGGCAATGGCCGGGGCCACGACGTCGAGCATCGGCAGGAACGGAAAGCGCCGCCATCGCCAGAACAGGGTGAAGCCGATCCCGGCACCGATGAGACTGCCGTAAAGGACGATCCCCCCTTCCCAGATTTTGAAAATATCCCAGAACGTGCTGATGGCCTCGCGGTGCTGGAGGACATAGAAGCCTCGGGCACCGAGCAAGCCGCCGACGATCACCCAGATGGCCAGGTCGAAGACGTCGTTGGGGTCGATCCGGGAGCGTTTGGCCAGCCAGGAGGCGAGATTCATCGCGACGATGAAGGCCAGAAACAGCATCAGGCCGAAGCCGTGGACGCGGAATCCGGTGCCGGGGATTTCGAACAGGACCTGCCACATGGTCGGCGGCGTCCGGGAAGGGGGAGAAGGGAACGGAGGACGGCGGAAGGGCTCGCCGAACGGTTGAGGAGAACGAACGATCGGATCGGCCCTGGGATCATTCGGACGATCAGGGAGTCAGAGCCGCGCGATGAGCGAGCGGCACATAGAGGGCGTCGAGCCGCTCGATGATCTGGTTCTCTCGGTCGAGCGCGACGACGCGGGGCTGATGGCCCTCGACCTCGTCGGGATCGAGCAAAGCAAAGGCCATGACGATGATGCGGTCGCCGGGAGCGCCGAGGCGCGCCATCGAGCCGTTCAGCTCGACCTGGCGAGCGCCGGGAGTTCCGGGAATGGCGTAGGTCTCGGCACGGTCGCCGGTGGCCATGTTGCTGACGAGAATCGCCTCGTACGGCAGGATGCCGACGGCGGCCATCAGTTCGGGATCGAGGGTCAGACTGCCATGATAGTGCAGGGCGCAGCCAGTGACTGCGGCCTGGTGCAGCTTGCCCTTGAGCAGCTTCAATTGCATGAAGATTCCGACGTTACGGTCGGCAAGAGGGTGTTGTCGATGAGCCGGGTGTCGCCAAACCGAGCGGCGACGAGAGCGACGGCCGGTCGACCGGCGGAAAGATCGTCGAGCGGTTCGAGCGTCTCGGCGTCGGCGACTTCGGCGTAGTCCAGTTGGGCCAGCGGCTCTAATTCTATCGCCTGGGCAAGATCCTGTCGAACCCGATCGGCCGAGCGCTCGCCCGAGGCGACGGCCTCGGCGGCGGTTTGAAGGGCTCGGGAGAGGACGACGGCGGCCCGGCGCTGATCGGCCGAGAGGTAGCGGTTGCGGCTGCTCATGGCCAGGCCGTCGGCTTCGCGGTGGGTTTCGACCGGCAGCAGGCGGATGGGCATGTTGAGGTCGTGAACCATCCGGGCGATGACGGCCAGTTGCTGGAAGTCCTTGCGGCCGAACGCGGCCAGGTCGGGCTGGACGATGCCGAAGAGCTTGGCCACGACGGTCGTCACACCGCGAAAGTGAGTCGGCCGACTCTTGCCTTCAAGGACCGAGGAGAGGCCCGGCACCTCGACAAACGTGGCGGTCGGGCCGTTCGGGTACATCTCGGCGACGGTCGGCTCGAAGATCAGGTCGACGCCCCCCTCGGCGCAACGGCGGTGGTCGTCGTCGGGGGTGCGGGGGTAGCGCTGGTAATCCTCGTTCGGTCCGAACTGGGTGGGGTTGACGAAGATCGACGTGACGAGGAAGCCGCAATGGCGTCGGCAGGCGTCGATGAGACGGAGGTGGCCGTCGTGCAGGGCTCCCATGGTGGGCACGAAGCCGATCGACTTGCCCGAGGCGCGGGCCTCAGTCACGAGGCGGCGGCACTCGGCAATGGTGGGGACGACGACGGGAGGGGGGGCGGCGTGGCTCATGAGGTGGTGGACTCGTCCCGAGCGGTCGGATCGGAAGGTTAGGAGCGGTGCGGGCAATCGGGATTGTTCAGGCAACCGTCGGCGATGACGAGGTCGTCGAGGATGCGGCCGTGAACGAGGGTCTCGGAGACGATCCGAGTCACGTCGTCCTCGGTCACGGAACCGTACCAGATGCCCTGGGGGTAAATGACGACGACCGGGCCGTGCTCGCACTGGTCGAGGCATCCGGCAAAGTTGGCGCGGGCCTCCTGGGCGAGTCCGGCGCGCTTCAGGGCCTTTTTGAAGGCGGAGCGCAGGTCGCCGTCTCCGGAAGGGTCGCAACTGCCCCGACGATGGCCGGGGTCGCGAACGTTTCCGCAAATGAACAGATGGTGGGAGTACGCGGGCATGGAAGGGGTGAGACCTCGGGGCGTTCGAACGGGAAAGAAACGAGACGAGTGAGCAGAGGGGCGTCGAACCTGGGAGGGCGTCGCGTCTTTGTCGAAACACGGACCCTTGGGAATCGCCGCAGATTGGTGCGGACCGAAGACGCGACGCACCTCGCCAAAGGAGGGAGCAATCGTCCGAAAGGGACGGGTTTTTCATGGAGGAACCGCCGGAGCGGCCCGTATACTTCAATGGTGTTCCGTTGGGGCGGATCGGGTCAAGATCGCGCCGGGTTACGAGAGCGCAACGGCTTGAGGTTCGAGGGGAGGATCGAGCCGTGGAGTCTGCCGGACAGAGACGAATCCCGGACCCGCAGGACGGTTCGGGGCTGGTGACGGCGGAATCGGTCCACTGGCCACCCCGAGCCGAGGTGGAAGACTCGCTGAGCCGTTGCCTGGGTCCATTTGCGCTGGCCTTGCTGGAGCGATCGGCGCAACCGTTTATCATTGTCGAGCTGGCTGGCACCTTGCTGCGGGCCAACCGGGCCTTTTGCGATCTGCTCGGCTACGAGCCCGAGGAGCTGATCGGCCGGACGATCGTCGGCCTGACCTCGGAACGTTGGCACGAGACGACGATCGACGCGCGCAACCGCTTGCTGGCCGAGGGGCGTCCGCTGCGGTACGAGAAGGAATACCGGGCGCGCGACGGGCGGCTGGTGCCGGTCGATCTGGTGGCCGATGTCCTCTACGATGAAGCGGACCGGCCGATGGCGTTTTTCTCGTTCATCACGGATCTGAGCGAGCAGAAAGAGGCCGAGCGCGCGTTGAGAGAGTCGGAATCGCGGTTCCGGCACCTGTTTGACGAGGCACCGTTCGGCTATCACGAGATTGATTGCGACGGCCGGATCGTGGCCATCAACCGGGCCGAATGCGAGATGCTCGGCTACGACTGCGAGGAACTGGTCGGTCGGCCGATCTTTGATCTGGTGGATCCGTCGCAGCGTGATCTGGCGCGGCAGGCCGTGGCCGAGAAGGTTGCCGGGCGTCGGATGCTGGTTCCCTTCGAGCGGACGTATCGGCGTCGGGACGGTCGGGCGTTGATCGTGATGATCCGGGAGCGCTTGCGCATTGATGCCGACGGCCGGGTGCTCGGTATTCGGACGACGGTTCAGGACATCACCGAGCAGAAGCAGATGGAAGCGGCGCTGGTTGCCTCTCGGCAACGGGCACAAGTACTCTTTGATGGAATTGAAGACGCGGTCTTCGTGCATGACACCGAGGGGAAGATTCTCGAAGCCAATCCGGCAGCGAGCCGATTGCTCGGCTACAGCCGCGACGAGCTGCTTCGGCTGACGACCTTTGACATCGACGCCGAGGGGTTTGCCGAGGGGTTCTCGGAGCGGCTGAGCCAGCAACTGCGCGACGGTCACATGCGGTTCGAAGGGACCCATCGGGCCAAGGGGGGGCAGAAGATTCCGGTCGAGATCACCAGTTCAACGATCCAGCTTGGTGCTCAGACGGCGGTGCTAGTGGTGGTTCGGGACATCAGCGAGCGCAAGACGCTGGAGGAAACCCGGCGGCGATTTGCCGAGGTGCAGGCGTCGAACGCCGAGGTCCTCTCGCAGAAGAACCGGATGCTGCTGGAATCGGAGGCGCGTTACCGGCAACTGACCGAGGCGACGCTCGACGCGGTGATTGTGGCTGACTGCGAGGGGAAGATCACGTTGTTCAACCCGGCGGCCGAACGGACCTTCGGCTTCGAGGCGTTCGAGGTGATCGGCCGTCCCCTGTCGCTGGTTCTGCTGACCCCCGAAGACGGTTCGGAGCCTGGCGACCGGAGTGATTGTACCGAGTGCGCGGCTCCGTCGGAGCGGCTGGTGGGTCGGACGGTCGAGCTGCAAGGGCGTCGCAAAGGGGGGCAACTGTTCCCCCTGGAGCTGTCGCTCAATGCGTTCGGTCAGGGGAAGGAGTTGCAGTATATTGGCTCGATCCGCGACCTGACCGAACGACAGCGAATGCGGGACATGCTGATTCAGAGTGAAAAGCTGGCCTCAATCGGCTTGCTGAGCGCAGGGGTGGCGCATGAGATCAACAATCCGCTGGCCTATGTGGCGAACAACCTCGCGGTGCTGGAGCGTGACCTGCGCGGGGTGTTCAGCCTGATTGAGACCTATGAGGAGGCTCGTCCGAAGATGGCGGACGAGGCGGTCCGCCAGATCGAGGAGGTCGAGGCCGAGCTGGACTGGGACTACGTGCGGGCCAACACCGATCGACTGATCACCCGGACCCGAGAAGGGGTGCAACGGGTGGCCAGCATTGTCTCGAACTTGCGAAGCATGGCCCGAACCGCTCCGCCGTCGAAGGAGCTGGTGCCGCTGAGCGAGCTGGTGGCCTCGGCCCTCGAAATGGCTCAGGGGCGGTTGCGCAAGGCGAAGATCACGGTCGAGGTGGATGCGCCGCCGGACCTGGCCCGCGTGCCGTGCGTGGCGAATCAGATCGCGCAGGTGATTCTGAACTTGCTGATTAACGCCAGCCAGTCGATCCAGGACCTTGACCGTCCTGAGGGCGGTCGGATTGCGATCCGGCTTCGGGATGAAGACGAGGCGCAGGTGATCGAGATCGAGGACAACGGCGGGGGGATTGAGCCCGAGCACCTGCCCCGGCTGTTCGATCCGTTCTTCACGACCAAGCCGGTCGGCGAAGGAACAGGGCTGGGGCTGGCGATCAGCCACAGCATCATCACCGGCCACGGGGGGACGATCGAGGCCGAGGGGACTCCGGGGGCAGGAGCGACCTTCCGGTTGCGATTGCCGACCACGAGTTAAGCGCGGTGCCCTGGTGCGGGCCTCGGAGCAATGGCGGATCGGCCCCTTGGATCACCGTGCAAGGGGGGGCTGGGTTCGGATCGCCACGCTTGGCGTTCTTCCGATCGGCCCCCTCACCCGGCCTGCGGCCACCCTCTCCCCCGCAGACGGGAGAGGGATGGGGAGGTCTGGCTCCCGCGCCCGAGTGCGGGGTGAGGGGTCTGGGTTCGTCGGGGAGATTGGATCAGGGGACGCGGATCGAGTCGAGGACGCGGCGGAGGAGCGCATCGGGGGAAAGGCCCTCGGCATCGGCCTCGTAGGAGACGAGCAGGCGATGGCGGAGGACGTCGGGCGCGATCGCCTTGACGTCGAAGGGGGTGACGTAGTCGCGCCCGGAGATCAGGGCATGCCCCTGGGAGGCACGCAAGAGGGCGAGGGTGGCCCGGGGGCTGGCCCCCAGCTCGATAAGCGGGCTGAGGTCGAGGCCGTATTCGAGGGGATCGCGGGTGG
This sequence comes from Tautonia rosea, assembly GCF_012958305.1. NCBI lineage: Bacteria > Pseudomonadati > Planctomycetota > Planctomycetia > Isosphaerales > Isosphaeraceae > Tautonia > Tautonia rosea. Next base: position 112,817 of record NZ_JABBYO010000007.1, on the reverse strand, counting down.
CCCGGATCAGGTCGACGATGTAGGACTTCAGAGCCGGGGCGACGCGGATGGCGCTGGTGGCGGCACGGAGGGATCGGACCTCGGCTGGGCCGAGCAAGGGAGGATCGGGGTCGAGGGGCGTCTGGGTGTCGGTGATGCCGGGCAGGTCGAGCATGGCCAGCTCGGCGTCGCGGTCGGGATAACGGGCCACGAGCTTCATGAGGAAGCGGTCGAGCTGGGCCTCGGGTAAGGGGTAGGTCCCTTCCTGCTCGATCGGGTTCTGGGTGGCGAGGACGAAGAAGGGGTCGGGCAGGCGGATCGTTTCGTCGCCGATGGTCACCTGGCCCTCTTGCATCGCTTCGAGAAGGGCGCTCTGGACCTTGGCCGGGGCGCGGTTGATCTCGTCGGCCAGGAGAACGCTGGTGACGATCGGGCCGTGCTTGATGTCGAAGCGGCCGGTTTGCGGGTGGTAGACCTGGGTGCCGGTCAGGTCGGCCGGGAGCAGGTCGGGCGTGAACTGGATGCGACGGAACGGGAGGTCGAGCGCATGGGCGAGGGCGCGGACGGCGCGGGTCTTGGCGAGGCCAGGCACGCCTTCGATGAGGACATGGCCGCCGGCCAGCAGGGCGATGACCATGCGATCGAGCAAGGGACGCTGTCCCACGACCCGCGCTTCCAGGCGATCGAACAGCGGGGCGAGGTTGGGCGTCGGCTCAGGATCGAGGGGCACGGGCGGATTGCTCGGAGGGTCGGCCGGGCATGGGTTCGCCGAGGAGGGTCAGCGAGCCATCGACGGGGGGCAAGCCGCGAGGGGGGAGCGAGGCGATCCTCGCTCTGGTGGCTTGCCCCTCGTGTTGGGTTCGATCAGCGGGGGGCGCGTCGGCGTTCCATCATTTTGCGAAGGATGTCCTCGGCGGCCCGGCTGGAATCGACATCTTCTTTTTTCTTGGTGACGGCGGATTCGTCTTCGGCGTCCTTCTTTGCGGCGAAGAAGGGGTTGGACTCGTCGACGAACTCTTCGGGCTCGGGGGGAGCGTCGGGGTCGTATTCGTCGTCGAGCTTGTCGTAGATGTCGTCGTCGCCCTCGGCAACCACGGGCTCGGGCTCGTCTTCGGGTTCGGCGTCCGGTTCCGGTTCCGGTTCGGCGAGGGCTTCGGGTTCCTCGGGAGCCGGAGCCGAGGGGACCTGATGATCGGACTTGCTGGCCTCCTGGAAGGAGGAGAAGGTCATGGTGTCGCCGGTGTAAACGCCGGAGGGGCGTTCGGGAGGAGCGGCGCTATCCTTGTCGGTGACGAGCCAGGAGTCGATGTCGTCGTTGCTCAGCTCGTCGAGCGAGGCGGCCTTGGCCATGGCGCGCTCGGACTTGTCGGGCGTGGTGGTGGGCGACGCGGCGACGGCTCCCTGGATGGAGATGGCGAAGGTCAGGGGGCCAACCTGCACCAGATCTTTGTTCTTGAGAACTTGATCGGTGTTGGCTTCGAGCCGCTGGTTGTTCAGGAAGGTGCCGTTGCGACTGCCCAGATCGCGCAGGACGATCCCCTGATCGGTTTGCTCAATCTCGGCGTGGTTGCGGCTGACCTGTTCGTTATTCGGGCGCAGGTGGCAACCCTCTCCTCGTCCGATCCGAAAACGGGGAGTGACCAAGGGGATGACCTTCCCCTCGGGCTTGCCTTGAACGACGATCAGCGAGACTTTCGCGCTCATACGTAGACGCCCCCATGCGTGCGCGTCGGCCGTCCCGGACGGTCCCAAGAAATGGAAACAGACGGAAGAACGAGTGACGAGAGCGGAAGCTGGGACATGAATCGAAACACAGCTCGATGGGGCCAACCGGCCCCCACCCGACGTGGCTCCGTCCGGAAGACCATTCCAAGAGGAATTGTAACCCGTTCTGCCCCAAGGCAAGGTTTGGAGGCCGGTTCAGGTCCACGGATGTGAGAACAGATCACGTCCATTATCGACGTTGAGCTTACCAGTCCGTGAATCCTTTGCAAGAGTTTCAAGCCGGAATCGCACGTAAATTACCGGCGATCGGTCCAGCCGGGGTCGCGATAGACGGCGTGGGCCAGGCGGTCGGCAGCGTCTCGCTCCGCACGCGTGAACACCTGAATGATTGGGTCAAGCTCGACTGCTTTGAATAGCACGTTTTGGACCAAATCGGCCCAGGTGGCGGGGGAAGGGATGGACTTCTCGGGTGCGAGGGCGGCCAGGCCGGGTAACTCGGGGGTTTGCTCGGAGGTGTCGAGCAAGAGGGACCCGTGCTGAAGCAACGCCCCCGCCCGACGCCGCTGGGCACTGCCCAGGACCTTCGAACCGTCCACGACGAGGTCTTCGGCGTCGCGGTCGAGGAAGCAGAGCAAGGGGCGATCGCGACCGACGCGAGCCTCGGCCTCGCCGCGACGGCGGGCGACGATCCCCCGTTCGGACAGCAAGCCAACAATGGCCTGATGGACTGCCCGATAGAGGTCCTTGGAACGTCGGGTCAGGGGGTGATTGGCCGGCAACACCAGGGCGTAGGTCAGTTCGCGATCGTGCCAGATGGCTCCTCCTCCGGTGGACCGCCGCACGAGGGCCGCCTTACGCCATCGGGGGTCGGCGTCGGCCTCGGCCCGATGCTGAAAATAGCCGAGGCTCAGGGTCGGTACCGACCATTCATAGGTGCGAAACATGGCCATGCTCGGGTCGGCAACGACCGAGTCGAGCATCCATTGATCGACGGCCATGTTCCACGGCCCGTCCCCCGCCTCGTAAGGCAAGACCCGGCATTGCATCGAGAGCGACTCCCTGAGGCAGTAGGCAGTGGGGTGGGGAAGAGCGCGAGGCGAGAGCGGAAAGGAGGATGTGAGGTTGGGGCCACGTGGTGACAGCGGGGGTCGGGATGACTGCGGTCGCCTCGGCGAGGGTGAGACGGAGTCATCCCGACCGGCGCGTTAATACGAAGGAGTGACGAGTGTGCCCCGATCGGCGGCGGGAACGGGGGTCGCCGAGGGCTGGGGAGCGGCGGAGGAGTCGGGTTTCCAGCGGAGGATCGGACGCTTGGCGGCGGCGACCTCGTCGGGGCGGCTGATGGGGGTGGTGACGGGGGCGGCGTGGAGCAGCTCGGCGTCTTCCTCGGCGATGGCGAGCAGGGCGCGGGCGAAGGCGTCGAGGGTTTCCTTGCTCTCGGTCTCAGTCGGTTCAATCATGAGGGCTTCGGAGACGATCAGGGGGAAGTAGACCGTGGGGGCGTGGAAGCCGTAGTCGATCAGCCGCTTCCCGATATCCATCGCACGGACGCCGCGATCGCGGGCCATCGCGCGGGCCGAGGCGACGAACTCGTGCATGCAGCGATCGCCCATGGGCACGGGGTAGACGTCCTTGACCAGGGCCAGCAGGTAATTGGCATTCAAGACCGCGTGCTGGGCGACGGCCTTGAGCCCCTCGGGGCCTTGCGATCGGATGTAGCAGTAGGCGCGAACGAGCACACCGACGTTGCCGAAGAAGGAGCGGACGCGGCCGATCGCCTTCGGGCGGTCGTGGTCGAGGAAATAGGTGCCGTCGTCGCGCCGTCCGACGGTGGGAGCGGGAAGGTAGGGGGCGAGGTGGTCGCGGACGGCAATCGGCCCGGCGCCGGGACCGCCACCGCCGTGAGGGCCGGAAAAGGTCTTGTGCGGGTTGTAGTGCATGAGGTCGACCCCCATGTCGCCGGGCCGGACGACGCCGAGGATGGCGTTCATGTTCGCCCCGTCGAGGTAGAGCAAGGCCCCGCGTTCGTGGAGCAAGTCGGCGATCTGGGTGATTTGCTGGTCGAACAGGCCGACGGTGTTCGGGTTGGTGATCATGAAGACGCCAACCTCGTCGTTAAGCTTCGCCTTGAAGTCGTCGAGGTCGACGAGGCCGCGCGGGTCGCTCTTGACCGTCACGGCCTTGAACCCGGCAAGTTGGGCCGAGGCGGGGTTGGTGCCGTGTGCGCTGTCGGGGACGAGGACGGTGGTGCGGTGCTCGCCGCGATCGCGGAAGGCCGCGGCGGCGACCATCAACGCGGTCAGCTCCCCCTGGGCTCCGGCGGCAGGCTGAAGGCTGACGGCGGGCAGGCCGGCGATCTCGCCAAGATCGTGCTGAATCTCGAACAGGAGCTGCAACATTCCTTGAAGCGTCGATTCGTCCTGATAGGGATGCAAGGCCGCCATGCCGGGGAGCGAGGCGAGCCGCTCGTTGCGCTTCGGGTTGTACTTCATCGTGCACGACCCGAGGGGATAGAAGTTGGCGTCGATCGCCATGTTGAACGTCGAGAGGTTCGTGTAGTGGCGAACGACGTCGAGCTCGCCGAGTTCCGGCAAGGGCGGGAGCGCCTCGGCGCGGTGTTCGGCGGGGATGAGGTCATCGAGCGGCCGGTCGGGCACGTCCGAGGGGGGGACGATCCGCACGCGACGGCCGGGGCGAGACGCTTCGAACAGGAGCGGGGGCTGGTCTTTCTTCAACATGGGTCGTCGCCGATTCAAAAAAAAGGTCCGTGCGAGGGCGGTCGGGATCTGGTTGCAACCGAGCGGATCAAGGTAAGCGCGGCGGATCGTTTCCGAGGTTCAAGCCCGCGACCGAAAGGCGCGATCGAGCAGTCCGAAGGAGGACCAGAGCAGACCGATCAGGACCGCGACAAGCAAGAGGACGAGTGTCAGTTGATCGGTGACCATCGCGCTGATCCGAAAAATGGCATCGACCGCGGGGGAGGGTTCGATCCCCTTCGCGTCGTACTGCGTTTTGGCCCACGGGACGACCGAGGCCAGCAAGACAAGGAGTACGCCGGCCATTGCGGCGATGATCACGACCGCTCGCCGGTGGCGTCGGGCCGCGTCGTGTTTGCGCATCGCTCAGCCTCCTCCGTCGAACAGATCGGACACGCGGACGCGGAAGCCCGGGAGCACATCGCCGCCGTCGAGGTGCTCGGCCGCGGGAATCGTCCGGGGATCGCGGCCAGGGCGATGCTCCTCCACCTCGCGGCGATCAGAATACACCCACCAGACCAATCGAGCGCCGCCGTCGAGCCATTCGGTGAGCTTCGACGCGATCCGACCGGGGCGGTCGGTGGGAGAGACGATCTCGATGAGCAGATCGGAGGCGAGGGGCAGATGTTTTTTCCGATCGGCCACCTGGGCCAGACGGTCGTGAGCGACAAACGCGACATCGGCACCGCGGACGGTGTCGGGATTCCGATGGAGAAGGAAACCCGTCTCGGCGGCAAAGACCCGACCCAGCCGGTTTGCCTTCACATGAACGGCGAGCAACACAAGGATTTCCGAGGCAATCATGCCGTGCTCGCCGCCGGGTAAGGGCATCGTGATCAGCTTTCCCCGGTCCAGCTCGACCCGAACCGACGGATCGTCGAACCGGAGTAGCTCGTCGCTCGTCATCGGACGGGTGCGGGTGGACATGGGAATCGGCTCCGAGGGGATGGAGGGGCCGGGATGGTCGGAGGTTAGGGCGTGGGATGAAATGGTACGTGTTCGTGGTGTCGTTGTCGCCGGTGGTTCGATCGGCAATTGAGGGTGAGAAGACCCCCCTCACCCCTGGCCCTCTCCGCCCGCGAACGGGGGAGAGGGAGTGAAAACCAACCCTCGCCCACGAGTGCGGGGGGTGAGGGGTCCGACGCCTTCAGCGTGCGCGGCGCAATCGATTAGACCACAGCCAGGGCCTGGCGATAGGCGTCGGCGAGGGCGTCGATCTCGGATCGGGTGCGTTTCTCGGTGACGGCGATGAGGATGGCGTCGGCCAGCTCGGGATACCAGCGGCCAAGCGCGATGCCGCCGTGGAAGCCGAGGCGGCCGACCTCGGCCAAAACGCGGGACGGGTCCTTCCCCTCACATCGAACGACGAATTCCTTGAAGAAGGGGCCGTCGAAGGCGAGCGAAAGGCCGGGGATCTCGGCCAGGCGATCGGCAGCGTAGTGGGCCTTGCGGGCCGATTGCGCGGCGGCGTCGCGGAGGCCGGTCGGCCCCATCACGGCAAGATAGATGCTGGCGCGAAGGGCCATCAATCCTTGATTGGTGCAGATATTCGAGGTCGCCTTTTCGCGGCGGATGTGCTGCTCGCGGGTCTGCAAGGTGAGAACGAAGCAGCGGCGGCCGTCACGGTCGAGCGTCTGGCCAACCAGTCGGCCGGGAATCTTGCGGAGGTACGACTCGCGGCAGGCGAGCATCCCCAGGTACGGCCCGCCGTAGACCAGGGCATTCCCGAGCGGCTGCCCCTCGGCCGTCACGATGTCGGCGCCGTAGGCTCCGGGCTGCTTGAGCAGGCCGAGGCCGATCGGATCAACGCTGACGATGACCGTCGCCCCGTTTTCCTTAGCGGCAGCGACAAGCGGCTCGATGTCTTCAAGCTGGCCGAAGAAATTCGGCTGCTGGAGGATGACGGCGGCGGTGTCGTCGGTGATGGCGGCGATGAGGTCGTCGATCGAGGTCCGGCCGTTGCGAGTTGGGACGGTGACGAGTTCCGGGTCGAGGTTCTCGAGGTAGGTCCGGGTCACGTCCCGGTATTCGGGGTGGACGGCCTCGCTGGCAACGACCCGGCCGTGCCGGTTGCCCGAGGCGATGGCCATGAGCACCCCTTCGGCCACGGCCGATCCGCCGTCGTAGAGGCTGGCGTTGGAGACGTCGAGCCCGGTGAGCTGCGCGACGAGGGTCTGGTACTCGAAGATCGCCTGGAGCGTTCCCTGGCTGGCCTCGGCCTGATAGGGGGTGTAGGCGGTGTAGAACTCCCCGCGGCTGGCGAGCATGTCGACCACGGCGGGGATGAAGTGATCGTACGCGCCGCCGCCGAGGAAGCAGGGGCGATCGTCGATGCTCGCGTTCTTTCGGGCTAGCGCCCCGACGTGCCGGGTCAGCTCGATCTCCGTCAGGGCCGGCGGCAAGTCGAGCGGCCGATCGAGCCGGACGCCGGGCGGGACCATCTCGAACAACTGGTCGAGCGACTCCAGGCCGATCGTTGCAAGCATCTCCCGCGTTTGTTCGTCCGTGTTCAGAATGTAGGCCATTACCAGCCAGGGGGTTCGGATGATCGGGCGTCTCCAGGAGCCGGTGCGCGATCGCCCGGCCCTCAGCGTCATTGTAGGCGCTTATTCTACGAGACGGCCTACGAACCGACGAGGCGACTTCCGAGGAACCTCATAGCGAGTCCATCGCACCTTCAACGCCCCAGAACCGAAGTCGATGGGTTCCAGCTTAGGTCACGTAATGCTCTGCGTATGCCCGTTCCTCGTCATTCAACGACCGGGCTTCCTCGGAGATGGCATACCAGATCTCGTTCTCGATCCAGAACCGGTAGAGAAATTCCTCGAACGACGAAACGCAGAGCCAGGGACCTTCGCTCCATGGAGAATCTGATTCGCCGTCTCCGGAGGGTGTATTCGATGGATCGATCTCCGGAACCGACTCAGAAGGATCGCCATAGTCATTGAGGGATACGAGGACGACGGGATCGGAGTTCGGATCGAGGTACAGGTACCAGAACAGGCATCCCTGCGAGTCAGAAAGAAAGTGGACGAGCGCGGCCTCGGAGTTCCACGGGGGTCGCAACAGGCAATCGGGGAGTTCGAAGTAGCAGTCGGTGCACGATCGAACACGGCCGACGAGTTCCGGGTCCGCGATGAAGGTCAAGAACGACTCGGGCAGCGTCAGGCCCTTCGCCTTGGCCTCGCGGACGAGCGCGGGCAAGCGCGTCGCAGCGTCCTCTGCCCACCCGGCCTCCAGAGGAGCATGGATCGGCCGGGCTTTGAGCCAGTCAAAGGTGCCTTGGACGTGTTTAGACGGCGCGGGAGGCAGCGTCTCGTACGCGAAGAACGAGTAGGTCGCCAGGTCGGGATGATCGCGGTAGCCCGGGAGCTCGATCGACGGCCAGGCCTTTGGGAACGGTACTCCTCGGGGCGTGGTCATCTTCGGATGCGTCCTGGGCTGGGGGATGTTCGATCCCGAGGGATGGGCCGAAGGGTATCGCAGTGCGGACCCACGAGTGTGGATGAGACGTGTGACCTCGAGCCGAAACTCCGGGAGGCCGCCATGTTCCCGGATGAGGTTGGTCTGCCCGATTCACCCCAACCAACATCAGGTCCGGGCTGGGAGGAAGGTTGGTTGCGCAGGGTAGCCTCCGCCAGGACGGGCTCGGCGATGATCAGCCCTCGTCACTGTTGCGGGTCGAACCGGCCACCTCAGAAACGCGCCCCTCGGACGGCTTGCGATGGGGAAGCCTTACGATTGGCCGGACATCACGATCGTCTCGCGCTCGAAGGTCAGCCACCATGGCGTGAACGTCGTAGCCAAAAAGCTTGGCATAGGCCTCTCGGGCTGCTCGAACTTGCTCCAAAACACTATCTTCCTTCATCGTCCTGGCCTCCAGTGGGTAATTCTTCGGGCGTGCAGATCAATGGAGGTTCGTATCCGGCAGCACGACAAACAGCCTCAATTCGTGGTCGCAACGTCACGTTTGCGATATGTTTGCAATTCCAGGTCAAGAGGTAATCCAGACCGAGGAATGCCGCAAGGGCGATGTGGACCGCATCAGCCGCCGCCCGTTCGGGAAGAGGGACATCTCTGATCAGAGATTGCGCTAATGTCGCAACCTCAGGCGTTTCCTCCAGCAGAGGAATTCCTTCGAGGGAAGATACGCGAGTGGCCGCAGCCTGGGCATCACCAGCTTGACACTCCAGCAGGATGAGTCGGGATGTGTACAGCTCAAACGCATCCCGGCCCGTCCACCATTCCTGGGTGATCTGCTGATGAGCTGCCCGCACCAGCTCGCGGCTCGGCCATGCGGTCAGATAGCTGGGCAGAGTGGTCTCAAGGTAAACCCTGGGCTTCATGGCACCATTTTACCGCTTGATCGCAGAGAGGGGATCAGCAGTCCTGAGAGTGCTCGAAGCATTCTTGAAGTTCCCGATCAGTGCGAGTCCTCGGCGACCTTTTTCTGGTAGGCGTCGAAGTCGAGAAGATTGGGAAGCTCGGCGTCGGGGGAGGAGGGGCGGAGCTTGAGGATCCAGCCGGAGCCGAGGGGGTCCTGGGCGATCTGGTTGACGTCGTCGGCGACGGAGGCGTTGACCTCGATGACCTCGCCCGAGAGGGGGGCGTAGAGGTCGTTGACGGACTTGACGCTCTCAACCTCGCCGAAGGAGTCGCCGGCGGAGAGGGTGGTGCCGGGGGTGGCCTTGGAGAGGTCGATCATGATGAGGTCGGTCAGCTGCTCGACGGCGAAGGTCGAGAGGCCGACGGTCGCCACGTCGCCGTCGATCGAGACCCATTCGTGAGTGGGGGCGTACTTGAGATCCTTGGGGTCCATGATCGTCGGGGCTCCTTGGGGGGCAAAGGCTGTTTGTTCTCGAAAGCGGCGGAGAGGGTTGAGTACTGGCTTCCTCGCCCCGCGTGCGGGGAGAGGGGGCTGCGTTTGGATGGCAAGGCGTGAGGTTCGGGGCACAGCCCCCCTCACCCGGCCTTGCGGCCACCCTCTCCCCCGCTCTGCTCGCGGGGGAGAGGGTGGCGGAGGTCTCGGTCTGCCTCTCCACGCGAGCGGGGAGAAGGCGCTCCTTGCACTCGGGAACTGCTCTAGGATCGGGGGCGGCGGTAGAAGGGCAATTCGACGACCTCGGCCGGTTCACGGTGGCCGCGAATCTCGACCACGAGCTCGGTGCCGAGCGGGGGAGCCTCGGGGGTGACGAGGGCCATGGCGAGGCTCTGCTGGAGGGTTGGGGCGAAGGTGCCGGAGGTGACGGTGCCGATCAGGGTGTCGCCCCGGAGGACGCCGCAACCCTGGCGGGCGATCTTGCGGCCGGGAAGCTTCAGGCCGATCCGGGCGGCGCCGGGGGCCTCCTTCAGACGAGTCAGGGCGTCGCGGCCAACGAAGTCTCCCTTGTCGAGCTTCACGAACGGGGCGAGACCGGCGGCAAAGGGGTTGACCGATTCGCTCAGCTCGTGCCCGTAGAGGGGCATGGCGGCCTCGAAGCGGAGGGTGTCTCGGGCGCCGAGGCCGCAGGGGCGGATGCCGCGTTTGAGGCCGCATTCGAGCAGTTCGAGCCAAACGGCCTCGGCCACGTCGCGATGGACGATCAGCTCGAAGCCGTCTTCGCCGGTGTACCCGGTTCGGCTGGCCGAGGCCCGGGTGCCGAGGACCTGGCCGGAGGTATGGCTGTAGTAGCCCTGTTCGGCGAGGGAGGGTCCTTCGAACAGCTCTTGAAGGGTCAACAGCGCGGCCGGCCCTTGAATGGCGATCATGGCCGTATCGAGGGTCGAGTCGGCCAGAGTCGCGTTGAAGGAGCCGGCCTGCTGCTCGAACTGCTCGACCACGCGGAGGCGGTTCGAGGCGTTGCAGACGAGTCCGTACCCGTCTGCTTCGGTCAGGTGGTACACGAGTACGTCGTCGAGGATGCCCCCGTCCTCGTCACAGATCAGGCTGTACTGAATTCGGCCGGGGGCGAGGCGGGCCACGTCGTTGGTCGTGACGTGCTGAAGCCAGGCCAGGGCATCGGGTCCGTCGAAGCGGAGGCGGCCCATGTGGCTGATGTCGAACAGGCCAACGTGTTGTCGGACAGCCCGATGTTCCTCGACGATGCTCGAATACTGGACCGGCATCACCCAGCCGCCGAACTCAACCAGCCGGCCGCCGTGGGCCTTGTGCCAGTCGTACAGGGGGGTTTTCAAGAGTTCGACAGTGGACATGGGAAGCAGAACCTCGCTACATGATCAGCGCGCGGAGCCATCACGGCCAAGGGGAATCTCGTCTCATCTCATCACGACGCGGCCGAGTCCGGATTTGGGGCGATTCTAGCGAAGCCAGCCACCCAAGGACAACCGCGTGTTGACCGGCGACGAGCCGGTCAGGACGAGGAGGCGTCGATCTGATACTTGCGGACCTTCTCCAGATCAACCTCGATGCCGAGGCCCGGGGCTTCGGGAACGGTCATGCGGCCCGACTCGATGGTGAAGGGGTGAGCGATCACATCGTCAATCAGTCCGTAATACGTACAATCGTTTGCCATCGGGAAATTCGGCGTGCTGGCGGCCAGGTGAAGCATGGCGGCGGTCTTCGGCCCCAAATCATGCGAGCAGTGGACAACGCAAGGAACCCCGGCCGAGGCAGCGACCTCGGCCACAAGCTTCGTGGCCCAGATGCCGCCGCACTGATACGTATCGGGCAAGAGCACGTCGGCCGCCTGTTTCTCAAGGATCGTACGAACGCGGGCCATCGTCGTGACCGACTCGTTCAGCGCCAGCGGGGTCGAGGTGAGGGCTCGGATGCGGGCCGAGTCGTCGATCAGGTCTTCGGGCATCGGCTGCTCGAAGTATTGAAGGCGGTACGGTTCGAGATCCTTTGCAAGTTGCTCGCAGACCTCGGGAGAATAGCCGGTGTTGGGGTCGATGCGCAGCTCCAGGCGGTCGCCGACGGCGTCTCGAACGCCTCGGACCATCGCCAGGTCTTCCTCGGGATCGCGACCGGCCTTGGTCTTGAGGGTCGAAAAACCCATCTCAACATAGAGCTTCGCGATTTCGCCGGCACGCTCGTACGATTGAATCCCCATGCAGGCGGCCAGCTCGATCTCGCGTCGATAAGGGCCGCCGAGGAGGCGGAACAGGGGCAAGGCATAGATCTTCCCCGTCAGGTCCCAGAGGGCCATCTCAACGGCGCTCTGGATGTAAATGTGATCGAATTTCAAGTCTTCATAGACGGCCATGATGTTCGTCGGATCGATTCCCACGAGCATTGACCGGAGCCCTTCGGCCTCTCGGCCGGTAAGCTTGGTGCCGAGATAGACCTGAGGGGTTTCTCCCCAGCCTTCCATTCCGGTGTCGGTTTCGAGGCGGATCAAAATGGAAAAGGTGGACGAGGCACCGCGATAGCGGCTGTGATAGGGGGCGATCGGCGGTTTTTGTGGCACCTCGACGGAAAACGAGTCAACGCGGGCGATCTTCATCTCACAAATTCCTTTGAGCAGTTCGTTTGAGCCAATTCACGATCAAGGTTTCGGTGCCGGATCGAATCGGCGCGATCATACGGGGTGCAATCGCACGGGTCGAGCGGGGAGCCGGCTCTTGAGGGCGAATCACGAAACCCATGCGTGCAAGGAATTCCGAAAGAATTCGCTTGCCCCCTCTGCGACCACTTCGATACAACAGTGCTATCTTGAGCCTTCATGAGTGTGTGTCCATCTGGGGAAGCCCTTGTGACTCGACGATTCCGGCAAGGTTGGGTCCGGTCGGTCGATCGCTTCCGAAACGGGCTGCCGAGCGGCCGAACCGCGCGAGGCTGGGCCGTTGCAGCGGCTGGGCTGTTCGCCCTGTTGCTTGCGAGCGGGCCGGAAACGGCGATCGGCCAGGTCATGATGATGGAGCTGGTGGCCGCGCAGCCCTCGAACGAGGAGCCGGGGCGGCCGATCCAGCTTCCGCCAGCCTCGACCGAGGTGAAGGAAGCGCTCGACGACTTCGAACGGTTCGCCCGCCGATCGGCCTGGGAACGGGCCTTCAAGGCACTCGATGGGATTCCCGACGAGCAGAACGAACGGTTCGTCGATCGGGACGACGGCTTCATCATCCGCGTTTCGGAACGCAGGAGGGGCTTGCTGGCGAGCCTCCCCCCCGAAGGACGCGAGGCTTACCGCCTCTTTGCCGATGCCGAGGCCCAGCGATTGCTCGATCTGGCCGTCGGTGAGCAGGAGGAGGAGACGCTTGAACGGTTGTTTGCCTCGTCCTTTCTCACCTCGTCCGGAGACGACGCGGCCGATCGGCTGGGGGATCTCCGCTTCCAGCAAGGGCGGTTCGACCGCGCAGCCGAGTGCTGGCTGGCAATTCTCCGCGACTATCCCGATTCCGACCTCCCTCCGGCCCAGATCGCCGTGAAAGCAGCCCTGGCGCTGCACCGAGCCGGACGGGCTTCGGAAGTGGAAGAGCTACGCCGGGACATTGAGGGGCGATACGCCGGCGAGGAGGTGGTGATTGCCGGATCGCCCGAGGAGGCGGAGACGTTTCTCGATCGGGTTCTTGATGAGCCGGAGCCGGAGGATTCCGCTTCGGCCGATCCCAGCAAGAAGCCTGCCCCCGTGCTCGGCGCAACGGAAGCGGCGGCCTGGCAGGTACGGTTCGGCGATTCGGTCGTCGCGGGAATGACCGAGCAGGAACAGCAACAGTGGCGGGTAAATCCGCTCAGTCTGACGGTCCCAGGGACCGCGACCGACGGATCGCGGTTGTTTGTGAATTACCTTAGCTACCTGTTCGCGGTGGACCTGACGACCGGCAAGATGCTCTGGCGATCGGCCCCGTTTCATGATCTGAACACAGCCGTCTCGCAGAACCAGGGACGGATGATCGACCCGAGCCGTTATCTGGTGGTCGCCGTCGGCGATCGACTGCTCAGCCTCGAACGCGATCTGCGCGACCAGAACTACAATGCACCGTTTCGGCTGGTCTGCCGCCGATCGGACTCGGGAGACGTGGTCTGGCAATCGACCGACCTCTCGGAGTTGGCTGGTCTCGACCTGATCGGCCCCCCCCTGCCCGTCGGCGATCGGGTGTTCGTCGTCGGCCGGACGTTCATGAATCAGCAACCGCAGCAAGGACCAGGGCTGTTTGTGCTGGCGATCCAGCCCAGTCACGGCAAGGTCCTTTGGAAGGCCGAGGTCGGCACGCTTCGGCAGGACCAGCAGCGCTACTATTACGGTGTACCGTTTCAGGAGGCCCAGCCGCAACTCGTGCATCGAGGGGGGGCGGTGTTTCTGGATACGCACGCGGGAGTGCTCGTCCGGCTGGACGCCGAGACCGGCGACCTCGCCTGGGGCTATGCGTATGAGACCGATCCGGTGTCGGGCTCGGGAGGCCGCGTGTTCGTTTCCTCGAACCGCATCCCGGACCCGGTGACGGCCGCGGGCCGTCCGGTCGAGGTGGACGGAGCCTTGCTCGTCAAGGGAGCGAAGTCGGGCCGGATCGCCGCCATCGACCCCGATCGGATGACCCTGCGATGGGATCGGCCCATGGCCAGGTCGGCCCGATTGCTGGGAGCGGTGGAAGGCAGCGTGATTCTTGGCGGCCCCGAAGTCGATGCGCTCGACGTCGATTCTCGGCGCCTGGAGTGGTCGATCCGATTGCCCGGCGGCAGCTACGACGGCCGGCCGATCATCCGAAACGACGGCATCTGGCACCTGACCCCTCGCGGGATCTTCGAGCTGGATTCGCAGACCGGCCGCGTGCGTCGGATCGTTCGAGGAGACGACACGGGGTCGATCGGCGGCGACCTGCTGCTGACCGACTGTTGGCTGTTGGCCGTCTCAAACCGAACGATCTCGGCCTACGAGCGTCGCCCCGGCGAGGATGATCTCGACTCGAATCTCAATCCCAACTCCGACGACGCACAAACGACCGACGAAGGAGAGCAATAAGATGCGAGCAACGCGATCGGTCGTGACGGCCGTCGTCTTCCTCGGCACGATCGGGCTGGGGTTGGAGGCACACAAGGCGTTTGGGCAGGTGGTTTACACCCCCCGCGACAAGGCAGCCGAGGACATCGAGGGGATCACCGTCTCGGGCAAGGCGATCGTCGATGCCATGCCCAACCTGATGGAAATCGACCTGCACGTGACCTCCGCCTCCGAACTGACGGCCGACGCGATCGTCAAGTATCGTGACGCGAAGGCGAGGATCGAGGAGGCGTTTGCGAACCTGAAGCTCGATCAGGTTGAGATCGAGGAGCGTGGGCTGCTCGTCGATCAAAAGGGGCCGGCTCCCAATCAGTACGGCGGCATCGACCCCCGAACGACCCTGAGCGCGAAGCCCGAGGTGCAACTGTCCCGCAAGCTCGTCGTGCGATGCTCCGAGATTCAAGGGAAAGACGAGGAGGAGCTGTTGCAACTGGCCGCCCGATTGCTCGACGTGGCGCAGGATGCCGGAGGAACGATCGGCCCTCAGCCGAACGTCAATCCATATCAATACAGCTCCCGAGGGTACGACATGAACCTCGTCCGGTTCATCGTCGAGGACTTCGAGGCGGTGGAGGAGCAGGCGTACGAGGCCGCCGTGGCCGATGCCAGGACCCGAGCCGAACGGCTCGCCCGCCTGAGCGGGACCAAGCTCGGGCCGATCGTCGCGATTCAGGAAGTCGCAAGGCCGGGCGATCCGATCGCCAACGTCCCCCGAGTCGCCATCCCGAACGAGGAGCCCCCGCGCGAGGGGCGGTTGGAATCGACCCGGTTGCAAGAGGTTCCTGTGCGGGTTGAATTGCTCGTCCGGTTCCAGCTTCGGCCCGCCTCGGGCGACGGAGACGGGACACCATGAGCATTCGCACGCCGACCCCCGCCAATCGTCGCGCGTTTCTTGGCCAATGCCTCGGCGGGGCCGTCGCGGGGGGGCTCGCAGGACGGATCGCCAGGGGTCAGGGCAGCGGGCAGGTCTTGCCCAAACACCTGACGCCCGAGACGCTCCGCGCCGTGGAACGCGGGACCGATTACCTGGCCAGCACCCAGGCCGACGACGGCTCGTGGATGATCGGCGGCGGCCAGGCGTATCCGGTGGCCATGACCGGCCTGGCGGGAACAGCGTTTCTGGCGCACGGCGACTCACCGACCCGGGGGCCGTACGCCAGGAACCTGCAGGGGGCGGTTGAGTTCCTGGTGCGCTGCTCGACCCCCTCAGGACTCTTGACCGGCCCAAGCCAGGACAACGGCCAGCCGATGCACGGGCACGGCTTCGCATTGATGTTCCTGGCCTCGGTCTACGGGATGATCACCAAGGAGTCGCTCCGGCGCGAGGTGCGCGAGGCGATCCGCAAGGCCGTGATTTTGACCGCCCGCGGGCAGAGCATCCACGGCGGCTGGACCTACGTTCCGGGAACCGGCGACGAAGGCTCGGTGACCGTGACCCAGGTCCAGGCCCTTCGGGCAGCTCACAATGCGGGATTTCTCGTGCCTCCTGCGGTAATCGAAGAGGCCGGGAAGTACCTGGAGAAGTGCCGGACGCCGGAGGGGGGTATTGCCTACTCGCTCGGCTCGGGAGGCGGCCCTCGCCTGCCCATCTCGGCCGCGGCGGTGGCCACCTTGTACAACTCGGGCCAGTTCGACAGCCCAATCGCCACCGATTGTCTCAAGTATGTTTGGGACGCCTTTCAGGCGACTGACGCCTGGAATAAAGGAGGAGGGCACACGTACTACGCCCACCTCTACGCCGCCCAGGCGTTCTACATGGCCGGTGACGAGTACTGGGATGATTATTTTCCCGAGACGCGCGACCACCTGATGAGCCTTCAAGCCGACGACGGTTCGTGGAACGGCGACGGCATCGGCCAGGTCTACGGCACGTCGATCGCCGCCATCATTTTGCAACTTCCGTTCAAATATCTTCCTGTCTTCCAGCGTTGAACGGATCCGATTTCCGACGAAAGGGATGGCCTCGTGAGCACCTCGACCGAAGACCTCGACCTTGCCGGGCTGGAGGAGCTGCAAACCGCTCACCGGCAAATCCGCGAGCAGATGGCCCGGCAGATCGTCGGGCAGGATGAGGTCGTCGATCAGCTCTTGATCGCCGTCTTCGCCCGAGGGCATTGCATCCTCGAAGGGGTGCCCGGCCTGGCGAAAACCCTGATGGTGCAAAGCCTGGCGCAATCCCTCTCGCTCGACTTCAACCGCATCCAGTTCACGCCCGACTTGATGCCGTCGGACATCACCGGGACCGAGGTGTTGTACGAGGATCGCAGCACCGGAGCCCGGGAACTGCGGTTCGTCCCCGGTCCGGTCTTCGCCAACCTGATCCTCGCCGACGAGATCAACCGGACCCCTCCCAAGACGCAGGCTGCCCTGCTCGAAGCGATGCAGGAACGCCAGGTCACCGCCGGCGGCCACCGCCACGGCTTACCGAACCCGTTTTTCGTACTGGCCACGCAAAACCCGATCGAGCAGGAAGGAACCTATCCGCTTCCCGAGGCCCAGCTCGACCGATTCCTGTTCAAGATCTTCATCAAGTATCCGACTCCCGATGAAGAACGCAAAATCTACCGCGTAACCACCGGGGCCGACCGGCAGGAGATCGTGCCGATCATCGCCGGGGAGCGGATCGCCGCCTTGCAACAGCTCGTGCGCCGGGTCCCGGTGTCGGACCATTGCATCGACTACGCGATGGACCTAGTGCGGGCCACCCGAGGCCCCGAACACGGCGGGCCGTCGTACATTGGCGACTGGGTCGCCTGGGGGGCCGGACCTCGAGCCGGTCAGGCGTTGATTCTGGCGGCCAAGGCACGGGCCGCGCTGGCGGGCCGGCCAAGCGTGACCGCCGAAGACATCAAGGAGGTCGCCCGGCCGGTCCTCCGTCACCGCGTCGTCATCAACTACAACGCCCAGGCGGCCGGAGAGTCGAGCGACTCGATCATCCAGCGCCTTCTGGACGACATCCCGATCCGCAAGGGGGCCGCCGATGACGCCGTCGCGGACGTATTCCGATCCTGACGCGATCGCCCGGATCGCCGACCTGACGCTCCGCTCCCGTCGCCTGGCCGAAGGGGCGATCAGCGGCCAGCACCGCAGCCCGTTTCTCGGCTTCAACATCGAGTTCGCCTCGTACCGCGAGTACTCGCCCGGCGAGGACCTGCGGCGGCTCGACTGGCGTGTCTTCGCACGATCCGATCGGCACTACATCAAGCAATATGAGCAAGAGAGCAACGTGCGCGTCACGTTCGTCGTCGATGCCAGTGCGTCGATGGCGTACAAAGGGGCCCGGGCGGCACTCTCGAAGTTTGACTACGCCGCCACCCTGGTCGTCTCGCTCGCCTTGCTGCTGGTCAGGCAACAGGACCCGGTCGGCCTGGTCCTGTTCGACGAAAAGGCGACCGAGACCTTGCCGCCAAACGCCACCCAGGCGCAGATCGTGGCGATGACGGCGCAGCTCGAACGCTGTGCTCCGAGCCGAACGACGGATCTGGGCGGCTTGCTGCGATCGCTTGCCGGGCAGCTCAAGCGGCGGAGTGTCGTCGTGGTGGTCTCGGATCTGTTCACCGATCCCGACGGCTTGTATGACAGCCTCAACCGTCTCAGGTTCCAGGGTCACGAGGCCCTGATCCTTCAGATCCTCGACCGCGACGAGCTGGACTTGCCGTTCGACGGGCCGACAATCTTCAAGGACATCGAAGGGGATGAGGAACTATTTGCCGAGCCGTGGGCCTTCCGCCGCGAGTATCGCAAGGCGATGGAAGACTTCCTGGAAAACACCCGCCGGGAATGCGGCCAACGTGGCTATGACCATGTGCGGTTCGTCACCGACGAGCCGCTGGCCGACGCCTTGAGTGTCTTCCTCCACGCGCGGCTGGACGCCGACCGAGCGGCCCGACAGGCGGGGCGGTCCTGAGCCATGATGACCTTTCTCACCCCCCTGCTCCTCTGGGGAACCTTGCTGGGCGCCGTCCCGCTCATCATCCACCTGTTGAACCGCCGACGGTTCCGACGCGTGGAATGGGCACCGATGCGACTGCTGAAACTGACGGTGCGTCGCAATCGCCGACGCCTGCAGATCGAACAGTGGTTGCTCTTGCTTTTGCGCATTGCGTTACCGATCCTCCTCTTTCTCATGCTCGCCCGGCCAATCCTCGACCCGACCGGCCTGGAAGGCTGGGCCGGGCCGGGAAGCCGGACGAGCCGAATCGTCCTGGTGGATGATTCCCTGAGCATGGGATACGAGGGGGAAGGCCCCCCAGCGTTTCAAGAGGCCCGAGAGGTCACCGCGGCCCTGTTCGCCCAGGCGAGGCCGCAGGACCGCTGCTCACTGGTGACGACTTCAAGGCCGGGGGTCCCGGTCCTGCTGGAAGTCGAAGGCAGCCGCCAGGACGAGCTGTCGAGCGCGGCCCTGGGATTGGCTCAGACGGAAACGTACACCGGATGGCCCGCCGTGTTCGAGGCGCTGGATGGAGTTTTGGAATCGTGCACGTTTCCGACCCAGCAACTGACAATCATTACCGATTTACGCCGATCGGGCTGGGATGAAGGGGTCGGGCCGATGGCCCGACGGTGGCAGGAACGCGGACTCATCGTTCGAATCGTGGATGTGGGAGACGACGGCGACCGAGCGGGGAACCTCGCGGTCGAGTCTCTGCAACCGCTCGACCGAACCATCCTGGCCGATGCCGAAAGCCGCTGGGAGGCGACGATCCGGAACGACTCGCCGAGTACCATCACAGGAGCCTCGGCGATTCTCCGCGTCGATGATGCCCCGACCGAGCTTCCCTTGCCGGAGATCGCCGCTCGATCGAGCGTTCGTGTGCCGATCACGGTCCGATTTCCAGGCCTCGGCCCGCACGACCTGGCCATTGAGCTGCCCGAAGACCCCCTGCCCGGCGACAACCGCCGCTGGGCCGCGGTGGAGGTGAAGGAGTCGCTCCTCATCCGCCTGGTCGATGGCGAGCCGTCCTCGGAGCCGTTTGGCGGCGAGGTCGATTACCTGGCCGCTCCGCTCTCGATCGGCGTGGGCGACGCCGACGCCTGGCGCGTCGAGGTGGTGCAAGATGAGGATTTTCTGTCGAACAGGCTTGCAATTCCCGATGTACTCATCCTTGCCAACGTTGCCTCGCCCACTCCGGAACAGGCGGATCGTCTGATTCGACAGGTACGTGAGGGGATGGGTCTGATGATTTTCGCCGGAGCCAGGATGGACATCGGATCGTATCACGATCTGTTCGATCGCGACGAGGCTCGCCTGCTGCCGGCGCGGATGCGGGGAATGGTCGATCAGGAGATTCGCGGGGTCATCATTGAGCCGGTGCGACCGTCTCCGCTGGAAGCCTTGCTGGAGCTTCGGCCCTCGGCGCTGGAGCGGGTGGCGGTACGGCAAGTGATGACGGTTGAGGAGGGAGGAGACGATGCCGAGGGAAGCATCCGGGTGCTCGCCCGCTGGAACGATCCCGAGCGATCGCCCGCGGTGATCGAGCGGATCGTGGGGGAGGGTCGTGTCTTGCTCTGGACGACCACAGCCGACCGCGACGGCAACGACTGGCCGGTCGAGCCGAGCTTCGTGCTGGCCATCCGCGAAGCCGTACGGGGAACGGCACGGGCCACTCCCCTAGCAAATACCGTCACGGCGGGCGAACCGATTCGGAAGGTGGTGGAGACCAGCCAGTCACTGAGCGACATCCGCCTCTTCCCACCCAATGACGGCGAGCCGCGAGCACTCACTGCCGTTCCCTTGAATCCGTCCAGCGACGAGAATCCCAGCACCTCTCTCATCATTGATGTTCCCGATACGCGCCGCGCGGGTCTTTACCGGCTGACCTGGGAAGAGGGCCCGCTTGGCGTTCAGAACGAGCTTTCGGCGGCGAATCCTGATCCCCGCGAAAGTGAGCTGGATCGGATCGGTCGTGACGAGGTCACCCAACTGCTTGAGCCCCTGGAGGTCGAGGTGGCCTCCGGCCGAAGCGGAACCGAAGCCCTCTCGTCTCCGACCGGCCGGGAACTCTGGCGAGCGCTCGCCTGGGGATTGCTTGCCCTGATGATTGCCGAGCCAATGCTCACAACCTGGATCGGCCGATCGCGTTAGCATTCGTTTGAGCCATTCTCTTTTCTTACGATACGAATCCGACATGAACCGCAGTCTCTGGCAGCACATGCTGGGCATCGAAACGTCGCCGGGGGCCGAGATGGTCGGCAAGTCTCGGCTAGAGCTTTCGGCCGTGCCGGGAGGCGGTGGGGTCCTGGCCCTCACGCTGGTCACACTGGCGATCGTGGCAATGCTCTGGTTTCTCGCCCGTCGAGAACGGACAGATCTGAGCCGCCCTCGTCGCGCCCTGATTGTCGGCCTGCGCACGGTGTCCCTGCTGGCCGTGGCCGCGATGTTGACCGAGCCGGTGCTGATCACCAGCCGCCGCGAGTCGATTCCGTCTCACCTGTTGATGATTGTGGATGATTCGGAAAGCATGCGGTTCTCCGATCCGTACACAGACGAGGCACGCGCCTCGGCAGTTGCCACGATGCTCGGCATCGAGCCCGAGGAGGGGAAATCCTCTGCGGCTCGGTTGCGAGAAACCGCTCGCATCGACCTGGTGCGCAGGACCTTGAGTCCTCAGCTTGAGCGGCTGGGCAAGGGCCGGACCGTCTCGCTGGACACGTTGGAGTCTGCCAGTCGGGGGGGGGGTGTCTCTCAAGGAAAACCGGAATCGCTCGACGCGATCGAGGCCGATCGCGCGGTCTCACCGCTGGGAGACGCCGTGCGGGGCGTTCTGGCAAGCCATCGAGGCCGGCCGGTGGCGGGCATCGTGCTCGTGAGCGATGGCCGATCGAACGTGGGGGAAGACCCGATTCGCGTGGCCGAGGCCGCAGCCAATCAAGGCATCCCGATTTTTGCGATTGCAGCCGGGTCGGAAGAAGGTCCCCGAAACGTTCGCCTGGCCGAGTTGGAGCTTAGTCCCGTCGCCTTCGTCCGCGAACCGATGACCCTGGCCGCCGTGGTGGATGCCAGAGGGTTGCAGGATGCCGAGGCCACACTCACGCTCGAACGTCGCATCAATCAAGGGGATTGGGAGGCGATCGAGGAGCGTCGCATTGCGCTCGGCGAGGATGGTCAGTTGACGAGGGAGACGTTTCGAACCACGCCGAGCGTCGTCGGCTCGTACGAGTATCGAGCTCGGCTTGAGGACGCCGGGCCGGAGCTGACCCTCGACGACAACGACGTGACCGCGGCCGCTCGGGTCGTCCGACAGCAGATTCGCGTCTTGCTGATTGCCGGCGGGCCGTCTCCCGAGATTCAGTTTCTCCGCAATGCCATGCAACGCGATGCCCAGGTCGAGTTCGTGTCGTGGCTCCAGCACGCCGACGCGGGGTATCGGCAGGTCGGCGATCGGCCGATCCTTCGCCTGCCGAACTCGCGAGAGGAGTTGGCAAATTACGATGTTCTTGTGCTTGTTGATCCCGACATGAGCGCGCTCGGTCCCGAGTGGGAACAGATGATTGTTGACTTCGTGGGCAAGGATGCCGGCGGGCTCATCTTCGTGGCGGGTGAACTGCATTCACAGCAACTGTTCGACGAAGACGCCGGCGGATTGCCTGCTGACTCGTGGACGCGCATCCTTCCGGTGGTTCGCGATCCGGGACTCTATCGGACCGAGGCGGAGGTCCGACTGAGCTCGGCAAACACCTATGTGCTGGATCTCACGAATGAAGGGCGAGCCGATCCGGTCTTCGCCTTCCATCCCGACCCGATCCGCAACCGGGCGATTCTCAGCAGCCTGCCGGGAATGTACTGGAGCTTTCCCGTCACCCGGGCCCGACCCGGCGCGACCGTGCTGGCGCGCCACGGCGACCCGAGGATGCAGAACCAGTACGGTCGGCACGTCTTGCTCGCCTCACAGCTCTACGGGCCGGGGCGAACGGTTTTCCTCGGCTTCGACAGCACGTATCGCTGGCGGTATCTCTCGGAAGATTACTTTGATGGGTTTTGGGCTCGCCTGATCGATCGCGTCGGGCGGAACAAGGCACTCGGCGGTCGCTTCCCGTTCCAGGTCGGGCTGGGCAAGGAGGGCTACCGGGTCGGTGATACGGTGGCCATGCAGGTTCGTTTTACCGATGAATCGGCCATTGCCGAGGGGTCCGACCTAATCGCCGAGCTGGAGCGCGCCGGAGAGCCCCCCGAGCCGATCCGGTTCGACCCCGACCCGAGCGATCCCGCCGGCCTGACCGCCACCTTCCCGGCGGATCGCGCCGGGGCCTATACCCTGCGCATCGTTCCCGCAACGACGGGCGACCCGGGGTCGGGTGTGCGAGTCTCGACCACCACGTTCCGGGTCGATCCCCCGCGTCGCGAAGTCGATGAGCCGAGCCTGAACCGCCCCTTGCTCAACGATCTGGCCCGCATGACGGGCGGTCAGGTGATTGAGTTGACCGATCTGGATCGCCTGGATCAACTGATCTCGATGCGAGAGGTGACTCGCACCCTGGAAACGCGGCAGGAACTCTGGAACGCTCCATTGCTGGCCGCGCTGCTCATGATCGCCCTGACGAGTGAATGGATCGTTCGCAAACTCGTACGCATGATCTAATCGGACTCTCCTATTCTGTTCGTTCGCCCAGAAGGACGCCTCATCGTGACAATCGCGACCGACGAGCTTCCGGAACTCGAATCGCTGGAGAGGGAGCAACGGCTCCTGCGCGATCGGCTTGCGCGGCTTCGGCGGCGGTTGACGTGGCAGTCCGCGCTGGAATCACTCGTCGATGCGATGTTGGTCCTGACCGTGACGGCATCCCTGCTCGTGTTGCTCGACTGGCTCGGGCGGTTTGGCACGACCACCCGGTTGGTGGTGATGGGAGTCGTCGCCCCGCTGGTTCTGATCGGGATTGGTTGGCGGACGTGGGCGCGATGGCACGCGTCGAAGCTCGACGATTTGGGACTGGCAATGACCGTCGATCGCTTCCGCCCTGGGACAGGGCAACGCGTGGCCGACGTGCTTCAGCTCCCGACCCTACTGGGCGAACCAAACGGCTCGGCCTCGCCCGCGATGGTCCGGCTGGCGGTGCGTCTGGCCAGTGAGGCCCTGGCCCAATCCGACTGGCACCTGCTCTGGAACCGCCGGCGAACAGCAAGGCAACTTGCCGGCCTGGTGGGCTGTCTGCTGGTGCCGATCGCCTTCGCCTTGCTTGCTCCCCAAGCGGCGCGGTTGAGCGTGGATCGCTGGCTGTTCGGGTCGTCGGAGCGATGGCCGCAGCGAACGTATCTCAGCGTGGTCGGCCTGGCCGATCAGGACCGCTTGCTTGCTCCCCGAGACGAACCGTTCGTGATCGAGGTTCGATCAGATCTTCCGGATCTGGAACAGATCGGCGATCGTTGGAACGTTCCGGGACGAGGAGCCCCCTTGCTGCTCCGATCGGCCCCGCAATCGCTTCAAACACCCGATCGCGTGAGCATTCGCGAGGAGGTTGAAGGAAGAGGTCGACGCGATGGCGTGATGACCGCAGTGGAACCTTCTCGGTTTCGCTTCGAGATTCCAGCGTCCAACGAGTCGTCACGCGTTTCCTTGCGAGGCGGCGACGACTGGCTTGGCCCGTTCCGGATTGAGCGGGTGGATCGCCCAAGCCTCGCATCGATTCGC
The DNA here is from genome assembly GCF_012958305.1 of Tautonia rosea. NCBI lineage: Bacteria > Pseudomonadati > Planctomycetota > Planctomycetia > Isosphaerales > Isosphaeraceae > Tautonia > Tautonia rosea. Next base: position 88,793 of record NZ_JABBYO010000007.1, on the reverse strand, counting down.
CTTCGGGTCCGGGAGCCTGGGTCACCGAACAACGCCTTCCGCACGATCGACGATCCACGACAACTGCTGACCGTTCTCCCTGACACCGAGATCGAGCTGACACTGACGGGTTCGGAACCTCTGGCCGATCTTCGCATCGACGCACAGCCGGGGGCGGTCCCGTCTCCCTCCCGAATCGACGATCGAACATTCGAAACGCGATGGACGTTGGAGGAGGCCACGACGCTCGAACTTCGACTGACCTCCGAGCCGACCGGCCTTGAATCACGATCCGTGTTTCTTTCGATCGCCTTGCTCCGCGACCGAGAGCCTCGCGTGAGCTTAAGGGCCCTGGGCGTGGGATCGCGAGTCACACCGGTGGCAACGATTCCACTCAGCCTCACGGCCACCGACGACCTGGGCCTGGCCAAGGTCAACCTCCAGATCGATCGCCTTTCTCCTGCTCAGGAAAATGCCGCGTCAGGACGGGCCGATCGGGAAACGGTTCCTATCCCCATTCCCTCTGGCGAAGGGCGCGCCGTGCTCGATCACCAGGCAAGGCACGATGTGGATCTGCTCACGCAGCCGCCGGCCCTGGGAACAACCTTCGTGATCGTTGCAGAGGCCGAAGATGCCTCGACCCGAGGCGTACAACGGGGGCAGTCGGGCGCGCTCCGATTCCAGGTGGTCTCGCCCGAGGAACTTTTTTATGAAATCTTGATCCGCCAACGAGCAGAGCGGGCGAAGTTCGTCACCGCCCTGGACGCGGTGGATGGTCAACGCGACGCGCTGGCGGAGACACCAGATCGTGACGCGATGCTCGGTGCGCTTCGAGTGATGGTGACGCAGGCAAGGCAGCTTGAACAGATCAGCGGGCGCATTGCCGACACCCTCGTGGAAATGCAACTGAATCAGATCGGCTCGGCCAAATCACATCGATTGCTTCAAGACGGGGTCATCACCCCCATGCGATCGCTGAGCGCCGGGCCGATGACCGAGCTGCGGAACGTCCTGCAAGCCCTCGGGGGTGGGGCTGCTCGTCAGGGAGCCGACCCGGAAACGGCCAGAGCCTTGCACGAGGAGGTGGTCAACCAGATGAATACCATTCTCGAACAAATGTCTCAGTGGGAAAGTTTTGTCGATGTCGTGAATCAGGTCGCCGAAGTGATTAAGATGCAACAATCCATTCTTGACGCCACCGAGCAAGTCCGGGATTCCCGGACCGAGGAGGTTTTTGATGAGCTTCCCTAGCCAGTGCCTCCCGCGGCTGCCGCTGATGCTCTCGCTCCTCCTGGGCTCGATGGTGCTTGCGCATGCCGTCGTCGCTCAGGACGGAATCGATGACATCTTCGACACACCCACGCCAAAACCCTCGACCCCGGCCGAGGCGGACACCGACGCTCCGTCGCCCCCTGCCGCCACCGAGGCTGCGGTCCCCCTGGGCGGTGATCGCAGCCGGATGGGCTTCACCCAGGAGAACGTGGCCGCGCAAATGGCCGAACTGGAGGAGCGGATGTTCCGGCTCTCCGAGGCCTTGCTCAACCTTGAACCCGAGAACGCCTCGCGGCTTCGACTGGCGCTGAAGTTTTCGCGAGAGGAACTGATCCTCCAGCAGATGCGTGATACGCAAGCCCTGCTTGAGGAAGCCCAGCTCGGAAAGGCAGAGACGGAGGTCCGTCAACTGCTGGCAAAGCTTGAACATCTTCGCAATCTCTTGCTGGCGGAAGATCTGGATTTCGAGCTGAAACTCGCCCGGCTTCGTCAGATGCGCGAGACTCTCGCTCAGCTCGAACGCATCATCAAGGAAGAACAGCGCGAGTTGGCCTGGTCTCGTTCGGCGATCGAGACGCAGGAAGAGCTGGATCGCCTCCGATCACGACGGGAGGACCTGGAGTCGATCATCCGCGATCAAAACGCGGTGCTTGAGACGACCACAAACGGCAAAGATGCGGCAACACCCAAGGATCGGGCCGAGGCGGTGTCGGGAGCGATTGCTCGGGAGGCTGGTGTCCGTGAGACTGCGGCCACGCTGGCGGCCGATCCGCTCTTCGCCGAGCGCGAACCGGCCTGGCTCAAGCAAGCGATTCCCCATGTGGACGACACGACAACCCACCTGGAGGCGGACTCGCTGGATCCGGCCCTGAACTCGGGGCAGCAGGCACTCGACCTGTTTCTCAAGGAACGCGACCGGCTCGATGAGCGAATCGCCGAGGCCGAAGCTGCCATTTCCGAGGATCAGTTCCGCCAGTTCGAACGCGACCAGAACCGAAACCGAGATGCCACCGACGCCCTGTCTCGTGTTTCGTCTCGGCTGGGAGATGCGGGAGTCTCGCTTCAGAAGAATCTCATCGACGCCAGCGGAGCGATGCGAGACGCCGAGGGCAACCTTGCCCAGACCGAGCCCGAGCCGGCAGCGAACGATCAGCTTGATGCCCTGAAAAAGCTTCTGGAATCGCGCGAGACACTCGCCGGAGCAATGGAAGACTTGCTTGTTGAACTGCGCACGGAGTTGCAAGCGCAGATTCTGGCCGATTTGACCGAAATGTACGAGGCTCAGGTCGCCATCCGGGAATCGACGGAAGCCCAGGCCCCCCGAGCGGCCGAGCAATCGCGCACGGCGTTGATCGCTCTGGCGGGACTGGCCAAGAGTGAGGCCGAGCTGGCGGCTCGCATCGAACAGTTGACCGATCTGGTTGAGATCACCGAGTTCGGAATCGCCCTGCCAACCTCGCTCCGCGTGCTAGGACGCGAGATGCTGGCGGTCGAAGCCTTGCTCAAGGCGGGTGATGCGACCCAACCGACGATTGCCCTGGAGCGACGCATCGAGGAGGACCTGCTCGGCCTGATTCAGGCCATGCGGCGGCTCCCCCCCTCGACCCCGCCGCCCCCCGGAACCCCGCTGCCCACGAACCCTCGCGATCGGGAACGGGAACTCAATCGCCTGGTCGCGGAGTTGAAGATGATTCGCATGCTTCAAACGCGTCTGAACGACGACACGGTGATCGTGGATGAAACGCGGCCCGACGACACTCCCCTCTCAGCCGAATTGCGTCGAGCGATTGACGCCCTGCGCAACAATCAGGATGAGATTCGTGCATCGCTCTCTAAGATCGGCCGGCAGTTGGAACCGCCCGGCCTTGGCGGCGAGGTGGATTTGTGATCGATGAGAACACTCGGCAGACGTATTCAGTGACAAACAATCGTTCTCTTCGTATGAGGTCTTCGACGATGCGAATCGTTCCCCTACTCTTCAGCGTGGCCTGTGTCATCGGCCTGGTCGGCAGCGAATCGAACGCGCAGGCCCCCATCACCGGCATTTCCGTCAAGATGGGCCGGGTCGTTCGAGACCTGCAGGACACCCAGACCGGCGAGCCGGTCCAGGTCCGACAACAGGACATTGTCCGTGATCTGGATGCGTTGATTGCCGAGCTCGAAAAAGAGTGTGCGGCCTGCCGCAACGGCATGAAACGAAACAACCCGACCAACCCGCTGGCCGATTCGACCATCGGCAAGGGAACCGGCGGCATCGGTGATCTGACCGATCCGAATGCGAGTCAGAAGGATTGGGCGAACCTCTCCGCCCGGGAGCGCGACCGCATTTTGCAGTCGATGTCCGAGGGCTTCCCGCCCGAGTACCGGACCGTCCTCGAACGCTACTACCGGAGGCTCGCCGAGGAAACCACCACCGAGTCTACCCCCACGAGTGAGCCGGCACAGGACACGCCCCAGTCACCGTGAGGTCATCTTCGCTCGTTCGTGCGAGCATTCTTCAAAACGAACGGTGCCTTGTTGGCCAGACGATCGGAAGCGACGATCGGGGATCATTTCTCATGTGGATCGCGACGATTCTCGTGATTGGGACCAGTGTGCTTGCGGGTCCCTTCGACGACTACTCCCGATCGTTCGATACCGAGGCGATCGCCCTGGAGCCCCTTGCCTCGGAGCGTTACGGCAAGGAGGACGCTTTCCTCTTCGAATCCGAGGGACTTCGACTCCGGGTCAACGCGAAAGACGAGGAAACCGGCTGGAAGTCGCCATCCAACTTGCGCATCGTCGGTAATGCCACCATCCAGGTCGAAATGGAGGTGCGATCGCTGCCGACCCCAACGCAGGAGGACGGAGTGGCCGTCGGGCTTTCCGTCGCCACCCAGACCCTGGATCAGCCCGACGCCACCCTGGTCCGCGTGACCGAGCCGGATGGTTCGATCCGTTACCGCGTGGTCAATCAGCCCAGAAATGCCCCTCGGCAACCGTCACAGATGAGGATGATTGCTCCCGGGAACAATCCCGCTGCCCGCGATGCGAAGCCCCCCCGCCCTACCTTCCCAGCCGAGGGGGATTCGTTCCGATTGATCGTGCAACGCGATGGATCGACGCTCTCCTATCGCGTGCTCGATGCCGCCTCTGAGAGCCCGCGAGACCTCGGACAGATGCCCCTCGGGAATGGCGACCTGATCGGTCTGAAGGTATTCGCCCTGAACCGCAATGGTGCCGAATCTGTCGATGTGTTGATCAAATCGGTGACCGTCCACGCCGACCAGCTTCGAGGGCTGGGCACGGCCGTCCGCACAATTCACGGTCAGGTCGTCTACGGAGAGCCAATCGGCCTGGAAGACGGCTCGCTTCAGGTCGGCCCGGCCAGGCCCGAGCAATCGACTGCCCCGACGGAGGCTCCGTCTGTGACCGGGAGTTCGACCGTCGAGGGGAACGTCGCAAGGCTGGAGGAAGTGGTGATTGTGGAGCGAATCGCTGGCCCGGAGGAGGCTCCCATCCGGGTCGAGGCAACGCTCAATGGGACGATCGCTGCGGTCCGGGAGAACAACCCGCCCCCCCCTCCGCCGTCCGCCGGGAACGCTTCTGCCCCATCACCCGAAGCAGCGTCGGAAGCGCCCGTAACGCCCGAGCCGAAGGCGATCATCCCACTTGATGAGCTCGATGTGGTCCGGTTTGAACGCACCGTCACGTTGTCGGGTCGTTTTCTCGGTCAACCGAATGTGGATCTGACCGGCCCGCATTCGGCAACGGCCGAGAACGCCAAACCCTCCAGCGAGGAACACCCAGCCGTAGGTGGCGATCCTGAGAAGGATGCACCGTTGCCGCCACCGGGGACCGTGGTTCCGAGGACCACCCCAACCCCTTCGACCTCGCGATCAACTCAGGCCCCTCGTGCGGAACCGGAACCAAACGGCATCCGCGACCTTCATCTCAGGCTTTCCGGTCTTCGCGACGCGGAACTCACTCAAATTGTCGCTTCGTGCCAGACCGACGAGGGCCAGAGCCGCTGGCGACTTGACACCAGCGGATCAACGGACTGGCCGCTCGTGCTGAAACGCTCGGGAAAACGTCCCCACGCCGACCTGTTCCTCGAACCCCCTGCAGGAGACTGCAACGGCAAATCATTCCAGATCAATCTGACCTACGCGGATCAGCAGTCCGCGTCTCTCACCGTGAAGGTCGACCAGAGCACCGACCCGGCTCACGTGGTCGATGCCGATCTGCCCGCGAACTCGACCGGGTACGACGTTCGTGTGTTCCTTAAGGATGGGCAGGAGCTGTCCGGCACACTCACCGCAATAGATGAAAAATCGCTCATTCTTTCGCTTCCTTGGGGAGCGTCGGAGACGATCGCGATCCCGCTCGGTCGGATCCGAGGAGTCCGCGTGGAGGTGATCGACCGGATCGAACCGGAGGGTACGTTCTCCGAACGCCTCGATACCCGAGGCGCCGAAGACGTCTTGCTCGCCCGAACCCGAGGTGGTGAGATCGTGGCGGTGGCCGGAATCATTGAAGGCATGGAGGGGGACCGCATCCGGATGATCTACCAGGACCAGAGTCGCACGGTGCCCCTGAGGCTGGTCGAGGGGATTGTGCTTGCCGAGGGACCAGCCCCGGTCGACCCTGAGCCTGACGAGCCGATCGCGAGGCTCTCGATGACCGAAGATCAGGCTCTCTCCGGCTTCTGGCGAGCGATTGACGGCACGACCTGGACGATCGAGACCGTCTGGGGAGCGACGTTGAAGGTGCCGGCCTCGGAGGTCCAATCGGTTCGGTTCCAGGGGACTCGAATGACGTATCTCTCCGACCTCGAACCCGCTCGCGTCGAGCAAACGCCCTACTTCGGCCGCCTGATTCCCTGGAGACGAGACGAATCTCTTCGTGGAGGGCCGCTGACGATCAATGGCCAGACCTTCGATCGCGGGCTGGCAGTGCACTCGCATTGCGAGCTGACCTACGATCTGAACGGACGATTCAGTACATTTGAGACTCTGGTTGGCTTTGATGACACGACAAGGGGCCTTGGTCGGGTCGACTGCCGGGTATTCGCGGATGACGCGGAGATTTTCGCCAATCCCGACCTTCGCGCCGAGACGCCGGCCACGACGCTTCGCCTTTCGGTTGCGGGAGCCCAGACACTCCGGCTGGTCGTTGACTATGGCCCCGATCAGGATGCGGGCGACCGCCTGATCTGGGCCAACGCCCGACTCTACCGCGATCCTCCGGAAGCACCCTAGGCACTCTTGGGTGATGAGCCACGGGGCTGGACCGATGCGTTTCTTCTGCCGAGCACCTGGAATGAGACTGTTCTTGAATCGGATACCTTTCGCGTTCGCTTATGTGAATGTTGTACTGCTTTGCGCAACTGGAGAAGCATGTCATGGGCAGGAGGTGTTACCGATCACGGTCGAGGAGTGGTCGATCTGGACCGGTTCTCCGGCCCACGAACGCATGAACGACCGAAAGGCGTTCGGCAATGCGATGCCGAGCGTGGTCGGCACGGCTCGGCCGAGTCAGGATGGGACAGGGTCGAAGGGGCTGGCCATTGCTCCGGTTTCGGTGATCCGGCTTCTCGGAGCGCCGACAATAGACAATGATGTCGAGCTTCAGCTCACGTCGGGATCCTTCCTCTCGCACTGGCCTCCGGCCCGAGAACGGGTCGACAGTCTTCGATGGTTCGGGATCGATCTCTCGCGGACCGTTCCAGAGTCTCTGCCTCTCGTCTTTCTGTCGGAATCCCACCCCTTCCGGGCGCTCCGCGAGTTGGATGATTCACTGGTGATCGAGGTCGAAGCCAGGACGGAACGATTTCTCTCGTATGACGCCGAACTGGCCATGCCGATCCCACTGACACTTCAGGACGGCCCAGACGAGTACACGCTTCAGAATGTGTCATCGCAGACCTTGTATGATCTCGCGGTGATTGCCCCGGCCGAGGGAGGGTTCCGGATCGGCTGGCTTGACGAGCTTCCCGCCGGAACGCCCACCGAGGAGCCTCGCTCGGAGAACGCTGAGGGAGATTCGGACCCTGAAGACGGGACGGATACGAACAAGAACCCAGATCGCGACCCCACACTCGACCTCTTCGACGACGAAGCCCAGGACGTGGATGACCCCAAGCCCCAAGACTCCCCTCCCACCCCCCTCCCCGCCGAGGCTGATGCAACCGTTCGAGCCCAGACCGAGCAACGCTTGAATCAGCCTATCTTTTTTGATGGTTCTGAAATGCCCATTGCGGCCATCCTTCAACGGATCAGCACCCAAACCGGGCTGCAAACGGTGCGGGATGATCAGACGCTCGCTCTGGCATCGATCGACCTCGATGCCCGGTCGGCGGCTCCGACCGCCGGTCAACGTTCGGCTCGTGACGTTCTGGCCGAGGTGCTTGGCAACGCCGGCCTCAGTTATCGGATCATCCAGGACGGGTCCCTGTTGCTCAGCACCTCCGAGCGACTCAGCGCGGACGCCACCTCTCGCGAAGCTCAGGTGAAAGGCCCGCCCGTCACGCTCACGCTCTCGAAGGTGTTCCCAGCAACCGATCCCGAGTATGCCAATGTGTCAGATCAAGAGTTCTTGCGGCGTCTCGTTAAGCGAGGAATCGGCGAAAATCGGGCGAGCGTCACGATCAACGAACTGAGCGATCCGCTGTTCCGACCCGATCGACTGATCGTGCTGGCCCACCTCGATCGAGCAGCCCTCGACGAACTTGTACCGCTCGATGTGTTCCCCCCACCCAATCGCACCGTTCGAGTTGCCACGGTGATCATCTCCGGGATCGACCCCAACCTCTCAGACCAGGCAAAGCAATTGGTGGCTCTTCTTGGCGATCCGTCTGCGAGCGTCCGAGAGACTGCCGAGCGCGACCTGCTGACTCTGGGTCCGGTCGCCATTCCCGCACTCAAGGACGCCCTGAATCATAACGACCTTGAAATTGTGTTTCGGGTCGAACGCGTGTTACGGACGCTCAATCAGCCGATTCCTTGATTGATCGTGTTGGATCGGTCGATCGCCCCACGGTCCGAGCGCGATGGACCGCTTCCCTTCACGCAGCGTTCGAACACCCACTTCGGAGGACGGCTCGAAGCTGTTCGTACTGGGCATCGCTGAGATGCCCATCCAGTGCAATCATCTCGATTTCCTCGATGCACTGTGCAATCGTCTCGTCCTTGCTCGGATGCCAGGGATGGTGGGCGATCCGCTCGGCAGAGACAAGTAACCTCTCAAAATAGGTCATCGCGTTCATGATATGCCTCGCAATCACGAGTTCCTCATCTTCTGAGAAACCCCGATGCAAGGGTGATGCCGAACGGATTCGCCAGGGGCCTGGCTACGGTGAATGACCTGCTTTTTCTACCCATCGTGACGGACCACGGCGCAGAATCCTGGCGTCGAGAGCCAGAATGCTGTCGAGTGCCTCCGCTCGGATTATCCCGATGTCACGAGCGTTGCCTGACGAACGAACTGCTCGTCGATCGTCACGCCGAAACCCGGCCCGCTGGGCACCCGGATCACCCCGTTCTCACTCGACAGGGAGGAGGTGTCGCTGGTCACGGGAATTGAAGGGTCGCCCTTGTACTCGGTGAACGGCTCAGGGTTGGGGATGCACGAGACAAAGTGCGCCGCATCAAGGAACCCGAGTCCCGAGCCCGACATGTGCGGAGTACAACCCATGCCTGCCGCATGAGCCATTCGAGCAACTCGCATCGAGCGGATGAAGCCGCCGTAATAGTGGAGGTCGGGCTGCACGATGTCGACCCCTCGGTTTGCGATCATCCAGCGGAAGCGGTATTCGCTCGACTCCTGCTCCCCTCCAGCCACGGGTATCGTCAAGGAATCGGCAACCGTTTTTGTGTCTTCCAGGTGATCGAAACGGCAGGGCTCCTCGTAAAAGGCATAATCATAAGCTTCCATGAGGCGGCCGATTTCGATCGCCTTTGCAACGGAATACGAGCTGTTGGAATCGGCGTAAAGGGTCATGTCCGGGCCAAAGGCTTCGCGGACGAGAGGAATCAAGGCTTCGGTCCGGCCCGGAAGCGAGTCGGCATCATCGCGCCGAAATCGACCGCCAAGTCGGAACTTCACGGCCTTGGCCCCGCTCTCCGCAACAAGCTGTTTCAGGTGGTCAACTTCCTGCTCAGGGGTATTCCCCCGGTTCCCGCTTGCCTGGTACACGGCGATGTCACGGCGACGGGCACCGCCGAGCAGGTCGCCGATGGACTTCCCGGTGCACTTGCCCAGCAGGTCCAGAATGGCAAACTCGGCTGCGGCTACACAAACCCAGAGAGCGAGCCCTTGATATTTATAGTTGCTCGAATGCCTGGAAACCTCCCAGAGCAGGTCTTCCAGCATCCGAGCGTCCTTCCCGAGGAAGAACGGAGCGACCCGGTTCACGAAGATCGGATACGTGTGGATTAGATGCATCGAGTTGGGAACGGCCATCCCCTCGGCCCCGTCTCGGGTCCGAACGCGTACCAGGAACTCTTGACCGTTGCGGAGGAGGTCCAGGGCGGTGATCTCCAGGGGAGCCGTCAGTTCCTCGACCCGAAGGATCGGTTCCTGAGCGACTCGATCCAGGTCCTCGACCGTGATCGTCTGCTCCTGCTGGGCGCGAATTCGTCCCGCAGACAGTGCCAGAATGCCGGCCCCGAGGAGGTGTCGTCGGTGGAGTATCATCGTTGCTCCGATCGAGAGGGGTCGCAGGCTCACTCAGTCCAATGTCGTCATCTGGGTCGGGTCAAACCGATAGTATGCCTTGAGTTCTTCGAATAACTCGGGATGCGTGCGTCGAAGTTCCTCAGACTTCTCGAAGTAGCACTCGGTCGCCACAGCGAAGAATTCGGCTGGATTGGTGGCGCCGTACTGGTCAAGCACACTCAAGCGCCCAGACGCAGCGTCTTTGCGCAGTTGTTCATACTCATCGCCGAGGACGCGAGCCCAGGAGATGTAGCGGCTCCGATGCTCAAGGATTGGCGCCCCGTCGGCCGGACCGTTCTCCTGATCGAGTTGGTGCGCAAACTCGTGCAGGACGACGTTGTGCCCGTCGTGAATGTCTAAAGCGCCGGAACGCACATCGTCCCAGGCCAGGACCACCACACCATCCTTCCACGCTTCACCCAGACGGGCAACCTCCCCTTCAAGGACCAAGCCGCCGCCAATCGGCTCTCGCGCCCGGGCGACGTAGGCGCTCGGATAGACGAGAATGGTAATCAAACGAGGGTACAGATCCGTCTCCCGATGCAACAGAAGCACGCATGCCTGCGCGGCGATCGTGACGCGAATGGCATCGGTCAGCGTCAGCCCACCGCAGCCCTCGAAATGCTTCTCGGCGAGGAAAATCTGAATCAGCCCCTGGAGTTCCTGCCGATCCTCTTTGGAAAGGCGTTGATAAAGCGGAACTTCCCTGCTCAGGATCTCACCCCAATGATCGGGAAAGGGCTGGGAGCGAATCCGGTTCCGCCGCTGCCGTTTTGTTTCGAAGATCCCAAACATAAGCGATTTCCAGGCGTCTGAAGTGTTTTCGTCTTGAACATGCTGCTGGCGGGGCCAACCTGAGCAAGATTCGCCACGATGAAAGACGCATCGTTAGTACATCCCGTTCGAAATCGCTTCGTTCCCAGTCGGGGTACTCAGCGCCTTGAGGATCTGAGGATCGACTGTCTCCTTCACGAACCGGACCGATCCATCGGCGAACACAAAATTCGCTCCTCCAGGGGGAAACGGGCTTCCGAAGCCTCGGGGAGAGCGGTTGATCCCGAGGGCTGGGTCTCGCCACTGGATCGGATGGCCCCAGGCAAGGAACTCGGTCGCAACCTCTCCGGCCAGAATCGTGGTGGAGGCCCCATCCGTCAGGTCCGTCAGACTTCGTGGCATGTCTCCACCAAGAAGCCGAGCGTTCCCGGAATAATGGCTGAGGGCATACCCGGCCGCATCACTCCGATTGAGATTCCCGGAGTTGATGTTTCCGGGGTTGAGAAACATGAGCACTTCGGTCTGGAACGGTTCACGATTGGCGGGATCATCCCAGGGTAGTTCGAAGGTAATTTGGTCGTAAATCGCCTGATGCTCGACATAAGGCAAGAGCATCGCTTGCCATCCGTGGAGCGGTCGACCGCGATCGTCAAACGTCGCGCCGGGCGGGAAGGTGCCGTGCGAGTCGTGGTAGTTGGACAAACCGATGCCGATCTGCTTCAGATTGTTCGACGACTGAGCACGCTGCGCGGCCAGACTGACGAAGCCTGCGATCGGCTCGCCCGAAGTCAACAGCCAGCCGACTTGATGGACGACCCCGGTCGCCGCGATCCCGGCGAGGAACATCACGAGGATCACCCCCGTCATCGCCGCGGTCCACCGGAACGGCCAGGGTCGAGCGTGTTCTGAGCGTTCCGCGATGCGCTGCTGCGCGATCCAGCGAAGAAAGGCATGGGCACCAACCACGAAAACGACGATGCAAACCACTGCCGTAACCACCCCATCCCAGGCAATGGTGACCTCCGGCAGCACCCGGCCAAGGAAGAAGGCCCAGCCCACTGTCAGGGCAATCGTCACATCAAGCGGCACGACCAGACCAATGGTGGCAAGGCTGACGAGGACCACGATCGTCATGCAGCCCACGAAGATCGACCGTCTCATGGGGTTTGCTCCTCTCCGAGCGCGTGGTCGATCGCGTCGGAGGTCATCACGACGATCCGGCCATCGGTCTGGAGCACGAGGCAATCGAGGTCGAAGAGTTCCGGTTCGTAAACGAGCGGCTTGTGGCCCTCGTCGGCGATCTGTCCGGGCACATAGAGGTACCGCATGCCGCAGGGGTCGGGCACCTGCCACGCCTCGTCGGGGATGGCGGTCAGGTCGTCCGGGGAAGGGAAACGACCGTCGTGGCTTCGAGCATAGGTCCAAAGGGCGATCCGAAGCCGGTCGAGCGCCCGGCGGCGTTCCTCAAGGAGCGGATCGGGGGAAACCTCCGTGGGGCTCTCCTCAACAATCGTATACGTCAACCCCTGCTTTTCCCAGGCGCCGGGTGTCATCAGTTCCCGGGCACCGGAGATCATGGTCAGGATGAGGACGAACAGGAACCCCCAGAGCGTGATGAGGCCGAGGGCCTTGCCGAACGTCAGTCGGGGGAGCCAGGTAAAGTCCTTGCTCAGCCCGTTCCAGATGCGCTGCACGATCCACGAGCAGATGAGGATTCCGAGCAAAAAGAATGAGAGCGTTTGCATCCGCATCCGGGCCAGGTCGGTCAGGGTGATCGAGGGCATCCCTGCCCAGGCAACCTCGGCACTGGCGAGGACGATCACCACGCTCATCCCAGGCCGCTTGAATCGCATCGCCATCCTCCCACGTTGAGAGAAAACCGGTTCAAGGGGCCTCTTGAATGACATCGACCTCGATCACGAGATCCTGTCGAAGAAAGAGGCAGACACCGCCCAGGTCCTCGCACACATTGTACAGGGCAAAGGCAGGAATGCGCGTCGGGCCGGTCGCCGAGGAAGGAACCTCGACCTCGAAATCGAGGCGGCGAATCTCGTTCGTTTCGGCCTCGTCCCCCTGAGGGGCCGTCAGCAACTTCCCTGAGACACGCCATCCTTCAGGAGGTTCGATCCACAGGCGCAAGGGCGTCGACTCGTTGTTCCAGTGGGCCTTCCGGATCGCATTGGGCAGGAAGGTCACATGAACCCGAGCTGTTGCTCCCGGACGAACCTTCGCGGGGACGACGGCGACCTCGGCCTCGATGAGCCCTTGCCGATCGCGATTGATGCGACCCTGGGGATCGGGGGACTGCTCGACGGCGTCGAACACCTCGAAGTCTCGGGAGGGCTGGGCAATCTCAGCCCCGGTGGGCATGACGGCGAGCGGAACCTGCGGCTCTCCCCGGGCGGCGAGTGCCTCGGTGGCCTCGTCCACCCAGTCATAAAACGGGTACGGTTTGGCCAACCGGGGGCCGTACTGCTCGATTCGACGTCTCCAGATGTACTGATTCGGTTCCTGATTGAGCGCCTGGCCCCAGGCATCGACGGCCGCCTGGAAGTCGCCGGGGAGTCGATGGGGCGACTCGAACCGCATCCGGTGGCAAACTCCGAGCCGAAAGCGACTGTCAGCATCGTCCGGCCGGAGCGCGAGGGCATGTTCATACGCCTCGATGGCCTCGTCGATCCGACCGATGCCGCCCCACAAGGCCAGGGCATCTCCCAGCGATCGCCAGGCATCGGCGGTCGGGTTCGATCGGGCGAGGTTCCTCAAGGTGTCGAGATCGGGAGGTTGGGCAGAAGCAACTTCGGCGTTCGTGTGCTCGGCCGGGAACGAGCGATCGAGGAATTCCGCCTCGAACGTCTCCAGCCGAGGCTGAAGGTCGCGCACGATTCCATGCTCGTCAATGGCGGTGAGAATCGGCACGGCCTCCGACTGGAGCACATTGATCGGATCGTGAAGGATCGGGAACTCAAACTCCTGCCACCGGGCGAACAGGCGGCAGCGGTCGGCGTGCTGTTCCTGGGTGACGCCGAGTAGGACCAGGCGTCCGTCGTTTACCCACGATCGGGTCGAGTCGTGCCAGACCGGCACGTGCCTGCGGCAGCCCGCTCACCACGAGGCGAACTGGATCAACAGGACCTTCTTGCCCCGGAATTGCGAGAGTGAAACGGGATCGCCCCCGTCGATGCTCGGGAGGACGAAATCCGGGTACCGCTCACCAACCTGAGGAGTCTCGGCCCCAGCCTGGCTCGGCGTTCCGCCCGTGACAACGGCGGCACAGGCGGCCAGAATGGAAGTCCATCGTCGCATGATCATGCTCCCGAGAAAGAGGTCGCCACGTTCATCCGGTTGGCGACCAGTGTACCATGCCCGCGAGCCGAGCGGTGCCCTGTTGAAACGAACTCCCGGAGCTTGCAATCAGGGCTTGTCTGGCTCGCTCGCTGTCGCATGGGCGATCACGAACGCGACGAGCTCCGGGCTCTGAAACCAGCCTGGCCACATGGTATGCCCGCCCCCTTCAACGACGCGCAGCGTCATCTCGCCACCGAACTTGCTGTAGTTCTCGGCCAACGCCGCCGAATTCGCCTCGATGGGAACGACCGTGTCCGCGTCTCCGTGGAGGTGGAAGACCGGCACGCCCGCCCTCGCCAGCGTCTCGACCCGGTCCACCGGATTGTGCAACGTGAGGGCGTCGGTCAGTTTCTCCGGAGTCATCCCATAGGCGGCAGACGCTCGATCAACGCCGGGATAGCTGCGAAGGTCGCAAACCGGGTAGATACCGGCAATGCAGGCCACCGACTCGGGATGCTCGACCGCCCAGTTGTAGAGCATCAGGCCCCCTCGGCTTCTCGCCAGCAGGCAGGGCCGCGGTGAGAGTCCGCGTCCTTGAACGAGCGACTCATAAAAGGCGGTGTAGCGTGCCCGTCCCTCGGGGCTCCCGAACGACTCTCCCACGTCGATCCCGCCGATGGCGATCCCGGCCTTGAGGAACCGCTCGAACATCCAGCGCTCCTCGGGTCCCGGCAACCTTGGAAGGGTCGGGGCGTACCAGACCCACGGCATGCCTTCGGTCGCGGATGCTCCTTCCGGCAGGATGAGGAAGGCGGTTTGTCCCTCGACCTGAAAGACTTCTCCGGGCATCGGGAGTTCCTTCGACGGCTCGTCAACCACCGGCGGGGCAGCTCCGCCTTGCCAGGCCTGAGCGCCGTCGGGGCTCAGGACGAGCGCCACCGCAAGCAGGGTCGACGGAACGATCCCTCGGAATCGAGAGCAAACTCGAAACATGATCATGCTTTTCCTCGTTTTATCGTCCTGATCGGTGAGGTCAATCCGGAGATCACCAGGCCCGCGAATCGATCGGATTCGATGCGTCCGAGCATACCACAGGTGGTCCCCTCCGACCCTCGTCTCCTGAACGAGGCGTCTGACGGAGAATTGCTTCAGAAGGCTGCCTCTCGCTCCCGGCTGCGAGATCTTTCCAACGCAAGGGTTCCGATGGCGACGATCAGGAACCGTACTCTCCTCAGAGGTCGGGACAGGGCGTGCCGATCTGTTGATTCCGTCAGCGTTCAACCCCGCAACGCCAAGGTCGTGATCGACGCCCGACATGGCCTTCCACCCTTGTCGGGCCTGATGACCAGCCGCAGGTGGGTGACGCGATCGGCTCGAACCTCCCAGTCTTCCCGCTCAAAGGTCGATCCGGTCGGACTGAAGCCGTATTCCTGCCGGAGGACTTCCCGGTAGGTCTGTCCGCCGTCGGTCGAGAGAGCCAGCTGAAGGTCCTGAGTGCGGGCGACGTTCCGCTCCTCAACTTCGAGCGCAACCCGAGTGATTCCCTGAGGAGCATCGAAGGCCAGGATCAGCGTCTGCTCGCCGGGCGTGCCCGCGATCCAACGCGAACCTCCGGGACCTTCAGAGTCATCGAAGGCATGGTCGATCGGATGCTCGGGGTCTTCCGACGTCACCCGCACTGCCGCCTCGGCCGCAAGGTCGATCACGCGACCCGAGGTCTCTGGAGGGTGCTCCTGAGGGTCGAGGATCTTCTTGAGAAGCACCGGTTCTCCCCTTTCCGCTCGCGAAGACGAGACCAACCGCGCCACCATCTCAGGAAGGTCTGCGAAGGAAGGGACCGTGGCATCGACGGCCGGGCCGAGCGGATACAGCGACTGGCCCGGCCGAGCGACAAAGGCCGTCCGCATGCCGACCCATGACGCCCCCGCCACGTCCCAACCGTGAGCGGCGACGAGCAGACACTCCGAGACCTCCACCCCCAGTCGGCGAGCAGCCCAGCGGTAGACGTGGGGATGCGGTTTGAAGCGCCCAATCTCCTCGACGCTCAGCATGGCCTCGAAAAAACGCTCCAGGTCGGCATGCGTCATCTGATCGGCCAGGACCGCCCTGGAGGAGTTGGTCAGGGTCGCCAACCGGTATCCGTCGTCCCGCAAGCGTTCGAGGGCCGAGGTGACCTCGGGATGCGGAGGCAGCGCCCGCATCAGAGCCAGGCAACGCCGCGCCGTGTGGTGATCCAGCCGGATTCCTTGGCCCTCGGCGATCATCTGCAGGCAGGCAACCCCGATTTCGTCGAAGTGCTGGTCGCGATCGGCAACCGTCGCCACGAGTGAATACTGGAGGAGCGTCGTGAACCAGAGCGACGCCAGGTCCGGTCGACCTCCAAGGGCCTCAGCCACGCTCACTTTTAAGGGCGTCAGGTCGAGCAGCGTCTCGTTCACGTCAAAGACGATGATCTTGGGGCGTTCCATCGGCCTGTCCCCCGTGTTGCGTTGCGATCGACGCCTTGATCGTCGCCTCACCGAGCAAGGCAAACGCTCAGATCACTCAGGATTCTGACACCTCCAATCCCATCCAACGCAAGCATCAAGCCTAACTCACCGAGTCGACCCGGTGCGCATCAGCCATCGATCGAAGGCTTCCTCGTCCCTCGATTGAGATTGCGCTGCATCCTCGTTCTTGACCATCGGACCCGCAAATCGATCCGGTCAAGCACGTCGTCACCACGAGTCGCCGAGCAACCTCGACGGTCGTATCACCCGAATCGTCCCCGATCCGGCCCCCCCCACCCCTGGGGAACCTCTCACTCCAAGATCGGCAACACATGAGAAAAATGGGCGGCACTGGACTCGAACCAGTGACTTCCACCGTGTGAAGATGGCGCTCTAACCAACTGAGCTAGCCGCCCGAGGCAAGGTGGGAAAAACCAGTCTCACATTAACGAGCGGATTGGCCGGGTTCAAGGTGAAAAATTCCCGGTGTTGAGGAATCGAGAGCAAATCGAGGAGAAAGGGAACCAATCGAACAGCAAAGTCAGGGGGGCACAGGATCGACGGATGACGAGCCGGATCGCGTCGAGCAGTCGGCGAAGGGAGCGCACCGAGCACGAACACTTGAGGAAGATCGTCTGGGCCATTGCAGCGGTCGGCCGTTCAAGGGAAGGACCAGGTAAAAGCTTGAGGTTGATAGGATGCGGAGGAGGCAGGACGACCGCAAAGCCTGAGAAACAGTGAATCGGCGGGGCTCGGGTAGAAGAATCGTGCGAGGGGAAGTCAGTTCGGGTAAGATCGCGGGGAAGACAGGGCCTTTGGGTCGATCGGCGGTGGGGACGCATTCGGGCCCCCGTCGCGCGGAGATCACCCCGGGGGCCGCCATCATCGCACAGGCCCGAGGATGGGCATGGTCGAATTCTTGGTTGTGGCCGGGTTGCTGCTGGCCAACGCCTTTTTCGTCGCGGCCGAGTTCGCGCTGGTCAAGGTTCGGGTCAGCCAGATTGATGAGCTGGCCGGACAGGGCGATTGGGCGGCGAAGGTCACGGGCCGGTTGCTCGACCATCTCGACGCCTACCTGTCCGCCTCGCAATTCGGAATTACGCTGGCGAGCCTGGGGCTGGGCTTCGTCATCGAACGATCGGTCGAACCAGGGATTGAAACCCTGCTGCACTCGATGGGTCTGCCGGAACGTGCGCTGGAAATTCAAGGGCAGCGGATTCCGATCATCCCCGCGTTCGCCTTTATCTTCGTGACGTTTCTCCACATTAGCATTGGCGAACTTGTCCCAAAAAGTTTGGCCATTCGGGCGGCCCGGCCCATGGCGCTGATCACCGCACCGCCGTTGATGGCCTTTTACTACCTCTTCTTCCCGGTGATCTGGCTGCTCAATGGCTTCAGTGATCTCATTCTTCGCCTGGCCGGAATCGGCAAACTCGACCACGAAGCACTCGCCCATACCGAGGAAGAACTCAGGCACATTCTTTCCGAGAGCAACCAGGGGGGCCACCTTTCCCGGTTTGAACGAGTGATGATTGAGAATGTCCTCAATCTTGAAGAAAAGACCGCTGAAGACGCAATGGTCCCCCGGATTGATATTGTGTACCTGAGCCTTGCCCGGTCGGTCGAGGAAAATTTACGGATCGCCCGCCGCGCCGGACACACCCGGTTCCCGCTCTGCGAAGACGACCTGACAACGGTTGTCGGGTTCATTCATGTCAAAGATCTTTTCCGTTCCAGTGGCTCGGACGACGGCCGTCCCGACCTGCGTCGGCTCGCTCGAACCGTGCCATTCTTGCCGGAAACCATGCAGCTCGACCTGCTCTTGCTCGAATTTCAGCGGAATCAGATCCACCTTGCCATGCTGTTAAACGAACATGGCGACGTGGTGGGCATGGTCACGCTGGAGACCGTTCTGGAAAAGCTCGTCGGCCAGATTCAGGACGAGTTCGACCGTGAACCCCCTCGCGTTGAATCCAAGGACGGAGGCGCATTTGAAGTCGACGGCGTCTACCCCGTCGATGAACTCCGCGAAGCCAACGCCGTGGCCGTGCCCGAAGGAATCGACTCGCGAACCACCGGTGGGCTGGTCGTCGAGCTTCTCGGACGCCTGGCCACCGAAGGAGATGCCGTGGTCGTTGGGCAACACCGTCTTATCGTTCTCCATGCCGAGCCAAACCGGGTCAGACGCGTTCGGGTCGAACCCATCAGCACTGAATCGCTTGAACACCCGGAACACGACCCTAACCCCTCTGACTCCCCTGGCACCGAAGACCCATCCTGACCATCCCGATCGCCCGATTCCTCGCCGGAAAGCTCAGAACGCATGGAATCTTCATCACCTTCGGAAAGCACGATCACAACCCGGCGCGCGTATGTCGAACTGTTTCTCATCAGCTTCGTCGCGCTGTTCCTTGAGTTGGCCTGTATTCGATGGTTCGGGGCCACAGTGGCGTTTTTGACGTTCTTCACGAACCTCGTCCTGATGGCGTGCTTCCTGGGACTGTCTGTCGGTTTGCTCGCGGCAGGCTCGACCAGAGACTATGCTCGCCTCACACTTCCCGTCGGACTTGTCGCGGCCTTGCTGGCGCAATGGATTCTTTATGCCCACCAGACAGGCGGAGGTGTCATGGTCGAGGTGGGAGGGCAAGGATCTCCACAACAGATCTATTTTGGAACAGAATATCTCGCTCGCGACCCGTTCGCCTGGGTCATTCCCATCGAGGTGCTGGCCGGGGTCTTTTTCGTTCTGATTGCTGTGATGTTCATTGGCATTGGCCAGGTGATGGGCCGACGCTTCAACGCCATTCCCCACCGGGTTGCAGCCTATTCCACCGACATCGCCGGAAGTCTCGTCGGCATTGCGGGATTCGCAATCGCCTCGCGCTTCGAAACCACACCGCTCCTGTGGTTCGCCGTGGCATCAGGAGTGTTCATCGCACTCTTGCGCACGCGATCGATGCTGCAAATCGGTTCCCTCATCGGCCTGATCTACCTCGCGGCCCTCTCTGCCTTCGGGCCTGGCAACGAGGCCCGCACCTTCTGGTCCCCCTATTACAAGGTCGAATACTCGGCCGACTCTCGCCTCATCGAAACCAACAACATCGGCCATCAGCAAATGGTCGACGTCAAGACCACCGGTCGCGCCTACTGGCTCCCGCACCTGCTCAATCGGGCCGGCGGCGGCAACGCATTCAAGGATGTGTTGATCATCGGGGCGGGGTCGGGCAACGACGTGGCCTCCGCCCTGCAATTCGGGGCCGAACAGATTGACGCGGTCGAGATCGACCCCACCCTTCAACGGCTCGGGCAACAGCACCACCCCAACCGACCCTATCAAGACCCCCGCGTCACCGTCCACCTGACCGACGGCCGAGGATTCCTGCGTACGACTGAGAAACAATACGATCTCATTATTTATGCGCTCGTCGATTCCCTCGTCCTTCATTCCGGCTATTCGAGCCTGCGCCTGGAGAGTTTCCTCTTCACCGATCAGGCCATGAAAGATATCCAGGCGCGACTGAAACCCGGTGGCGTTTTCGCGGCCTACAACTATTATCGGCAGGGCTGGGTCGTGGGACGAATCGACCTGATGATCGACGCCGCCTTCGGTGAGTCCCCCGTCGTCTTCTCGCTCCCCCCCCAGGACGAAATCCGCCCCGACGCCTCACAAAGCAACCACATCACTTTTCTCATGGCCGGCAACGGCTCGACCCCCTCTGTCGAAGAGGCCCGCCGTCGATTCGCCGCCAACGAGGTCCTCGTCACATCCCTCGACCCCGAATCCGCGACCATCGACGGGTTTTTCGCCCCTCGATCCGAAGGCCCCATCGATGCGCTTCGCCCCGCCCAGGTCATCAAAGCTGGCATCGCTGACGTCCCGACCGACTCCTGGCCCTTCCTCTACCTTCGCGAACCTTCCATCCCCGACCTGAACCTCCGAGGAATGGCGATTGTCGGTATCCTCTCCCTTGGCTTGATCCTGGCATTCGCCCCCATCAGACGAGGACGACCCGATGTACAGATGTTCTTTCTTGGTGCCGGCTTCATGCTCCTGGAAACCAAGGGAGTCGTTCACATGGCGCTACTCTTCGGATCCACCTGGGCAGTGAACTCCATCGTCTTCGGTGCAATCCTCGTGATGATCTTGCTCGGAAATCTCTTTGTGATCCGTGTGAAGCCAACGCGACAGTGGCCCGCTTACGTGGCGCTGGTGCTTGCTTTGCTGGCCAACGTCTTGGTCCCCCTGGAGACCTACCTCGCCCTGCCGGATGTGCTCCGCGTCATCGTCTCCTGCACCGTGGTCTTCCTCCCTGTCTTCTTCGCGGGAATCATCTTCGCAACCGCCTTCCGAGACCGAGTTCGCCCTGATCTCGCACTCGGGGCCAACGTGGCCGGGGTGGTGGTGGGCGGCCTGAGTGAAAACCTCTCGCTCGCCATCGGCTTTAACAACCTCATCTGGGTCGCCGTCGGCTTTTATGTCCTCTCGGCACTCTTTGCCCGATTACGGCTTTCACCCATCCCGACATAACGTTCGATCGGCGAATCGCCGTATCATCACGCCTCGCTTGCCCTGCGAAAAGGAGTTGACACCCTCATGGCCTCGTCCTATTACAACCCCGAGGACCTCCCTCGATTCCCGGAAATTGCCGAGGGTGCCCCTGCCCTCTGGGAAAAATTCCAGGAATGGTACGGCGCCGTCTTCGAGGATGGCGCCCTCTCAGCCCGAGAGAAAGCCCTCATTGCCCTGGCCGTCGCACACAACGAGCGCTGTCCCTATTGTATCGACGCCTACACGCGCAGTTGTCTTGAGAATGGTTCAAACCTCGAACAGATGACTGAGGCCGTTCAGGTCGCCGCCGCCTTGCGAGCCGGAGTCGCCCTGGTCCACGGCGTCCAGATGAAGGACATCCACGACTCCCTCTCCATGTAAGCTCCTCTGCTCTTCCGACCAAGGCTCCGAGGCCCATGAAACCGATTCGCCACACCGAGACCCAGCTGTCGCCGACCTACGCCTCGCGAGACTTCTCCCGCTCGATCCCCCGCGACCGCATCCCCGCCGACGGTATGTCCGCCGATGTCGCGGCTCGTCTCGTGCGCGATGAGCTGCAACTCGACGGCAACCCCGCGCTCAATCTCGCGAGCTTCGTCACGACCTGGATGGAGCCCGAAGCCGACCGATTAGCCGTGGATGTTCTGAACAAAAATTTGATCGATCAAGACGAATACCCTCAGACCGACGAGATCCACCACCGCGTCGTCAGCATGATCGGCCGCCTCTTCCACGCCCCGGATGACGCCACCCCCGTCGGCACCTGCACCGTCGGATCGTCCGAGGCGATCATGCTCGGCCTCCTGGCCCACAAGTGGGCCTGGCGAAAACGACGCGAATCCCAGGGGCTTCCCACCGATCGACCCAACGTCGTCTTCGGCGCAGATGTTCATACCTGCTGGGAAAAATTCACGCGTTACTTTGATGTTGAGGCCCGCGTTGCCCCTCTCTCAACCGATTGCCACATCCTCACGCCGCAAGGCGTGTCCGACCGCATTGACGAAAATACGATCGCCGTCGGCTGCGTCCTCGGCACCACCTTCACCGGCCAGATCGACCCGATCAGCGACATTGCCTCCCTGCTCGACCGCGTCCAGACCGAGCACGGATGGAACATCCCCATTCATGTTGACGCGGCGAGTGGCGGTTTCATCGTTCCCTTCGCCAATCCCGACCTCGTCTGGGACTTCCGCCTCGAACGGGTTCGCTCCATCAACGTTTCCAATCACAAGTTTGGACTCGTTTACCCGGGAATTGGAACGGTCGTCTTCCGAGATACCGCCGATTTACCCGACGAGCTGGTGTTCAAGATCAGCTACCTCGGTGGCGAAATGTCGAACTACAGCCTGAACTTCTCCCGTGCCAGCGCTCCCGTTCTGCTTCAGTATTACAACTTTCTCCGACTCGGCTTCGCCGGATACGCCCGGATTGTCGGCAATATCATGGAGAATGCCACGTATCTCCAGGATCGGATCGACGCGATCGGCCGCTTCCGACGCCTTGGCGACACCCGAGCCATTCCCGTCGTCGCCCTGACCCTCGCCGACCCCTCGGAGCCTGCCGAAACCCTCGACCTGCTTTCCGAGACCCTCCGAGAACGGGGCTGGATTGTCCCTGCCTACCCCCTGCCTCCCAATGCTCAGGAGATTCGCGTTCTCCGAGCCGTGGTCCGAGAGAACCTGAGCCGCGATCTCGCCGAACTGTTCGTCCGCGATCTTGAAGCCGCGCTGGCCAAGGTCGATCGCCTTCGACAGGTGCATCTCCCCGTCGTTTCCGACAATCAACCGCACGGCGTCTGCTAATCTCGTTTCTTCCTGAGTCCTGCCAATCGCTTGCCCGCGAACGATCCCGTTTTCATCCTCCACATGGTACGATCAGGGCAGCCCCCGTTTCCTTTTCGACTCGACTCACGAGCCTGTCATGCCCCGCAGTCTTCTCGGCCAGGGACACCCCCTGGCAACCGTCGACGAGCAACTTCGAATCCTCCGGCCCTCCGGAACCTTTCGGCCCTTTCACGAGTCGCTTGCGTCGCATGGGCTTCATCCCCTGACGCGCACTGGCATCGACGTCTTGCAGATCAACCTCGGCAAGATGTGCAATCAGACATGTAAACACTGCCACGTCGACGCCGGTCCCGATCGGACCGAGATCATGACCCGAGAGACCATGACCCACTGTCTCCGGGTTCTCGAAGCAACTGGGATTCCCCGCGTTGATCTCACCGGCGGAGCTCCCGAACTGAATCCTCACTTTTCCTGGTTCGTCGAACAGATTCGACACCTCGGCCGACACGTCATCGATCGCTGCAACCTGACCATCCTCACCGTCCCCCGCTTCAAGACTTTGCCCGAGTTTCTCGCCCAGCATCGCGTTGAAACCGTCGCCAGTCTCCCCTCCTACCTCCCTCGCTCGACCGACTCCCAGCGTGGCTCCGGCGTCTTCGACGACTCAATTGCCGCCCTCCGCCGCCTCAATGGCCTCGGCTATGGAGTCCCCGACTCCGGACTCCTGCTCCACCTTGTCTATAACCCGACCGGCGCGTTTCTTCCCCCGAAACAAGCCTCGATCGAGACCGATTTCCACCGCGAACTCAACAACCGATACGGCATTGTCTTTAATCACCTCTACGTGATTACAAACATGCCTATCAACCGATTCCTGGAATTCTTGATGCGCACGAACCAGTACGATGCGTACATGAATCGCCTGATTTCTTCCTACAACCCGACTGCTGCCGAAGGGGTCATGTGCCGCAGTCTGCTTTCGGTGTCCTGGGACGGCACCCTGTACGACTGCGATTTCAACCAGCAGCTCGACCTGCCCACCCGGCCGCGCCACATCGCCGACTTCGACCTCGATCTCCTTACCACCGAACCGATCGTGACCGGGCTGCACTGCTACGGCTGCACGGCCGGTTCCGGCTCCAGTTGTGGAGGCCAGGTGGCACCCTGATCACTGATGGGAATGGGGCGTCAGAATCGGATTCATCGAGAAGCGTGCGATCGAGGGTTCCGTCCCTAGCGATAGAGCACGCCCACACGTCTCCGGTAGTCGTCATACGTCTCGTCGAACAAGGTCCGTGCCCGATCGGTGCCAACGTGGCAGGCGGCGGTCAGCACCTTCGGCGGCCGACCGGCTTTGGTGAGCAGGCGGGCAACCTCGGCCTTCACGAGGTTGATCATCGTGCAACCGCTGACGGACGAGATCGGCGCGACCGGAGTGTCGAGTCCCTCAATCCAGACGCTCGAATCCCCTGCCGGGGCCTTCTGATCGAGCACCAAATCCGCCACCTCGTGCAACTTCTTCCCCGACTCATGGCGCGAGGTCGACACCTCGCTATGAGCCAGCGAGGTCAGGGCTACGACCGTCATTCCCAGACGTTTCGCCTCATTGGCCACATCAATCGTCACCGCATTGCAACCACTTGTGGAAATGGCGAGCACGCAGTCGCGCGGGTCTGTCACAAAGTTCCGCCAGAGGACCGGCCCAAAACCCTGCACATTCTCGAGAAACATCGCCTGACGCTGCCCGTTGGGACCAACCACCGGATTATGAAAGGTCATGGATAACTCGACAATCGGATGGAACCCGGGGAACGATCCATACCTCGGAAACATCTCCTCGACTGCCATCCGAGAGTGGCCGGTTCCAAAGACGTGGACCAAACGATCAGCAAGTATCGTCTCCGCAAACTGCTGGGATACCTGACGGATGGCATCAAGCTGGGATGCTTCGATCGCGTCAATGGCCGATCGGGCGGCAACCAGGTATTGCGCAAGAACATCATTCCGTTCACGATCCGCCATTGCGTTATCCGTTCAAGAGTTGACCATCGGAAAGGGACCAGCCGCCATCGACCTCCAACACAACCCCCGTCAGAAACCGACTGGCCGGTTCGGCCAGAAAGAGGGCGGCCTCGGCCACGTCGAGCGCCGATCCGGGACCACCGGCCATCGGTTGCTTCGTATGCAGGTAGTGCCGGATGGCCAGGTCGTTGACGGCTCGCGTGGCCATTGGCGTTTCGATCAGCCCGGGAGCGATCAGGTTGATCCGGATGCCGTCGCGTGCGTAACGAGCCGCTGCGGCTCGGGTCAACGATTCGATCGCCCCCTTGCTTGCCGCATAGGCAATCGTACCGAAATAGTCGGGAGCCGGAGACCGAGCCAGCACCGAGCCGACGTTGACGATCGATCCGCGCAAACCAGTCAACTCATGTAAATTTTCTCCTGGGCAATTTGTGATCATCCGTCGAACCGCCTCCCGATTCGTCAGAAAAACACCGCGGGCATTCACACCCATCACCGTTTCCCAGCCGTCCAGGGTACAGGCATCAAGTGGGCCATCACCGAAGCGTCGGCCGCTGATCCCGGCCACATGCACCAGTACATCGAGCCGCTCGCCGAGCCAGGCCACCGCCCGATCGAACAACTCAATGACCGAGTCCTCGTCGGAGACGTCCGCCTGTTCACTCCAGACCGGACCGAGCGGGCCAAGCCGGCTCATCGCCTCGCTCGCCTCCTCGGGAGTCTTCCCCGAGACGACCACACGTGCACCTTCCGCGAGGAAGCGCTCGGCCGTTGCCAGTCCAATCCCACCCGTTCCCCCCACGATCAGGCAGGATCGGCCGTCGAGTCGTCCTCCCGGTCGAGTCACGGTCCGATCCCTCTTTGGTTGATTGATGGGAGTGCATCCGTCAGGCAAAGCCAAAGTCGCTGCTTGTGCCGGAGCCGTCTTGTTCCAAAAGGATGAGAATGTAGGGTGTTACGGTACCTTCGGTATGAAAGGGTGTTTCTCGGACGGGCACCCACCCCTCGGCCAGCATCGACGGCAAGCCGGAGGTCTTCTGGGTTCCACCGTCCTGTACCAGCCAGCAATTGCCATTGTAATCAAGAATAACATATCGGTACTCAGCTTTTTTGTGCATTCATCGTACCCTGGTCTTGAGTTGCGAGAAGTGCGGCACACCTGCTCAACAGCCCCGCTCATTCCATTCCCGCGAGGGGGGAATGGGATGAGCGGGCCTTGCTCCGTCAGTCCTTGATCTGAAAAATTGCCTCGATCTCGACGGCGATGTTACCTGGCAAGCTGTTGGTCCCCAATGCGCTCCGGGCCCCAACGCCGGCGTCGCCGAAGACATCTCGCATCAGGTCGGAGTAGCCGTTGACCACCTGAGGTTGCTGGGCGAATTCACTCGTGCAATTGACGAGGGCGAGCGTCTTGATCAGTCGCTCAACCTTGTCGAGCGTCCCCAGGTGGGATCGCAAGGTGGCGAGAATGGCCAGTCCGACCTGTCGCGCGGCGATCTTCCCAGCTTCCAGGTCGAGCTCGGCCCCGAGCTTTCCGGTGTACATCGAGCCGTCGGGCTTCAACGGGCCGTGCCCCGAGACGTAAAGCAAGTCCCCGTGACGGTTGGCCGTCACGTACGTCGCCACCGGTTTCGGGGCCTTGGGCAGTTCCAACTTCAGTTCGTCGATGCGAGCGTCGGCTCCCATGATCGGGTGATCCTCTGTGCTGCGGGGTGATTCGAATAACGGGTCCATTTCGGCCATTGAGGCTACCGCGGACACCCGCTCGAATCAACCGCCGCGGGGACGTTGCCCGATCGAGCTGCGCGATGAGACGTGAGCAGGCCAAGCGAGCATGGTTCAGGTCCCTCAGACGTCAGCGTTGGAGGCCGCACTCGCCAGGTGGACTTCACCCGCTCGATCGCCCGAAGATTGGGCCGTCCGAATCGCCCAGCCGGACAATAGCAAGGCCAGCGTGGCGATCACCGCCCCTTCCCAGTACGGAGCGGAGGGTCCGTAGCGGGCAAGCAACTCATTCGCAGTCTGATAATTAATCAATCGTGCAAACGTTTGCGCCGAAAGCAAGGCTCCGAAGATGGCTCCCTGTCGGCTCGGTGTGACCGAACGCGAAAGCAGGCCCGAGACGGTCGGCGCCGCGAGCCCCTGGCCCAGACCGACAAGCACCACCGCCAATGCCAGTCCGGCCGTCGTTTGCACGATCGCCAGCGAGGCCAACCCCGAAGCCAGCAGGGCAAGGCCGACAGGGATCAGGCGAGGCTCGCCGAACCTGGGTACGAGACGACGGATCAGGCCTCCTTGCATGATCGCGCTGACCAGACCGAGCGCAGCGAACCAATAGGCGGCCTGGCCGGCCCCGCGTCCCATCCGGCGTTCCAGGTAGAGGCTAAACGTTCCCTCCAGGCTGGCGAAGGCGAAGACGACCAGCGCCCCGAGGAGGACGAGTGGTCGGGCGTTTCGATCGCCGACGGCCCGGACGAGCCCTTGCCAGCCGGGAGCGCGGACGGCCGCCCTTGGTACATTCTCGATCCCCGGGGGGCGGGATTCGGGCAACCATCGCCAGGTCAAGATCCAGGCAAGTGTTGAAAATCCGGCTGCGACCAGAAACGGCAGACGAAGGCTCCAGACCGGCCCGATCGGCAACGAGACAAGGAGCCCCCCAAGCAACGGTCCGAGCACGAATCCCACGCCGAAGGCCGCGCCGATGAGGCCGAGCCCCTTGGCTCGCTCCTCCGGTTTCGTCACGTCGGCAATGTACGCCTGGGCGACCAGTATATTACCGCCGGAGAAGCCGTCGAGCATCCGGCCGAGCAGCATGATGACGAAGACATCCGTCAGGCCGATCATCAGGAACGAGAGCGTGGTGCCGACCTGGCTGATGAGCAAGATCGGCCGACGCCCGTAGCGGTCGCTCAGGCGTCCGAGGATTGGCCCGGCGATGAGCTGGCAGAGCGGGAAGGCAGCGAACAATGCACCGATCATGCGCTCGTCAAAACCGTATTGCTCGGCGTACCGAGGCAAGAGCGGCATGACCAGCGAGAATCCGAGCAAGTCCACAAGCACGATGGAAACGACGACCAGCAGCGGCGACATCGGCGGGGAGGTTCCTCTGCAGAGGTCCGGAATCAGAACCAAGGGAGGGAGGCGAGTTCAGACAGTCGGGAGGCGATCGGCGGGAGGAGCGACCGAGGGGGGGGCGGCCGGGTCCGGGTCGGTGGAGATCAAGGGGGGAGGCCGAAGGCGATCGACTTCAGCCGTGAGGGCTCGGGTCATCGCCTTCTGACCGAGAATCGCCAGGGTGAAGACGGCAAGGGAGGCCCCCTGGTAGCCGATCGCCACCGAGGCCAGGCCCAGATGAGCGAGACTCCAGGGCGACCCCGGACTGCTCGATCCGGTCTGGAACCCGAGCCAGGACGCCATCGCAAGAAGCCCCAGACTTCCAACCGCGAGCGGAGCAACCCGTCGGCGGTTCCGGATCGCTCGGGAGTGGAATCGCCCCGGAAGTCCTGCGTCACGCTCGACCCGGCGAATCCAGGCTTCACGAGAACCGATGCTGGCAATCACGAGCGTATTGACCAGGACACCGGTCATCGTCGCCGCAGGTCCGAGCCGATCGTGGAGCCCTTGCCAGGAACCCTCAGCCACCCCTCCGAACAGGCCCGACCCGAAGGCGGCCAGCAGAAGCATCGCATGAAGGAAGGCCGATCCGAGGAAGATCCGGTCCATGACCGCCGTGTGCTCCTCCCGATCATTCACCTGGCGTTGTCCGCCGATTCCCGAACACTCGATCGCGAAGCACCAGGGTACGCGATCGGGCCTTCGTCCGGCAACGCTCGTGCTCCCTGGATCTGACGGCGCGGCAATTGCACTGATACACTGAAGGCGAGGTTCGCGAGGCTCCGACGATGGGAGCACGATGCCGGCGATGCCGCCCTTTGGTCTTCAACAACTCCGAGAGGCTCTCATGAGCGATTCCGACTCCATCCGAGAGGTTGTGCACGATCTTCGAAACCGGCTCAGTGCCATTGCCTCGGCCGCGACCGCAATCCGAAAATCCCAATTTGAGAAAGAACTTGGTGAGGAAATGCTCGAGATCATCCGCAACAACGTCGAGCAGGCGACGGCTTCGCTCAACGCGCTCGACATGCTTGGAAGCCAGGGCGAACCCTGACGGCTCCTGCTCCGAGGATCGGCGTTGGGCCAGGATCGTCCGGCGGCTCGGCAATCAACCACCGAGGCCAAGACCGCTTCGAAGGCGGCCGGCCCTGGTGGATCGAGCCGATCGCTGCGAGTCTTCCGCAAAGGGACGGGCCGTTGATCAGGTCATCCCCTGGCCTGAAGCATGGGCAGGAGCGGGTGGCGTTCCAGCAGATGCTCGCCCCGGAGCAACGGATGAACACGAAAGAAGTGTGATGCCAATCGGGCAGAACCCATAAGCAGCTCTTTCTCGATCAGGTAGTAGCGATTGTACGCCTCGATCCGCGTGTTGATCGGGTCGAGATTCAACTCCTCGACGTGGCGGGACCAGCGGCGGTTGAACCGGGTCAGGCTGCCGATGAGGTCGCGAGCCACAGCCCGACGACGCCGAGTCGAGGCCGGCCGATCGGCCCAGAGGGCCTCGGTCGGGGCGTTGGCCAGGCTCCAGAGCGGCGCGACGGGACCATCGAAGCGATCGGACCAATCGTCGGGACCGACTGCCACGGCGGCCCATTGCCGGAGGCGAAGGTGGACCATTTCCAGCATCTCGGCCCGGACCCGTCGGCAGTGCCCGTGCAGGCGATTGAGGGCCTCCTCAACGTCCTGGCCCCGTCGGACAAACGCGGGAGCGCTGTCGAGGTTGCACAACTGCTCGATCGTCAGGTCGACATCACCCCGCGCGGTCCGCTCGTTCGAGAATCCAACTCGGGGGGTGGGCAGAGACATGGCGGTTGCTCAACTCAACTCAGGTCAGGAACGGAGCCTCAGGGAAGACATTCAGAGTCAGGGATGGATCGGCCAATCGCGGGGTGATTAGCGGGGAGGGGGCTGATCGGAGGTCACGAAGGCATTGAGACTGCGACGGTAGTGCCATTTCTGGCGATCGAGGCCGAGGTCTCGGGAGCGGGCGTCCCAGGCGTCGGCGGCGGATTGGAGGGCCTCGGCGGGGGGGGAGTCGCCGGTCGCGGCCGAGGCGATGGCCTGGGCAAGGTCGTCCAGATACCCCGAGGCGCCGGGGATGCGAAGGCCGACCAAGACGCGATCGGCCAGGAAGGTCCGCGAGACGGCGTCGGACCAGTCGCGACGGCTCAGGCCGGGCAGGTCACGGCCGAGGGGAGGCCCCTGGCCGACGAGGGGGGAACGGACCGGGAGCATCGGCACGCGGAGATCGACCCGGAGCCGGGAGGCCGTGTCGGGCTCGATCAGGTAGCGGGCGAAGTCCTCGGCGGGATCGGCCTGAGCGGTGGCCGACGAGACGCCTACTAACCAGCCGCCGCCACCGGGCAGGTAGCCGGGGCGGTTCGGGGGATCGGCAGGGTCGTACGCCCCCCGGATCGCCTCGAACATGCGGTCGGAGCCGGGCAGGCGGGCGATACCCAGCTCGGCCTCGTCTCCCTCGTCGAGCCACGAGGCGTAGCGCTCGGCTCGGTCGATGAGCAGGGCGACGGAGCCGGAGCGGAAGGCTGATCGGGCGGCCTCGGCATCGAACGAGGCTACGCCGTCCGGCCCGGCCTCTTGCAGGGCGACGAGGGCGTCGAGGGCCTCGACGAACGGCGGGTCGGTGAGGCGGGCGGCCATGGAGTCGGGGTCGAAGAGGAGGGAGAAGTAGTCGCGATGCAGGCCGAGGGCGGCGGATCGGGCGAAGAAGGTCTCGACCCCAAGCCGTTCGACCTCATCCGGGGCAAAGGCGAGGGCGATGCCGGCGTCGGGCTGGCCGTCGCCGTTGCCGTCGCGACCGTGGAGGAAGCGGGCGAGGGCGTCGAGCTGCTCCCAGGTGGTCGGCGGGTCGAGGCTGACGCCGGCGGCCTCGGCCTCGGCGGCAAGGTCTTCCCCTTGAAAGGCCTTGACCCGGTAGACGAGCACCAGGGCTGAGCCGCCGAGGGGGAGGGCCACGCGATCGTCGCCGTACTTCGAGACCTCCTCGCGGTAGACGTCGAAGACCTGAGCGAAGGCAAGCTGCTCGCCGATGCCGACTTCGACGGGGGCGGGCGCGTCGGGGTCGGCCGAGCGATCCGGGGGAGTGACAAGGGAATCGGGAAGGACGCGGAGGCGGTCGGCGTCGATCAGGGCGCCGAGCTGGTCACCGGGGAAGACGAGGACGTCGGCCCCGTCGGCGGCAGGGAGGTCGGGGGCGGCCTCGATCGTGACCGAGCCGCCTCGGCTGCGTTCCCACTCGCCTCGGCGGTCGTCGAGCATACCGACCAGCGCCGGTTCTCCGAGCACGGCGACCCGGAGGGAGACGCCCGCGAAGGGCTCGACGAGGTCGCCCGGTTCAGGCCCCCCCCGGTTGCCGCAACCCGCCGAGACGATCATGCCGACGACCATCACCACGACAACCGCCAGACCTTGCCCTGCCCGATGCCCCATGATGTGCCCAAGCTCCCGTGATGTCTCAACGGCCCAGGAACCCGACCCCGGTCGGCTCAACGTGATCGGCCCGAAGTCTCGTGAGTATCGTAATGGGGCCACTGATCCTCGGTCAAACGGAGAACGAGCGGGAGGCGGATGAGGAGCGACGGAGGAGAAGGGAGGTGATGAGCCTCGGATGAAACACGGATGAAACACAGATGGGAGGATGGGAGGAGAAGCGAGAACGAGATGGATCGGCAAACCAAACCGGCGGCAACGAGGCCGTCGGCTTGTCCCGAGCGTGTCATCTCTCATCCGCAGTATGTTTTTATCTTGATTATTTCATATGCGGTTTTATTTGTGTTTCATCCGTGGCTCAAGACTGCTTCGGTTCCTCTGTGGCTCCCTTCGATTCCGGGGCCTGGCTCGGCGCGCACGCTGGCCGTCGGTTGGGTTGGGAGCCGGCAGGGAGGGGGTTCAGGAGCGTCGGGAGGCGGCGGCCCGGGCGCGGCGGGCGCGGCGGTTGAGGGGGGCGGAGGCTCCGGGGAGGGCCTGGCGGAGCGAGGGGCGGCCGATCGAAGGGCGGACGATGGGTTCGTTTCGCGCCGGTGAGGGTGAGGTCGTCGGCGGCGTGTCGGGAGGCTCCATCGGGGGCGGTGCGGGCGCGGGATCGGGCTGGGAGCGATCGGAATTGCGGTCGGGCCGGGGGCCGGGGGGATGGGACGGCGCGGCGGGGGCGGGCCGGGAGGCGAGGGACTGGATTCGGCGCAACTCGTTCAGGAGTTTCGAGAACTGGCGACGGGCGTCGGCGGCGTAGCGTTCCAAAAGGCGGAGCGCGGGGGGCTCGTCGGCGTTGAGGCCGAGCGCGGCGTCGGTTTGGGCTCGCTCGTCGCGGGCATTGAGGAAGGCGTCGAGGCGAGCGCGCAGGGCGGCGGTGGACTGGGCGACGAGGTCGAGGCCGGGGGCCTCGGTTTTGTCCTCGGGGTCAAGATCCCAGGGGCCGGAGCCGTCTCGGGCGAAGGCGGGGACGCCGAGCAGGTCGAGGGCGAGGTTCCAGGTGTCGAAGGTCCAGCCTTCGTGGCGGGCGAGCGAGTCGGAGACCTCATCCCAGCGCTCCAGGAGCCAGAGGACGCCGTGCTTGCTCTGGAGCAATTGGGGCTGGATGCGGTCGGGGTGCTGGGCGAGTCGGGAGGCGAGGGAGGCGATGGCGGCGGCGCGGTCGTCGTCCCAGCTTTCGGAGGCGCGAGCAGCGTGTTCGGCGCGGGTGGCGACGATGCGGGCGTCGCAGCAATCGAGGCGGACGGATTCGGCCACGAGGCGCTCAAAGAGCCAATTCTGGGCCGGGCCTTCGGGGCGGTAGTCGTTGCGCCACTGAGCTTTGCGGGCTTCGATCGCCTCACGCATGGCGGCGGGCAAGCGGGTGCCGAGTTTCGAGAGGCCGTGCGATCGGGCGTTCTGGCTCGATTGCGCTTTCCCTTCGCTCGACTTCGGACCGGTGGAAAGGAGGGCGTTCAGGCGGTTGGCGAGGGTTTGCTTCACGGTGGTGCGGGACATGGGAGGTTGCGTTCCAAGGAGGGGTGAGACACAGGGGGTACGCCAGTTGATTGGTCGGGCGAGCGGTTCGTTTCTGGCAGGGTTCAACGGGAGGAGAACCGCGCGACTCATTTGATAGGATCAGGAAATGGGCGAGGCTTAATTGTGGAAATCCGGAGAATTCGGTGGCCGATCAGTTTTTTTTGCCCAGCGTCGCATGGCCATGTGACGCGGAACCCCCGGACCCTGTCTGCGGTCGCAAGGGACTCGAGCCAATTCCAAGGCTTTCGATGTGCGATCGCGGAGGGATGGGCAATGCGTGAGCTGATGCCTCGGGCGGCCGCGACGCCCCGACACCGAGAGCGGTGTCGGGGCTACCCGCGCAGCGGAGACGGCACTCCTTCCGAGTTCCGAGGAAGGAACCCGTGGTACTCATTCGCAATCGGGGGCATGGGTGGCGTTCCACCTGTGCCTCAGAAGGTCGGAGGTGTTTCCGAGCCGGGCAGGACGCCGAGGAGCGTCGGCTGCGGGGATCGGAAACGCGCGGTTGGTTTCCGTCGGCCAAGGACGAGAGGCAATGGCACCGTCGATGCTGAGGAACACCGGGGGCGCGCCATCAATGCCACCCGACGGCCTGCGGTCGACGAGGTTATCAGATGCGGGCAGGTCGGCGCCGCGACAGCGTGTAGCCGAGACTGAGGACCATGCCGGTCAGGCCCATTGCCCAGGTCGACGGCTCGGGA
The DNA here is from genome assembly GCF_012958305.1 of Tautonia rosea. NCBI lineage: Bacteria > Pseudomonadati > Planctomycetota > Planctomycetia > Isosphaerales > Isosphaeraceae > Tautonia > Tautonia rosea. The sequence goes on along the minus strand of NZ_JABBYO010000007.1, from coordinate 55,120 downwards.
ACGGCAAGCCCGGGAATCAAATCCGCCGTTACCACGCCCCAGAGCTCTGCGGAGGCAGAACGGTTTTCGAGGACGTGGAACTGAGTACTGTCGGATTCGAGGAAGCCGTCCCCAACGACATTACGGAACCCGAGCAACTTCAGGGTGTACGGGATTCCGTCGATGGTGAAAATCGTTGTGGGAAACAGGGTTGGGAGGAGCACGAAGTCGGCCGAATCTTCCGCATTCCCCGTGTTCGGTGTGTTGATCAGTTCAAGGGTGAACTCGAAGCTCTTCGTTCCGGCCGGAGGTGTCGTAAAGTTCAAGTCGATTTTCAGATCGACGGTGTCCGCCCCCGAACCACCTTGAATCGTTCCGTTGTAATACCTCAATGTGCCGACCTTGAACTCAGACTCAGTGAAGGTATCAAACGGGGTTGCCGTGAATTCGAGGCTGCTCGGGGGAGGGGGCGCCCCGATCCCCCAGGTGAACGAACTGGTACCGACGCCGGTGGTCGTTGCGGTACTTGGGCTTGGGTTGATAAACGTCCCTGCCGTCGTGCCTTCGATCGAGAGCGAGGCATAAGTCGAAGGGGCGATGGCCATCATGGCAAACACAGCGAGCAATCGCAATAACATCGTTCGATGCATCGATTCACTCCAACATGCTATTGTTTCTACGTTGTGCGTCATCACTATGACGCTAGAGCGGAACATAGAGTCGATGAAACTGTGATTGCAAGCCTGTGTTCCCGAAAATCATCAACGGCATGAAAAGGATCGAAGGGACAGGTGGCATGCCGCGGGTGGTCCCGGGTGCCCAGCGAGCAACCGGGGCGGCGCAGCCGCAAGAGGCTTGGGTCGTCTCGCTGGGGCCGCTCTTCGCTCTGCGACCCCGGTTGACGAGCCATCGGGGACACCCGCGGCGACCACCCGTGCCTCAGCAGGTCAGAGGATTCCAAGCCGGACACGCCCCCAGGCCCGTCGGCCGAGGGGATCGGAGACGCCGGGTTTGGTTCCGTCGGCCAGGGACGGGAGGCAGGGGCGGCGTCAACACTGATGAACACTGGTGGCACGCCACCAGTGCCACCCGGCCAGTTCAAGCCAATTAGGGACTCTTTCTCCGATTAAGCAGGATGCGGAGGATCAAATCGTCCGGCAGATCATGAAACCCTGTGGTGCGCCGAACAGTGGAGCAGTATTCCATCCCGTCGCGTGGGTGGAGAAGAAGCTCATCGATCGACCAGCTTCGGAACATCTCAGCCATAATGTCCACAATCCGATCTTGGAACACTTCAATTGGCATGTCGCAGCCGTTAGCCATTAGCCGGCTCTCATTTGGGGAAGGCATAAATAATCTCCGCAGTGCGAATAAAGCCTAACTAAACTCAATGTATCGTGCGGCCCGGAACGCGTCAAGATCACTGACTTTGGGAAAACGAGCAACCAAGCTCCGAAGTAAGGCAAGGGCAGTCGCCGTCGGGGCGTCACTCTGCACTCAGCTTGCGAGCAAGGGAGGCCACCCGAGTGAGACGACGGGTGGCCGGGGCCGTTTGATTGCACAATCTGAAATACGTATTTTTCTCATTGACAGACTCAGCCGGACGAGATACACAGAGATACCCCCCATGACAATTGCAGAAGAGATTAATTCGGAGAATCTCCATGACCCGATAGTCTTGCTATTCAATGGCAGCGGTGGCTACGGCGACGGTCTTTCTCGCGGCGACGTTCACGCCGTATCCGGCATTGTCGCGGAATCTCGATGACGCGTGCACGCCGACGGAGATCGATCTCAGAATACCAGCCGTCTAATTGACGAAATTCGAGCCGTGACCGGCGATTTCGACGCAGAAGTGACCAACGAAGTCATTTTTAACTGCACTGACGTTGATGTCTCGAATTGTGCACTCTGTGTCCGCAGAACCATCGAGCATTGGAGCCATGCGCTTCAGCTGTGGCTGCCTGACACGGGCAAGGCGGGGAAGAGTCCAGGGGTCAAGGATTGCGGATCGTTGAACCAATACGATTCCGAAGAGACATATCACCTGTACATGGGACCGACCTGGAAGGCCACCGTGATTGTTTCCGACGACCTCACGGATTGCATTGACGCGACCAGGTCATCGTCGAAAGAGTTTTCGCATGTCTTCCTTTGATTTAAACTCGTTTTCTAATGTGCGATCGGACGGATGAGGGAGCACGTCCACGGGCTCCTTTCGGGGAGCTTCCCCGATCCCGAGCCCATTTTTCTCGGAGAGATGAAATGACGAACACGGCCAAGATGACCCTGAAGTGCGCGATTCCCGCGGTGCTGGGCGCGTGCGTGATCCTCGGAATCCAGTTCGGATTGGCCCCGAAGCCGGCGGGGGCGGCGACGAGGACGGCCGATGCGGGCGAGGCCCGGGGCCTTCCGGTGCTGGTGGAGATCTCGTCCGGGACCATGAAGCGTGTCGACGCGGAGTTTGAGCGGGGGGTCGTCACCGTCCACGCCGAGGCAGAGCTGAGCGATCAGAGGCCGGACAACGTTTATGCATGGGCCTTGCAGGTCGTCGACTCCGGCGGGAAGGTGGGGCTGTTCCAGGTCTATGACCATCAGCCGTTTCATGTCGTGCCGGGGGAATCCTTCAAGCCGCCGTTCGACGAGGAGTTTCCGATGAATTTTCCGCCCGGGACGTATCGGGCGAAGGTGTTCGTGTTCCGCGTCAGGGCGGATCGGCAACTCGATCGCGTGTCCGGCGAGGAGTTTGCCAAGCATTTCCAGCGCGACTACACCGGTTGCATGGGAGCGGCTCGCTTCGTGGTGCGCTGAGCGCGGAGTCCCGTAGTCCCGTAGGACGCGTCGAGTCTGCGAAGACGCACCGATCCGGTTTCGCTGGTGCGTCTTCGCGGACTCGACGCACCCGACTCGAACTCTCAGAAGTTCGCGGTCCAGGTGCGGGCGCCCTTCATGATCATCTCAACGGCGACCGTCCCCAGGTAGAGGGCGGTGATGCGTCCGGCGATCTCGATGTATCTCCGGATGAGCGACTCGCGGTGCGGACGGACGTAGTCGTGCAGGACCTTGAGCAGCGCCATCGTGCTGAGGCAGGTCACGACGGCGATCCAGATCGCGGCGCAGGCGGGGAGGGGATCGAGCCGCTTGCCGATGACGACGCTCGCACTGATGGTCCCCGGCCCGATGAGCACGGGCATGGCGACGGCTCCTGCGAGGTGCTCGGGTTCGCCCCTGAGGAGTTCGATGGCCGTCGGCCCGCGGAAGACGAACTGGAGGCCGATGAGGAGGATGACGATCCCGCCAAAGATCTGAAAGGACGCGAATTCCACCTGCAAGAGATCGCCGAAGATGGCGTCTCCCATCATGGCAAATCCGCAGAAGACGATCCCGGCGATCAATCCCGCCCGAATCAGGACACGACAGAACACCTGTTTGTTTAGCTTATGAACGATCTCTGTCAGATATACAATTACAAGGAATGGGTTGAGGAGTAAGAGCAGGAGGATGGTGGACCTGGCAAAATCGATCATCTGGCTTCCGTCAACGGTGTCCGTATCGCGTGTGGGTCTCGTGAAGTCCGGCCCGGACGTGCGGGCGGCTCGCTCCGACTCGGATCATAACGCTCGGGATCGACGGCATCCATGAGCCATCGTTGCTGGTCAGGAGGCGACCCAGTCACGGGGCGGAGGAGACGACTCGCGTGGCGTCGGGTGGCCGGGGCAAGGCGCAGCGGGCCCAGGGTGAGACAGCCTCCGAGGCCGGGGCGCGGCGGAGCCTTTGCCCCGGCCTCACGTCGGATCGTCCCGGGGGAGGGCCGATGGCGAGGCGGAGGGGTCAGCGTTCGAGGAAGGGCCCGTCGGATCGGGCGCGGTTGTAGCGGGTGCGCCAGGCGTCGGAGCCGTCGTCGGGGAGGAGGCGGGAATCGACGCCGCGCTCGAAGTAGGGGATCTGGCCGGCGTTGGCGGCGGAGAGCATGAAGTTGACGCGGCCGGTGTTGGCGGTGTAGAGGCGTCGGCCGTCGGGCCAGGTGGTCTCGATCAGGCGGGGGGGGTCGGGACGTTCGGCGGGCTTCTCGATCCGGTATCGGTCGAGGGCGTCGCGGTCGAGTTCGAAGCCGAGGCCGGGGCCGGTGGGGATGGGGGCGTAGCCTTCGGTGAGGAGGATCGGATTGGTCAAGAGCCGGGCGGCGAAGAGCTGGTGGCAGTTGACCGCCGGCCAGGTGGCGTTGCTGAGCACGGCGCCGCAGTGCAGTGACCAGGCGGCGGTGATGTCGGAGCCGACGAGCTGGAGCCAGAAGGGGAGTCCGGCGGTGGCAGCCACGGCGTTGGTGTCGATCAAGCGGCTGGCCCCGCCGCCAGCGACGAAGCCGTCGCAGACGTCTCGCTTGATGACGACGGCAGGCCGGGGGGTGCCGTAGTGCAGGGCGATCGGGATCTCGATCTCGTTGCGGATTCGGACGTTCCCCTCGACGTCGGACTGGGGGATGGGGGTCTCGAAGATGCCGATCTGGGGGGTCTGCTCCAGGTCCTTGAGGATTGGGATGCCCTGTTCGGCGGTGAGGAGGGTGTCGTTGAAGTCGACGCCGATCTTGAAGTCGGTGGGGATGGTGTCGCGGACCGCGTCGGCGCAGGCCCAGATGTCGAACCAGGGGCGGCCCTTGGTCTTCATCGCGCGGTAGCCCTGGGCGTAGGCCTCCTGGCACTCGCTGACCCAGTCGGCGGGGGGGATGTCGATGTTCCACCAGGAGACGGGGGTGGTGTCGTGGACCTGCTCGCCGAGCAATCGGTGCAAGGGGACGTCGAGCCCTCGGGCGACGGCGTCGAAGAGGGCCTGTTGCAGGCCGGAGCCGAGGGAGTCGTCCCACATCAACGAGGCGGCATTCTTGCCGAGCACCCGGGCGGCGTCGTCGTCTCCGGTGACGCCCCAGGAGTAGTAGAGCATCGACTCGCCGAAGCCGACGTGGCCGGAGCCGAGCGTGACCTCGACGATCTCGAAGTGGTCCCAGTGGGGGATCTCGCGGGCGAGGGCGCGGCCGGGGGTCTCGCGAAACGGGATGCGGACGGTGGTGCGGTCGACCTTCTCGACCCGGAAGTCGGTCCCCTTCGCCCGGGAACGGGCCCAGGCCCGCGGTCCAGTGCCGGCAAGCGTGGCCGCCAGCGCCAGGCCGGAGGCGCCGAGGAAGCGGCGGCGGTCGAGGAGGCCGGCGGGATTGGTTGAGGATCGGGGCATGGGAAGGTCCTCGGTCGGCGGAAGCTCAAAAAAAAGGGGGCCGGGGAGAGGCGGCCGGGTTCTCCAACAGGTGTCAAACAGGGGTAGTCTACGGTCAAGGCCGGTGAGGCTCAACGAGGGACCGGAGGGGCGGGCCCGGTGAGCCGAGGAGGGTGGAGCGGGGCGAGGGGGTGCCATCGGGAGGGTGTTGGATTTATGATGGAAGAACGAATTGGCCGGGGATCGGGCGTCGAGGAGGCCCGGAGCCGGGCGATTCGCCCGCCTGCTTGCGATGGCTTTGCCCGGACGATGCGCCCGCCTTGCGTTCCTCACGCCGGAGTTGACCAGATGAGCCGATCCTGCCCGAAGGGGCCCGAGCACGGGTCCAGACGATTGCGGTGGCTTGCGCCGATGATGCTCGCGGCAGGGATCGGGCTGGGGCTGGGGGTATCGTCGGTCGAGGGGCAGATGCCGAAGCATCGGCTCGATGTCGTGTTTCCGCCGGGAGGGACGCGGGGCGAGGCGGTGGAGGTGCGTCTGGGGGGGGCGGAGATGGAGTCGGCCTCGGGGCTCTGGTTCGATCATCCGGGGATCACCACGGAGCGGGTTGAGGGGGATGCTTCGCCACCGAGGTTCCGGGTGACGATCGGTCCTGAGGTGCCGCTGGGCTTGCACGATGTGAGGGTGGTCGGCCCGTTGGGGGTGAGCAACCCGAAGGCGTTTGTGGTGGGGCAGCGGCCTGAGGGGATCGAGCAGGAGCCGAACAACGGGCCGGCCGAGGCGGGGGGGATGACGGTTGGTCAGGTGGTCAACGGTCAGATCGACGGGGCGACGGATGTGGACTGGTTCGCCTTCGAAGGGAAGGCGGATCAACGGGTGCTGATTGATCTGGCCGCGGTGCGGATCGACAGCCGCCTGGATGGAGAGGTCCGGCTGTACGACGCCGAGGGGCGGGAGCTGGCGTACGGGCACGGGACGGTCGGGCGCGATCCGCTGATCGACACGGTCTTGCCAGGGGATGGGACGTATCGGGTCGAGGTGCGGGATGTGATTTACGCAGGATCACCGCAGCATGTGTATCGCTTGACGGTGCATGAGGGGCCGCACGTCGATGCCGTCGTGCCGAGCGCGGTGGATGCGGGAGCGACGGTGGAGGTCACGTTGCTTGGCCGGAACCTGGGAGGGGAGCCGTCGGGGACCGTGTTGCCGGATGGGCAATCGCTGGAACGCCTGACCGTGTCGGTGACGGTGCCGCCGGAGTTGCAGATCGACCCTGATCGCCCCGGCGTTGGTCTGGACGCCAGTCCGGGAGGGGGAACCGCGGGGTTCTGGCATGTTCATGAGACCGATCGAGGAGCGGCCGATCCGGTGTTTCTGGCCGAGGCGATGGGTCCGGTGGTGGTCGAGGAGGGTCCGAGCGACCATGACGATCCGATGGTGATTGCGCCGCCGATCGACCTTTCGGGTGACTTCCGGGAGGTGGACGACGAGGACGTGTACCGGTTCGAGGCGACGAAGGGTCAGGTCTGGATGATCGAGGTTTGGGCCGATCGGATCGGGTCGCCTGTGGATGCGACCTTGCTGGTGCAGCGGGTCATGGGCGACGGCTCGCTTCGGGACATTCTTGAGGGGGATGACCAGGGGGACCCCGGCACGGGCAACCGCTTCGGCACGGGGACGGTCGACCCGGTGGTGCGGTTCGAGGCGCCGGAAGACGGGACGTATGTGATCACCGTCGGCGACCTGTACAACGCTCGGGAGGTGGACCCGACGGCCGTGTATCGGCTGGTCGTGCGTCCGCAGCAGCCGGATTATCGGTTGTTTGTGGCGCCGAACGATCCGGGGAATCCGGAGGGGTTGACGCTATGGAGCGGGGGGCGATCGGTGGCCTATGTGCTGGCGCATCGATTTGATGGGATGGCCGGTCCGATCCGGGTCGAGGCGGAGGGGTTGCCGGCGGGGGTGTCGAGCGATCCGGTGGTGATTGCGGCGAATCAGGTCCAAGCGCCGATGATCTTCAGTGCGTCGGCCGGAGCGCCGCCGAAGCTGGGAACTGTTCGGCTGGTAGGGCGTCGGCTGGGAGCCGACGGCGAACCGGTGGACGAACCGCCTCGCGTGGCAGTGGCGGGGACGATTACCCGGCCTCCTCCGGGGGGGAATGCCCCGACCCCGGCTCGGGTGACGCGAGGGCTGGTGATGGCCTTGCGTCCCGAGGCGGCGACCCGGCTCTCGGTGGTTCCGAACGCGGTGACGGTGCCGCAGGGCGGGTCGTTCGAGCTGACGGCACGGATCTCCCGGAGCGAGGGGGTGCAAGGGGAGTTTCCGATCACTCCCGACGCCTTGCCGAATAATCTGGCGATCGCAAATACCAAGATCGAGGCGGAGAAGGACGCGGTCGCGGTGCCGGTAACGGTGGCCGAGAACGTGGAGCCGGGTGTTTATACGATTTTCCTTCGCGCCGGGGGGAAGGCGACCGTGCCCGACCCGCGCAATCCTGAAGCGACGATGGAGGCGAACCTGAGTGAGCCGTCGAACCCGATCATCTTGACCGTCCGTCCCAAGGAGCAATGAGGGTAAGCCCGCAAAGGGTGCCTTCGCGTAGACCGTCCCAGGTTTGGGGTATCCCCGGTGGCCGCTCTTGAAACTCGGATATTGGTTTGGGATCTCCATAAATGTCTGAGTCTCACCTCAGAAGTCTCGTCAAACCTCCGCTGTCCCGCCTGATCTCTCTCTCCGAATAGGACCCGCACCCATGCGAATGCGATCGACGTTCCCCCCCCTGCTCTGCCTGCTCTTGACCGTTGGCGCGACGACCGTGACTCAGGCCCGACAGCTTGAGGTGAACGTGCCGGAACGGGACGAGCCGGTGAGTTACATCACGGAATTGATTGACATTCTTGATGTTCGCTGCGCAGGGTGCCACAACTCGGCATTGGCAGAAAATGATCTGAACATGGAAGAGGTCGCCGGGATGCTCAAGGGGGGCACCAGCGGGCCCTCGATCGTGCCGGGCAAGGCCGAGGAAAGCCTGCTCTTTCAGATGGCCGCGCATACGGTCGAGCCGTTCATGCCGCCGGTCGAGAAGAACCTGGAGCCGATGACTCCCGATGAGCTGGGCCTGCTGAAGCTCTGGATCGACCAGGGGGCGAAGGACGACACCGAGGAGATGATGGCCGAGTTGGAGGCGGCAGACGCAGCGATCGAGCTGGGGGCCTTGCCGCCGGGGGTGAACCCGGTGCTGGCGGTTGATCTGACCGGAGACGGCAACGATCTGGCGGTCGGGCGGGCGAACGTGGTGCAGGTCTTCGACGCGAAAACAGGTCAGGAAGTGATTACGCTCGGAGGGCATCAGGATCTCATTCAGTCGATCCGCTTTAGCCGAGACGGGAAACGGCTCGCGGCAGGAAGCTATCGGATCGTGACCGTCTGGAATGCACCGACGAGCGAACTGGCCAGAAGCTTCGGCGGGCTGGGCGCGACGGTCAATGCGATCGCGTCGCCGCAGGATGGTTCCACCGTGGTTGCGGTTTTGGAAGACGGTTCGATCCGCGTGGCCGACGCGACCACGGATGCGGAAATCCGCACGATTGGCCCGGCCGAAGGAGGAGCGTTGCGATCGGTGGCGCTGGCGAGCGAGGCCGGGGTGATTGCCACCGGAGGAGCTGACGGGGTGATCCGCCTGTGGACGCTGGAGGACGGCGCGGCGATCGGGAATCACAAGGGACACGAGGGAGCAATTCACGCATTAGCATTTGTCGGACTGGATGCCAAGCAACTGGCCTCGGCGGGTGAGGACGGCGCGGTTCGGATCTGGTCCTTGCCCGAAGGGCCGGGGGCCGGATTCCCGGAGGGGGCCGAACCGGTCGAACGGACCGGGCATGAGGGGGCCGTGCGGGCTCTGGCGGTGACGCCGGACGGGTCGGCGGTGATCTCGGGGGGCCAGGACGGAACGGTCCGGATCTGGTCGGTCGAAGGGGACGGGGAACCGCGGACGATCGCCGCGCACGAGGGGGCGGTGCAGACGTTGGCCTGCTCTCCGAATGGTGCCACGATTGTCAGTGGTGGCGCGGACGGGTCGGCGCGCCTCTGGTCGCTGGCCGACGGGGCCGCGGGGTCAGTCGTGAACGCCCATGACGGTGGCGTTCGCGCGGTGGCCGTTTCCCCGTCGGGAGATCGGATCGCCACGGCCGGAGCCAATGGCTTGAAGGTCTGGGAGGCGGACACGGGCGTGGGCGTGGTGGCTTTCGGTCACGTCAACGCAGAGGACCCGACCAAGGTGTCGGCCGTGAACGCCCTGGCGTTTGCGGGAGACGGCCGGGTCGTCTCGGGATCCGAAGATCAAGGCATGAACGTCTGGACGTTCGAGGGGCAATGGTCGCTGCACACGACGCTCGAACCGCATGTCTTCCGGGTGCTGGCGATCGACTTCAGCCCCGATGGCAAGCTCATTGCCACCGGAGGCGGCGAGCCGGCGGGGTCGGGCGAGGTGAAGCTTTGGGACGCGGAGACGGGCAACTTGCTGCTGGATCTGCCGGAGCTGCACAGCGACACGGTCTTCGGCGTGAAGTTCCGCCCCGACGGGACGAGCCTGGCCACCGGCGCGGCCGACAAGTTCGTGCGGGTGGTGGCCATTCCTTCGGGAGAGCGGCTCAAGGCGTTTGAAGGACACACGCACCACGTCATGAGCGTCGACTGGAACGCCGAAGGGACGCAGCTCGTCAGCGGCGGGGCCGACAATGTGTTGAAGTTCTGGGATTATGAGAACGGCGAGCAGTTGCGGACCTCGCAAGCCGTGGGCAGCCAGGTCACGTCGGTCCGCTGGGTGCCGGGCAAGAACGAGGCGATTGGGGCCTCGGGCGACAAGACCGTTCGCTTGTTCAACGTTGAGAACGGCCGCATTCAACGCGGGTTCAGCGGGCCAACGGATTACGTCTACAGTGTCGCCACCTCGGCCGACGGCTCGATCGTCGCCGCGGGAGACGACACGGGGGCCATCTTCCTTTGGAAGGGGGCCGATGGGGCGTTAATCCGGAAGATCGAGCCGTTCTCGGGGGCGCGGCCGGAGCCGTCGTTGACGGCGGGCCGGGAGGAATAAGGGCCTGTCTGACATCTGGAGGCCCGTGAGCTGGGGCGAGTTCTGCTCGCTCGCCCTGGCCACCGGAACGGCCAGCCGGCCAGGCGACGTGTTCCACGATCTTCAATATTGGTTCAAAAGGCGGTCGTACTCCGCATGTGAGCCGATCCAGAACCAATAGATGTTGTTTCCCTCCCGGATTCCGACGGCCCGAACATGGAGTCCAACACGGACAGAGAAGATGGGACGGACCGGATGAACCTGGCGGAAACGCAAGCTCGGGTGATGTGGGTCTTGTCGAAACAAGGCGTAGGCGTGCCGAGCCTGTTGCCGAACCTGTTGGGGAAGTGCACGGTACAACGCCAGGAACTGCGGTAGGAGGAACGAATTCATCGGTCATCGAGGTCGAGCGGCGTGGCCCGTCCTGCCTTCGCTTCGGTCAGTGCCTGGTCAGCCATGCGGGAAAGCAGGTCGCTCGACTCGGGCCGGGCGAAGAGTTCTTCCCATCGCCGCTCAGATTCGATTTCCTGAAGCACGATCGAGGCGAGCGCGTCTTGCTCAGATTCAGGAAGTTGCCGGATCTTCTCGATCGCCTGTTCCATGAGTCGAGACATAGTTCACTCCTTTGATTGATGAAGTCTGGAAGTCGACACCATCCAGCATATCTCACTGGCCCCACCTGTCCCAGACTGACCAAGCTCCGGCCTCCTGCGTTCGAGTGAAGAAGCGACGTGATACTTGCCTTGCAGGGTGCCAATGACTGTCACGCTACTGCTTCCTCGGCCAAGGGCCGACGGCTCTCGCCGTGGCTCTCCCTGGCCGAGGAAGCGGGGAACAGGTCAGCCCGGGAGGGTTTGGTAGTCGGGGGTGATCTCGGAGACGTTGGGGGTGAAGTCGGCGTCGGCGCGGCCGGTGACGACGTTGAGGCCGCCGATGAGGAGCCCTTGGTACTTGGGGTTGGTCCAGACGTCTTCGCGGTGGCCCATCGAGGTGTAGAAGACGCGGCCGTCGCCGTACTTTTTCACCCAGGTCATGGGGTAATCAGGCCGCTCGTAGTCGCGGGCACGGCCGGATTGCATGCCTTCGGTGAGCTGGACCATGATGCCGTGGATCTGGTCGGAGAGGTTGCGGAAGGCGTACCACTCGTCGTTGATTTCGAACTCGGAGCCGAAGGGCCCGGCGCCGGGGAAGTCGGGATCGACGACCTTGATCTTGGCGACCTGCTGCGGGCCGTGGGAGATGAACTCGCCGCCGATCATCTCAATGTAGGGGGTGCGGTCGTCGGGTCCGCTGTGGAAGGTGTCGGTGGCGCAGTGGATGCCGACGAACCCCTTGCGGCCGGACTGGATGGCGTCGAGGAAGGCCTTGAGCCCCTCGGGAGACATGGGGGGCTGGCCGTCGGTGCCGGGCTGGGTCAGGTCGCCGGTGGTGTAGAAGACGAAGGCGTCCCACTCGTCGATGCGGTCGGGGTCGAACAGGCGGCCGTCCTTCGAGGCGGTGACGTCGAAGCCGTGCTCGGCGCCGAGGTCGATGAGGATCTTCTCGGAGTGGGCCAGTTCGTCGCCGTCGCGAGCGATGACCGAGTGCTGGAAGCCGGAGCTTTTGGTGAAGTAAAGGATCTTCTTGCGGTCGCCCTGAGGGGCGGCGGAGAGGGTGCGGGCGAAGGCGGAGGCTCCCAGGGCGGCGGCCCCGGAGGCCAAGAGCATGCGGCGTCGGTTGAGGATCATGGGTCGTTGCTCCCGGTGGTTCGGTTCGAATCGCGATCGGATCGCCGACGGGCCGGGATCGGCGGTCGTAACGACCTGCCCCTGCCCGCCCCGCTTCGGGCGCATGATACCCCGAGGGCGCCGGGTCGCCAGAGGGTGCGTCGAGAAAATCGCTTGTCGAGCAGGACCGACCCGGTTAAGCTCCAACGCTCCATCGTGGAACGCCGAGGACTTGCGCATTGTTGCATGCCTCGGCGGCCCCCGGACCAAGTGCCGTCGTTTTTGTGTGCTGGTCCGGCCCGTTGGGCAGGTTCCTTCTCGTCGAGCAACCGACCCGCACGGTCGGGGAGATACGGATGTCGCACCCTGCTTCGACCGCCCTGCCACCCTCCGCCGAGATCGAACTCGGCCAGCTGGATCGGCTCTGCACGTCGATTCGAGGCAAGCTCCAGTTCATGGATTACCTCGTTCGGGCTGCCGTGGCCGATGTCGAGCGTTTTGAAGGGGAGGCAGACCCCGGCACGCGGATTTTCCTGCGTCAATTGATCGAGATGCACGCCTCAAATCTCGCTGTCGAGTGCGAGAACATGCGGCTCGTGGGCGAGCTTTGCGGCTCGCTCGAATCGCTGGTCAACAGCGAATCCCGCTTCGGCACGGAGGACGCCGCATGAATGGCCGACCCTCGGACTCAAGCCCCTCAGTCACCGCCCTCGAACCCCGTCCGGACACAGCCCCCGAGGCCGACACCGAACCGGCGACCCCTGCCGATCGCTCGATCGATCCGGGCGGCTCGCCCGAACTGCATCGCGCCCTGGCCGAGGTGAAGGGGCAGGCCCAGTTCCTGCTCTACCTCGCCGATCAGATTGAGGAATCGCTGCAGCAGTTCGCCGAGGAGGCAGATGCTTCGCACTCGGCGTTCCTGTGCAAGGTGTTGAGCATGTACTCGGGCCAGCTTGAGGTGAAGTATCAGAGCCTGGGCGAGCGGATTGCGGAGACGTGCCAGGAAGTGTATTTGACCGTCCGAGAGCGCGACGCGGGCTAACCTGTGCAGAGGGACGAAGCCCTCTCCTCCAGGAAATTTGCTGGGCAGGAGGAAGCTCCGTCCCCCGATCGCAACTCGACCTGGATCAGTGATTCTGGCGGTCGTGAGGAGATTCGTGACCGTCGTGTGGCATGGGTGGCGCGCCACCTACCTGTCCCAACCGACTCTGATCCCAAACTTCAGAGAGGTGGAGGTTCGCATGCTGCGCTCGATCTTCGTTGCCGTTGCTGTGCTCGTCGGCCCGGCGTCAGCATCCCACAATGCGCACAGCCCACGCATTCCGGAGTGGAAGGCTGGCGACGCCGTCATGTCCGTCGAGTGGTCGGCGTTGCCGGAGGTGACTGGGGAGGTCGTGACCCTGCGCTCGGCGGATCTGAACGCCGGACTTCATGTCGAGGCCGATCCCGTCGCGGTCGGTCATTACTTCCGGCTCACCGACAAAGCAGGCCGGCATACCTATCTTGTCGCAGGGGTCGGTGAAGCGTTCGCCCCGGGCGATTTTCTGAAGTTCATCCCGGCCGATGGTGTCACTCCGGCCCGCATGATCTGGATCGACCCCGTTGGTGTCCTGAGCAGCGGCAGCTCTGTCGTCAAGGCAACAGACTGAAGGCAAGGGGCGTGTGCCACTCGTGGCACCCTCCACCAGGGCTACGTGACGGAGCCCCCTCAGCCGGCCTTGCGGCCACCCTCTCCCCCGTGAGCGGGGGCGAGGGTTGGGAAGGGTCGGCTGAACGCAACCCGACGGCGGAGCATCAGGCCTGGACGGCCGGTGGCCGGGCTCCCGTCGATCGGCGGCGGAAGGGGCGGGTGAGGCCGAGGCGGAGGATGACGTCGAGGGCGCGGAGGACTTCGAGGGTGTTGATCTTCGATTTGCCGGCGCGGCGGTCCTCGAAGATGATGGGGGTCTCGCCGATGGTGCAACCGACGAGTCGGCACCAGTAAAGAATCTCTTCCATGAACGAATAGCCGCGTGATTTGACCTGGTCGAGGTCCATCTCCGCGAGCTTCGAGACGCGGTAGCAGCGATAGGAGCCGCTGTTGTCGCGGGAGGAGAGGCCAAGCAGAACGCGGGCGTAGGTGTTGATCGCCCAGCTCATCAGCTTGCGCTTGGTGTTGAACAGGGAACTCTCGACGCCGCCGCCGGGGACGTAGCGCGAGCCGATCATCACGTCGAAGCGATTCATGCCGGCGAGCAGGTCGGGAATGAACCGGGGCGGGTGGCTGAAGTCGGCGTCGAGGTTCAGAAGCTGGTCGTAGTGGCCCCGGATGGCAAAGCGCATGGCTTCGAGAATGGCCGTGCCCAGGCCGAGCTTGCCAGTTCGGTGCAGGACGTGAACGTCGGGCAATTGCTCGGAAAGCCGGTCGGCGACCCGACCGGTGCCATCGGGGGAATTGTCGTCGATGATGAGGATCGAGGCGTGGGGCGCGTACTTACGAATGGCCCGGACGAGGGGGACGAGATTGTCGGCCTCGTTGTAGGTCGCCAGCGAAACGACCAGCCGGGGAGGCGGGTTCGGGGCTTCGGTGGCGGAGTCAAGCGGGTCGCTCACGACAGATCCGGGACGGGGCGAAACCGATCGGCGCAACGTCATTGCCGGTCGGGACAAAGTTCGCAACGGGGCAGTCACGGGCATCAGCACGTATCCCCTACCATCGGACTAGCCTAGCAGAACCGAAGCGGAATTTCAGTCTCCTCCGCTCGGAACGTGAGGCTCTCCGGAATTCCTGGGACAACTGCCCAGGTTGAATGGACACGAAGGTCGGGAACAGGCAGGTGCCGCCCTTGCAGGCCCGGGCCGCGCATCCGGAGTGAATCCGAACCGCTCGCCAGGACCACCGTGCGCGAGGTCCCCCCTCGGGAAATGGGGGGCACGGGAGCATCAATCGTTGGCAACGCGCGACGGCACCTGCCCTCCCGGCGATCCCGCCCGGTGAAGGGCGGGAATTCGCGTCTCATTGGTAATCCTCAATCGGCGATCGGTCCAGCCACGTTTGAGCCAATTCCCTGAGAATCGCCCGACAGCCCGACCTAACCACGCTCGGAGTCCGATTACTCCGGCTCATTGGCAGAATTCAACTGAGAAAAGAGTCGGCTGTAGGGAGCGAACTCCTGTCCCGACTCCGCCCGAACGTTCGTCGAGGAGCGATCCGAGGACCAATCGCGGTTCTCCGAGGTCTCGCCGAGCCCTTCGCACGCACAGGGATGCTGGGAGTCGTCGCAGGGGCCTTGAGAGGCCATCTCACCTGCCGAGGGGTCCTCAGACGCTCTCGCCGCTTGCAACGCCAAGGACCACTGCGACTGCGCCTGGATCTCCGCGTAGCGATCGTCGATCGCCACCGTCGAAGGCTGGACCGGCCGGGGGTTCGACACAACTGAGTCCGAGGACACGGGCCACTCGATCGCGATCGAATCGTCCCGAGGCTCAAGGGAATCGGCCGGGGAGTGGTCGTCGGCTGCGTGGGGATCGGGCTCGGTGTCGACCGGAGCGTCTTCCGCATCGGCCCAGCCGACCTCGATGACGCCATCCTCGAACCGAAGCGGAGGCCGAGCCTCGCCAAGGCGGGGGGGATCGCAGCAGGGAGTGACGGGATCAGCGTCGGCGATCGGGTCGGCTTTGCGGTCGAAGGCAGTGATCCGAGGGGAGACGGACCAGTGCCGCTCGGATTCACGATCGAGGGCCGAGATCGACTGCGAACTCGGAGAGGAGACGGCCCGAACCGCTTCCGGGCGAACAACGGGAAGCAGTTGACCGGCGAGCCGGAGCAACCGCGCCGGGTTCCCGGCGGCTCGGGCGTGAATCGTCTCGATCGTGTCCGGGTTCCAGGAACGCTCGGGCAGGGATAGCTCCAGGAGCAGCCGGGCTTCCTCAGCGTCGATCGGGCCAAGCTGGGCGTGAACGGCCAGTCGCGATTCGAGCGACTCCCAGCATCGGCTGCGGAAGCGGAACACCAGGCTGGTCCGACCCACAAGAACGAGACCGGCAAGCCCATCCGGCTGGCCGAGCCGATTGGAGAGGAGCCGGAACTCCTCAAGCACACTGTCCGAGGCATTCTGCGCCTCGTCGAGAACCAGGAACCAGCGTCGGCCATCTTCGGCCTGCTCGGCCAGTTCATCGGCCAGATCGGCGCGGGCATCGAGCACTGAGGCCGCATCGCGACGGCCGAGACCACGCAGAATCCTTCGGAGCAGGTCGAGCCCCGAATCCGAAGGAGCGGCATCGAGCATCAACCATCGACCGAGTTTCGGGCACGATTCGGCCAGGTTCTTGCAGAGCCAGGTTTTGCCCGAGCCAGCCTCGCCGGTCAAGAGAACCGGCCCCCTGCCCTGTTGAAGGCCCCGAAGACAGGCTGATCGGGCGTCTTGCCGGCTGGGAAGCACGGACACGTCCGTACTGCGGCCGACCCGATCGCGATCCTTCGCGCTGCGGTCGGTGTCGATGCGTCGGTCCATCGCCGCCACTCTCCTGATCCTTGGTCTGGGCCGGCGGACCGGCAAGGAGCGTTCGGATCTCGATCCGAGATTCGAATCGATTGAGCGATCCGATACGCGGGCCGATCAACGATGCCCGGTCAACCATCCCCCCTCATATCGGAGGGTCCCCCCCTGGGGCTTGATTCCGAACCGGCTCAGAATGGCAGGAATCACCCACCCACAATCGATCCGATCCGCACGACCGAACCAAGCCGTCTTGCCAGGGCGTTCGGGATGAGTCGTTCCCTCGGTCATTTGGAACTTTTTTCCAACGCGGCATGAGGCCGGAGGGGAGGTTCGGGAACGGCCTGCCGAGGCGATTCCTCGGGCTGGGTTGCGTCTCAAGCGCAAGCGGTTCTTGACGTTCGATCGGGAACCGCGACCGGCTTCGGGCGATGGGCGGCCGGTAGCAATCGACCCCGGAACGGAGATTGCGTCTAAGTCATGAAACGGCGCTTGAAGCAGATCAAGACCTACTCCGGCGAAACACCGGAGGAACAGGCGTATTCCGCACGACCCGGACGGCCGGATCATGACCCGATCCGGGAGGCTTGACCCTGACTCCGTTGCGTGCCGAAGCATTGCTGAAGACGCGATGCCGGTGGTCCTCCCTCGCGGTTTTCGTTTCGTTCATGACGCGAGGCAAAACGATCGTGTGAGGTGAGGACGGATTTCGGGACCCCATTTGCTTGCTCGATTGGGAATTCCGGCCGGTGCCAACCGGCATCGCACTGCGTTTGAACATCGTGCGGTTCGGATCACCGCTCGGGAATCACAAATAGGGTGAAGGAGGAGCCGATGCGTGCCGCCCGCTTCCGGTCTGCGGCAATTGCTGCCGCCGTGCTGCTTGGCCTGTCGACCGGCCGAGCCTCGATGGCGCAGCAGCTCGACGTGGCCAGCATCTTGAAGGAGAACCGGCCGGTTCAGCGCGGGGTCGAATACGACACGCCCACCGCTTCGGCCGAGATCGCCTCGTGCACCGCCGAGGTTTTGTCGGCCTCCCGAGTGGGAGGAGGGGTCAAGGGGGTCACGGTCGTCATTCGAGACGCCCAGGGCCGCACCCTTCGCCGATTCGTCGATGTCAGCGGCGACCGCAACATTGATCAGTGGTGCTATTACCGAGATGGATTCGAGGTGTATCGCGACATCGACTACAACGACGATCGCAAGATCGACGAGTCGCGATGGCTGAACACCGCCGGCACCCGGATCGCCGCGGTCGAGAACGGAAAGATCGCGTCCTGGCGGCGGCTGTCGGCCCAGGAAGCCAGCAAGGTGCTGGTCGATGCCCTCGTCGCTGGCGATCAGCCGCTCTTGAACAGCGTGATGGCCTCGGCCGACGAGTTGGCGAACCTCGGCCTGCCCCGGGGCCTGGTTGAGCAAGTTCGCAAGGAGACCGGCGAACGCCCGGCGTCCATCGAGGCGCTGTCGAAGGCGCTGGGCGGCTGGGGGTGGACGAAGTCGACCGCCTGGCTTCGGTTCGACGCCGACATGCCCCATCTGATCCCCGCCGATGCCTCGGCGGCCCTGAAGGATGACCTCTTGCTGTTTGAGAACTCGGTGATCTTCGCCGGGTCGCCCGACGGCATGACCGACCTGGGGAAGGTGGCGTACTTGCAGGTTCCCGAGCTGGTCAAGATCGGCGAGGTCTGGAAGTTCGTCGGCCTGCCCCGAGCCTTTAACCCCGATCCGTCGCAGGCCGAGATGATCGTCGCCTACGAGGGGATCCGGGCCTGGCTCTACCGAGAAGGAGGCGGAGCCGGGAGCGCGGTTGCCTCGCAGGTGAGCCCGGAGCTGGAACAGGCGTTGCGAGCCCTGGCCGACTACGACGCGGGGGCCGTCGAGGTCTTCGCCAAGGGGAACGCGAAGGAGATCGCCACCTATCATTACGAGCGGGTCCGGAAGCTTCGCGACGTGATCGCCGCGGCCTCGGACGCCGACCGGATTGAATACGAGAAGGAAGCGATCAACAGCCTTGCCGCCGCCTATCAGACGGGTGACCCGCAGATCGGCCCGGCGACGAAGCGGGTGCTCGACGACTTCGTCAAGGGGGGCGGGGCCCTCGGATCGTACGCGGCCTTCCGCCTGATCCCGGCCGAGTACAGCCTGCAGGCCTCGAAGGAGCCCGAAAAGCTTGTGGAAGCCCAGAAGGCCTGGATCGACGGGCTCGAAGGGTTCCTCAAGGACTATCCGAAGTCGGATGAGGTGCCCGAGGCGCTCTTCCAGCTCGCCAGCATCAAGGAGTTCAACGGCGCCGAGGATGAGGCCCGAACGGTCTACGAACGGCTTGCGAAGGAGTTTCCCGACACCCCTTCGGGCCGCAAGGGAGCCGGTGCCTTGAATCGGCTCGATCTGGTGGGCAAGCCAATCGCTCTGTCCGGTCCGGGACTCGACGGCCAGACGATCGACGTGGCGAGCATGAAGGGCAAGCACGTATTGATTGTCTTCGGGGCGGGGACCTCTCCCCCGACCCAGCGTGAGCTTCCCGAACTGGCCCGCCTGGCCGAGCGTCGCAAGGACGCGCTGGCCATCGTCGCCGTGAGCCTGGATGGCGACCCTAGCTCCGCCCGGTCGTTCGCCGAGCAAGGTCCCTGGGCGACCATCGTCGAGGAAGGGGGCATGGAAAGCCGCCTGGCCGACGAGTTCGGCATCATCTCGCTGCCGACGATGATTCTGGTCGACCCCTCCGGCAAGGTCGTCGACCGCGAGGTCCGCTCCGCCACCGAAGCCGAGGGTCAGCTCGACGAAGCCCTGGCAAAGAAGGAGTAAGCCTCGCATGTCCTGGGGTCGTCCCTCTTGGCAGGGAACGACCCCGGCGGCTGGAAGAATTTGCCTAATTTTGTTGACGACAGGAAGTCCTGTTGAGAAAATAGGCTTAATCGAACATTCGCCATGTCGGCGAGTGGTTGAATCGGTTGGTCGCGATGGCCCCGGTGACTGAGGTGTTATCCTCCGTCATCGGGGTTTTTGCGTTTCGACCTTGTTGGAACCAGACACCCAAGGAGTGTCCTTCTCCGTTCATCGAGGATCGCAACGGAGCCCTCGCAGTCTCCGAAGGCCGGGGACACCAGGGAATCTTGACGAAACGGGACGAGGGGATGCGGCCGATCGGCCGCCCTGTTCGAAGGAGAACCCCCATGTCGTACACGACCCTGACTTCTCAGCAATCGGACCGGACCCCACCGAGCCGGGCGACCTTGCGCGGACGGGAACCCCCTCGCGCCCGAGGGAGTCCGAGGACGACTCAACCGCGCAGGAGCGTTCGAGTTTGCCAGGATCGTAGGTTTCCGGATCGTCCGATCGACGTGTACTCGGACCAGATTCGGCCGTATGCGCTTCTCACCGCGGCGGAAGAACGGGCGATGGGCGAGGCGAGCCTGCGGGGGGATCTGGAGGCCCGGGAACGGCTTGTGCTGGCCAACGTGCGGCTGGTCATGACCATCGCCAGGGACTTCCTCGGACGAGGATTGTCGATGGACGACCTGGTGGGGGAAGGGAACCTCGGGCTCTTGCGGGCCGCCCGGGAATTTGATCCCGGGTTTGGGGTCCGGTTCAGCACGTATGCCAGTTACTGGATCAAGGAATCGATTCTTCGGGCCCTAAAAACCACCACGGCACCGATCCGACTGCCGATCTATTTGATCAACCTGCTCACCAAGTGGAATCGGACGGAGCGCGCGTTGCTCCAGCAGCTCGGCATTCCTCCGAGCCACGATCAAATCGCCGCGAGCCTTGGCCTCAAACGCGCCCAAAGGCAGATGGTGGAGCAGGCTCTTCGCGTGCATCGGTGCCAGATCGGCTCACCGTCGGAGGAGGAAAACCCGTTCGCCGAGGCCGCCGCCCATGTTGATCATCCCGAGACCAGGCTCGACCAGCAGGAATCGCGGCAGAAGCTCGGCCAGACGCTGAAAACCCTTGATCCGATCGAGTGCAAGATCCTGACCCTGCACTTCGGCCTGGACCATCAGCCCCCTCGTACCTTGACGCAGATCAGCGAGGCTCTTGGCCTGTCGCGGGACCGGGTTCGGAAGATCGAAGCTCGGGCCCTTCGGTCGCTGAAACGAGCCTGGCAAGACACGATGGAAGGGCATCCCCCTCCGGTCGAAGCCTCGTAGGAAGAACGACGTCGGCTGGTGATCGCGAGGGCCGCATGATTCGGCTCAGCGGTCTTGCTTGTCTCGGCCCCCTGCGCCGGGGTATCGTGGTCGCAATCGAATTCGCTCTGATGCCTGCCAACGAGAGTCCGACCATGTCGTCCATTGAGCCTCTGGCCTGCCTCAACGGTGAGCAGATGCCTGCCTCCGAGGCCAAGATCCCGGTCTGGGACCGCGGTTTCCTGTTCGGCGACGCCATTTATGAAGTGATGCGGCTGTACAGCGGCCGGATGTGGCTGGAGGCCGAGCACGTCGCCCGCCTGACGCGCAGCCTGAACGAGATGAGGATCGAAGGGGTCGATTTCGAGGCGTTGACCGGACGGATTCATCGGACCATTGCCGCGAGCGGGATCGAGGAAGGGACGGTATACATTCAGATCAGCCGGGGGGTTGCCCCGCGTCGTCATCGATTCCCGGAGCCGGGGACCCCGCCGACGGAGCTGATCATCGTCGGGCCGTATGACGACTCGAGCACCGCCGAGCGTCGGCAAACGGGCGTCCCCGTGGTCAGTTATCCCGACCTGCGGTGGAAGCGCTGCGACGTGAAGTCGGTCAACCTGCTCGGCAACGTACTGGCCAACGAGGCGGCGCACCAGGGGGGTTGCATCGAGGCGGTGCTGGTGGATCGGGACGGGATCGTGACGGAGGCGACGCATTCGTCGTTGCTCTGGGTGCGGGACGGTCGGCTGGAAGGGACGCCGGAAGGGCCAGGGATCTTGCCGGGGACGAGCCGGGGGTTCATCCTGAAGCTGGCCGAGTCGCTCGGCATTCCATTTGCCGAGGCGACGATTCGCTTCGACGACCTGACCCGGGCCGACGAGGTGATGCTCAGCGGCACGACCCTGGAGATCGTTCCCGTGACCCGGATCGACGACGCAACGATCGGCGACGGCACGCCGGGGCCGATTGCTCAACGCCTTGTGACCGGCTTCGCCGAGGCGGTCCGGCGCTTCCGGGACGGCCTGGAACCGATCGCGACCGGGTCGCCGGTCGGTGCCTCCAGCGCGGGAGCCTGACCCCTTGGCCGCGCCTCCCCCGACGCCCGAACCCTCGCCGAACCTGGCCGAAGCCGACGTGCTTGCCGCCTCGGGCACGAGCCTGGAGGAACCGCTGCACCCGCTCGACGCGCATGCCGTGCGGGCCCCGGTGCCGAAGACGGCCGGGATCTGGGCCATCGTGCTGACCGAGGACGAGGCGAAGGCCGAGGCGGTCGCGGAGCGGTTGCGCCAGTTGCTCAGCGGCCGGGGGCGGCCGTTGCGGATCATCGTCGAGCCGTACAAGTACGAGTCGCGGGCCGTCCGGCTGAAACGGGCGCTGCAGGGGGCGGATCTGCCGCTTGTGCTGGTGACCACGGCGATGGAGCCGTGGACCGAGGCTCATTTGAACCCGTTGCTCAAGGCGATCGACCACGCCGATCATGTGCTTGGCCGGCGTCGGCGATCGTTTCTGGGTCGGGTGGTGCGGTGGTTGGCCTGCCGACCGTGGGCGTTTCTGTTTGCGATCCCGTTGCGAGACGTGCACTCGCCGTGTCGCCTGCACCGCAGGGAGGCGCTGGAGGTGTTGCCGCCGCAATCGTCGTCGCGGTTCCTCGACGTGGAGCTGCTGGCCAAGGCGTCGTTCTTCGTGCAGCTCGTAGATGAGGAAGACGTTCCCCCGATGCCCGATGCTCCCGGTCCTGCGGGTTTTTGGGGGGATTTCCTGGAAGTCTTCCTTCACCCGGTCATTCGATTCGAATCGGAACCGGCGCCCGATCCGAAACCGGAACCGGCGCCCGATTCAGTTCCAGCGGAAGATCCGCAGGGCGATGACGAAGGTGACAACCGCCCAGGTAGCGAGGACAAGGAGGTTCGAGCCGACGTCCACCAGGCCCGCCCCTTCGAGGATCACGCGCCGTAGGCCGTCGACCAGTTGCGTGAGCGGCAGGGCCTTGATGAACGGGAGCATGGCCTCGGGGAAGCGTTCGTAGGAGAAGAAGACCCCCGAGAAGAGCCACATCGGGATCATCACGAGGTTCATCAGGCCGCTGACGGTTTCGGTGGTTTGCGCCCGGCTGGCGACCAGAAGGCCGATTCCGGCGAACGCGAGCGCGCCGACCACGTCCATCAAGATCACCAGGCCAAGATTCCCCCGGATCGGCATGCCGAAGCCGACGACGCCGAGCGTCAGGAGGATGGCCAGATCCGGGATGAGGAAGGTGATCCGGGCGCCGAGGATCGCCAGGAGGAAATTGCGGCGGGGCATCGGCGTGGCCTGGAACCGCTTGAGCAGCTTGCCGATGCGGAAGTTGACGAGCAAGAAGCCGATTCCCCAGAGGCCGCCGCCCATGGCGTTGACGCCGATCAATCCGGGGATGAGGAAGTCGATATAACGTGATCCGGGTTCGTCGATGATGGCGTTGGTGGTTTCGGCCACGTCTTCGCGACCGAGGGCCCGTTGATAGGCGTCATCGAACGCGGCCCGGGCAGCGAGCGCTTCGGGCCGGGTGGGATCGTAGCGGTAGCTCACCGCGTTCGGTCCGGTCGGCTCGACGACGAGGGGGGTCTGGCCGCGTTGGAGCCGCAGGTCGGCCTCCTCCGGCCCGACGAGATTGAGGGCGACGCCGACCCGCCCGTCTTCCGGATCGACGGCCGAGGCGACGAGGCCGAAGATCGTCCGGGCCTCGCCAGTATCGACCACGTCGACGACGACCACCTCGGGCGCTCCCGAGTTGAACGCCAGGCCGAGCACCACGGCCAGGACGATCG
Organism: Tautonia rosea; assembly: GCF_012958305.1. Classification (NCBI taxonomy): domain Bacteria; kingdom Pseudomonadati; phylum Planctomycetota; class Planctomycetia; order Isosphaerales; family Isosphaeraceae; genus Tautonia; species Tautonia rosea. The sequence continues at coordinate 31,744 of NZ_JABBYO010000007.1, read as the reverse complement.
GGAAGCCGTAGACCCAGAAGATCCGCGCCGGCTGGCGGTAGAACTCGCGGAGCCGGGCCAGATACAGTTGCCAGAGGGAGGAGGAGCGGGGCATGAGAAGGGTATTCGTCCAGGGTGATTGTGCGGTCTGAAAGGCCAGACTGGGAATGGGTCGGGGCAACGATTCCTTACTTGAACCCTTCCACTGGCTTCAAGTCCACGAATGATTGATTCGGCAAGAGCCAATGGAGCCGGGCATGGCCGTCGTTCCCCGGCTCGATCTTCGCCACGCCATGCCGCATCCCGATGAAGATCGTCCCGGCTGGGGTGACGACCATGGAATTGGGGTAAAGTCCTTGCCAGAAAACCTCTTCGATCAAGGTTGTGATGGTCTTGGCGGCGGGATCGACCCGGATCAGCCGCTCGGATGTCGCGACGATGAACCGGCCGTCGGCGTCCTCTGCGAGGACTTCGGGGGCTTGGCCCAGGTCGAGGGATCGTTCGGCCTGCCAACGGCCGCCGGGGGCGTGCACCATCCGGAGAAGCTGACCCGAGTCATCGGCTCCGTGGGCCAGACCCTCGATGGCCCAGATGCCGGTTTCGGTCCGGAGGAAGCCGTTGATCCAGGCTTCCCCGAGCTTCACTCGCTGGCTCCCGTCGGGCGAGAACCACCAGAGCCCTGCACCGAACTCCCCGCCGTTGAAACCGACCAGCCAGCCGTCGATCACCCTGATCGCATACCTCCGGCCCGCGAGCCCTTCGCGAGAGGAACCCGGCTCGATGACGAAGGGGAGCGGGTCCATCTCCTCGCTCCTCACGTCGCGCCGATCGACCCGAGGCTGGCCGTCGCGGAGCGAGACGACCCATTCATACTCGAAGTTATTTTCAGCCGCCCACCAGCGTTCGGATTCGAGTTGGGGAGGCTCAGTGGCGATCCACTGTCTCAGGTCATCGGGGAAGTCATCGCCTGATTGGCACTCGCCCGGCAAGAACAGGCTCACGATGATCGCGGCAATCGTGCCAGTCCAGCTCCCACCCTCGAAGGATGCGTTGTAAGTGGCCCCGGTTGCTCGCCAACCGGGGCGGCGCAGCCGCACGAGGGGACGGGGGGCCGCACCGAAACCGCTCGTCGCTCCGCGACCCCGGTTGACGAGCAACCGGGGCCACCCGGGAGAAACCCACCCTATTTCATTGGAAGCGGTACCAGGCATGTTCAAAGGATCGCACATTACCCCGCCCTCGACCGGCGTCGGCGGCCTCGGCCGGTGGGGGAGGCCTCGCCGTTGGGTTCGATGCCGTCTTCGCGGAGGTGGCGGCCGGTGAGGGCGACGAAGACGTCTTCGAGGCTGACGCGGCGGGTGGTGAGGCGGAGCAAGGGGCGTCCCTGGGCTTCGAGGCGATCGAGCAGGGCCGGGATGGCGGCGTGGGGCTCGTGGACGGCGAGGGCGAAGGCGTCCCCTTCGGTCCGGGAGGTGGCGACGCTGGGGAGGTCGGCGAAGGCTTCGGGAAGCAAGGCGGGGCCGTCGCCGCCGAGGCTGAACTCGATGATATGCTCGCCGCCGAGCCGGGCGATCAACTCGTCGGGCGTGCCGAGGGCGATGACCTTGCCGTGGTCAACGATGGCGATCCGGTCGCAGAGGCGTTCGGCCTCGTCCATGTAGTGGGTGGTGAGGACGATGGTTCGGCCTCGGTGGCGGAGGCTGCGGATCACGTCCCAGAGCTGGCGGCGGGCCTGGGGGTCGAGGCCGGTCGTCGGCTCGTCGAAGAAAAGGAGTTCGGGATCGCCGACCAGGGCCAGGGCGACGGCAAGCCGGCGCTGCTGGCCGCCGGAGAGGGTCTCGACGTAGGCGTCGGCCTTGGCCTCCAGCGAGACGAGCGGCATGAGGGCATCGGGATCGGGACCGGAGCGGTAGAAGCTTTGAAAGAGCTGGAGCAGTTCGCGGACGGTCATCTTTTCGGGAAAGCGCGTTTCCTGAAGCGTCACGCCGATGCGGTCGCGGATGGCGTCGGCATCGGTCTCCCAGCGGCGGCCGAGGACCTCGACCTCGCCGCTGGTGGCGTCGTTCAGGCCTTCAAGGATCTCGACCGTGGTGGTTTTGCCCGCGCCGTTGGGTCCGAGCAGGCCGAAGCATTCGCCGGAGAGGACCTCCAGATCCAGCCCATCGACCGCGACCACGGGGCCGGTGCGAGCGGGATAGACCTTGCGGAGGTTCTGGACGCGGATGGCCAGGTCGCCGGGGGCGGGGAGGGTCATGGGGGGGAACTCGGGGCCGGACAAATCAATCGTCACATCCGGGCCATCATTCTAGTCTCCGACTCAGACTCCGCCCAGCCGGGGCTACGGGATCAATCTTGAGGACGAGACTCAAGGCGGCCGAACGGCCGTGCGAGGCAGGCGAACGAGACGACCCCGGCCGCCCCACCCAAGTCGTCGAACCCAGCCTGCGCAAGGGCCAGGTCGATCGCATTCGCCAGGGATTCTTCGTCTTCGTCGTCGGATTCCTCGTCCTCGTCGTCTGGCCCGAACGAATGGACGACCAGCCCGTTCTCAAGGAGATCGGCCGCCCGATCGCCGACGCGGTCGTCCCACCGCATGGCGACGATGGGCCCCACCTTCTGAGAAAGCGCGCGCGCGGCCCGACTCACCCAATCGAGCGTCTCGGCGGAGATCCGATTCCCGGCAACGGCCATCGACCGGTTCAGTGAAATCCGGATCACGTCCACGCCCTCGGCGAAGGGAATTCGCGAGAGCTCCTCTTGCAGCCTTTCCACCGGGATCGGGGCGACGAGACAGGTGAATGCGTAGCCCACGGCCGAGTCCTCCTCAATCGCGGATCACGCCGCCGGTCGCAAGACGACCGGGCTCCGGTCGACCGTGGACATCCTCGACGGAGCGTACTCGATAGATCGCGTAACGGCCATCGACCCGGAGCAGCTCCAGGGACCGATCTTCTGCATCGTCGGCACCGGGAGCGGCGGCCAGGACGTAATCGGCTCCCTGGCGTCGGGCGAGGGCGGCGCGGTCGGCGTCGGGCATCTCCTGGTAGCGGCGTTCGAGGGCGTGGCGATCGGTTAGGTAAGCGCGGGCGAAGGAGGCGACATCGCCGTTGAAACCGACGTGATCGGCGAATCGGGAGGCCCAGTCGGCCAGTCCGCGGCCGTCGTAGGGGCTGGCGGCGCGGTTGAAGGCGACCTCGCGTCGCGACCAGAGGCGGAAGGTTTTTGGCCCCGGAGGGCCGATGAAGCGGGCGTCGGGAGGGGTGTGCGATCGAGCCCAGAGGGCCAGGCGTTCCACGTCGTCGGTCGGAGTTTCGGCGAACCGGCATCGGCTGATGAGGGCCTCGCGAGCGGTTTGTAGCCAGGCGGGGCCGTCGGCGGGCAGGATCGAAGCGAGGACGGCCAGCACGGGCACGGCAAAGGAGAGGACCGTCACACGGATTGCCCGGCCAAGGGTCCAGGCGGGCACGTGTCTGATTCGAAGACGCCAGGCTCCGACGAGGATCGCGCCGCCGATTCCGAGCAACACAGGAACATATCCCGCGTCGGGGTCGTGGCGGAACAGGTAGGCCATGCCCCCGGCGAGGATCGCCAGGGCACAGGAAAGGGCGAGGCGAGGGAATCGAATGTGATCACCGAGGGTCCAGGTCAGCTCGGTGGCGACGGCAAGGACCATCGCCCCGTCGCTCCCGAGGCCCGAAACGAGCAACGCGGCGCGGACGATGCCCGCGAAATCACCGCGGACGGCGAGCGAACGGACCCGTTCGGCGATGACCACGAGGCAAAGCCCCCGAACGACGGTCGCCATCCGGAAGGGCTGGAAGATGGTGACTCGGGGGTCGCCAATCACCTCGATCGCCACCCAGGCCGCCGCCAGGGCAAGAAGGAGAATTCCGATCAGCGCCGCCGCCCGGTTTCGAGCCACGGAAAACGGCCGCCCGAGATCGCAGAGCGTGACGCCCGCCAGGGCCACATAGCCAAACCAGGCGAGCCACTGCATCGGCCGCCAGAGGTGCGGCAGCATGTGCTGCGGACCCTGGACGGTGAAGCTCAGCACGCGGAAGGTTTCCGGGTCGAGCCCCGCAAACAGGGCCGCCTTTTGCGGGGCCTGGATCAGCACCGTCGGCAGCAGGGCCACGGCAAGGGCGGTCAGGCCGAGGGCCGACGAGCGCCGGTCCATCGCCAATCGCCCCGGCACGATCAGACCCAGCAGCCAGCCGGCGGCGAGGAGCATCCCCAGTTGCATCCCAAGCGCAGGATGGACGAGACCCGCCAGGCCAATCAGCCCGGCGATGGCCAATGCGATCATCCCGCTGCCCCGGACAGGGGGAGAGGGGGGCCGGAGGCCGGGTGAGGGGGCGTTCGAACGAAGGTGGAAGCCGCGGAGGAAGAGGGCAAGGGCCACCCATCCCAGGCCGAAGGCGATGAGGCGGTCGAGCAGCATCGGCTCGAACAGGTGATTGGTGCCGATGTTGCCTGCATCGGCGAGCAAGAGGAGGGCGACGGCAAGGACGCCGACCCACTCTCCCGAACCGGGCCAGATCGCCCTGGCGAGCGATCGGACGCCGAGGCAGGTCACTGCGTAGGTCAGCGCGTAAAGCAGGAACAAGGCGGCAGGGAGGCCGATCAGGCGGCTTGGGCCGTCAAGGAGGGTGAGATAACCCCGGTGAGGGTTGAAGGCATCGAAGGCCCGGACGAACGGGTCATCGGCGAAGACGGCGGGGTCTTGCTGATGCAGGAGCAAGGGAAGCCGATACGCCTGATCGCCGTCGAGCGAGCGATACCCGCCGAGGCTGAGGGAGAGCCCGAACAGAAGGGCGTAGGCCATCCAGGTCGGGGCGGGTCGAACGTGAGGCCGGTCGAGCTCGGGCGATCCGTCGCGCATGGAAACTCTCCCCCCGGTCCTCCATCCTGCGAGGATGCCCGGTCAGGGGAGTGTGCCGACGATCGCCGAGGGGGTCAAGCTCAGCGAGGGACGAGGTTGCGCAGGGCGTCGAGCTTTTCCAGGTCGCGGCGGACCTCGTCCAATGCGCTCTGCAAATCCTTTGGCCCGTCGGCCGAGGGCTTTGCTTCGACCGCCAGAGGGGCCGGCCGACGGGCCGGGGCGCGGGCCTGGGATTCGGGCTCGGAGGAATCAACGGCAAAGGCGCGTCGGGAATCGTTTGGCGCGTCATCCGAGTCAGCATCGGCATCGGCGTCTGAGGCCCCGAGCCCCATCTGACGGACGTGAGAGACGAGGGCCTGCACCGGCTCGGCATCCCAGATCCGCCGAGCCGGTTCGTAACGTGCTGACAGGGCAAGCACATACGACGTTTCAACCTGTTCGCCAACCCAGCCGCCCGAGGCGACGTAATCGGGCGTGTACGGCTGGATGGCCGCGACCAAAAAGGCCACGACAACTGCTCCCTTGGCCGCGCCGAGCAAAGCGCCGGCCGATTGATCCCCGCGATGCGACGGTCCGGCCACTCCCGAGGCCGAGCGATCGCGGGCGATCCGACGCCGAGAGGCCATCACGATGGCCGTGGCCACCCCGGTCAAGACGACGAAGGCCACGACGAGCGCCACCCACCAGAGCAGGCGGTCGAGCAAATCGGGGCTCATCGAGGTCAGGCGAGCGGCGACGATCGGCCGGGCCAGGTCGCGGAGCGGAGCGGCGAGGTAGATGCCTCCGATCAAGCCCCCGATGCGGATCGCCTGCGCGAAGAACCCTCGGAACCAGCCCCGAAGGGCGGCGATCAGCACCATCGCACTGAGGATGACGTCCATACCCATCGCAGTCTCATCCTTCCGCCCAGGCAACGCGCAACCAATCCTGTTATTGACGTGTTCGCTCTTGGGAGGCGGATCTTGAGGGAAAACCCGCTCGCGGCCCATTCCCGACGATCGGCGAGGCGTCCGATGAGTCATGCAGAGGCGATGCCTCGGCGGTTCGATTCGATCATTCCCCAGTTCGGCCCATCGCACAAGGGCGACTGGCCGGGCAGGACACCCCTTCGATCCTCTCGTTGTCCATTGTTCCAGATCTTCGGCTTGCCAACGGCGCTGGATCGCAGAGAATGGGAGTTGGGATCATCCGAGCCGCTCGATTGAGGACGCCGGTCATCCCCCGCACGGAGGCAAGCCCCTCGCCCGGACACCCGCCACGGCCGACCCCGACCGACCGACTTCAGCGATCGGGCCGAGGGCCAGGAACTCGCGTCATGGAAGCCACAACCGCCGACGCCCCAACGTCTTCCTCGTCGTCCACGACTCCGGCGGGCTCGTCACCCCCGGAGCAGCTCCCGACGCCGGCGCGTCCCCCGGAGGATTCGCCGGTCCAGAAGCTGGGGGAGCAATTCTTCGACACGGTGGCCGAGATCGGCAACGTCGCGGTCTTCTCGGCCCTGACGTTCATGTGGATGGTCCGTCGGCGGCCGAGGTGGGGGACCCTGGTGCCGAATTTCTACCTGATCGGCGTCAAGAGCATGCCGGTGGTGGCGATTACGGGGATGTTCATCGGCATGGTGCTGGCCGTACAGGCGCACCGGCAGTTCGCGGCGATGGGGATGGAAACGCGGCTGGGGTCGGTGATCAACATCTCGCTGGTCAAGGAGCTAGGGCCGGTTCTGGCCGCGACGATGCTCGCCGGTCGGGTCGGGTCGGCCATGGCCGCCGAGCTGGGCACGATGCGCGTAACCGAGCAGATCGACGCGCTCGACGTGCTCGGCGCGAACCCGATCGCCTATCTGGCCGTCCCGAGGTTGCTGGCCTGCGTGCTCTTGATTCCCTTGCTCACGCTGATGGCCGACTTCATGGGGATTATTGGCGGGGCGGTCGTGGCCACGCAGATGCTCGGGGTTGATTCATACCATTACTGGGCGCATTCGAGGTCGTACGTCGGCGGGATCGACATTTTCGCCGGGGTGTTCAAGAGCTACTTCTTCGGCGCGGCGATCGCCCTGATCAGCTGCCATCGCGGCTTCAACTGCTCGGCCGGAGCCGAGGGGGTGGGCAAGGCGGCGACCGAGGCGTTTGTGACGTCGTTCGTGGCCATCCTCTTTCTCGATTTCTGCCTCGGCCTGACCTGGAACAAGTTCTACATCGCGATCTGGCCCGAGGCCGACACCCTGGTCTGAGGCAACCCGAGGGGATTCGCACGCCGATGAGCAACACCTCGCCCAGCCCGTCCACGGCCCCCGTTGCCGGCTCGACCGAAGGGGCCGAGCCGGTCATCGCGCTGGAAGGGATTGGCATGACCTTCCGGCATCAGCAGGTGTTGCGGGACGTAACGATCCGGGTGCCCAAGGGGCAGACGCTCTGCATCATCGGCGAGAGCGGTTGCGGCAAGACGGTCCTGTTAAAGCTCATGATCGGTCTGATGCGACCGACCGAGGGGACGGTGTTGTTTGAAGGGATGGACCTGAACCGCCTGAGTTCCTACGAATTGAACCAGGTGCGACTCCGATTTGGTTTCCTCTTTCAGATGGCCGCCCTGTTCGACAGCCTGACCATTTACGACAACGTCGCCTTCGGCCCCCGAGAGCACGGGCTGTACGACGAGCGGATGCTCCGCCGGATCGTCCACGAACGGCTTCGAGAAGTCGGCCTGCCGATCGGGATTGAACCGAAGAAGCCCGCCGAGCTGTCGGGAGGTCAACGCAAGCGCGTCGGCCTGGCCCGGGCATTGGCGCTCGATCCGCAGGTGATGCTCTACGACGAGCCGACCACGGGGCTCGACCCGATCATGAGCGACGTGATCAACGAGCTGATCCTCCAAACCCAGCGCACGAAGCACACGACCGGCGTGGTGGTGACGCACGACATGAAGACCGTCACCAAGGTCGCCGACCGGGTGATCATGCTCTACCCGCTCGCCCGGCTCAAACCGGACGAGCCCCAGATTCTTTACGATGGCCCCCCCGACGCCCTGGAGGACCACCCCGACCCCCGCGTTCGCCAGTTTGTTCGGGGCGAGGCCGGCGAACGCCTGAGCGAGTTGAACAACGCTCGCGGCTGAGCAATTCGCCTCGGGGAGTCAAGGAAATCCGGATCGGCAACACGAATACTCCCCACCCGAGCCGCTGACCAGGCATACTTGGATCACGCAACACGAGTCACCACCCCGCGCGAGAGGAGCGACCATGAACGAACGTGTGATGCAATTCCGGATCGGCATGTTCGTCATTGTCGCCGGCATGGTCCTGACGATGCTGATCGTCTGGTTCGAGGCCCCTGCCCTGATCAAGGAACGGCATTTCGTGACCGTTTACTTTCCCGAGGCCCCGGGGGTCAATCGCGGCATCCCGGTGCGGAAAAGTGGCGTTCGGGTGGGGGAGGTGTTCGCCTTTACCTTCACCGAGCCGGACCAGCCCGAAGGAGTCCTCGTTACCCTCTCGCTCGACCCGAACTACATGATCCGAGAAGGGACCACCCCCCGGCTCGGCCGGGCCCTGATTGGCGACGTGGCGATCGACCTGATCTCCGGCACGGGATCGGAGCCGTTGAAGACCTTCGACTCGCCCGACGAGGCGATCCGCGAGGACCGATGGATTACCGGACTCGTTGCCACCGACCCGTTCTTGTTGCTGACCGACGCCACCAAGATCTTCGAGCAGGCCGATAGCACGATGGTCGCCATCGAGGCCGCCGCCACGAACCTCTCGGCGATCGTTGGCAAGGCCGATTCGCTGGACGAGTTCCTCACCACCTGGGGCAACACCGGCCGCAGTATCGAGATGGTCGCCAACGACCTCGGCCGGGTGCTGGAGGAGAACGAGGCCGAGATCAAGCCAACGGTCGCCACCATTCGGAGCGTCGCCGAGAAGCTCGACTCGGCCTTCGACGACGCCACGAAAGATCAGGTGAAGATGACGCTCAACCGCGTGGCCTCGGCCTCCGAGCGCCTCGACGTGCTGCTGGCCGACCTGCAGCCGATCGCCGCCGAGCTGAAGGCCGGCCCCGGGGACAGCCCCCGCACGAACCTCGGCCAGGCCCTCTTCCGCGCCAACAAGATCGCCTACGACATCAGCGTTCTGACCGCCTATCTCCACGACGGTCAGGGACGATTAAACACGAAGGGGACCATCCAGCGTCTCGTGTCCGACCCCCAGCTTTACGAGGACCTCCGCCTCGTCCTCCGATCGGCCGATGCCGCCGCCAACGACGCCCGGTCCGTCCTGCGGACCTTCGGCTCCTTCGCCGAGAAGATTTCCAGAGACCCCGGGCTGATCAGCACCGGAGTGCTTAACGGGCGGTAAGGCAAACTGGGCCTCAAACGCTACCGCCAGCCGTTCTCGCGTAGTACCGCTTCCACCCTCAAGAGATGCAGTGTCCCTTTGCTTTGGGTGGCCCCGGTTGCTCGCCAACCGGGGCCACCCAGGACAACGCGGCGACGCATCATTTGAGGATGGAAGGTCTACTCCAAACAAAAACACTTCCAGGACGTTGCATCGTCCTGGAAGTGTGCGAATAGCGATTGATTCTGATGCGATGCGAGGATCACTGCTGCTGCAGCGCAACGACCTGCGGCTTCGATCGCTGGCTCGGTTCGAGGTCGAAGCGGTCGAGGTTCATGACCTTGGTCCAGGCGGCGACGAAGTCGTTGACGAACTTCTCCTGGCCACCTTCGCTCGCATAAACCTCGGCGATGGCCCGCAGTTGCGAGTTTGAGCCGAAGACGAGGTCGACCGCGGTGGCCGTCCACTTCACGTCGCCGGTCGCGCTGTCACGACCTTCGAAGAAGTGTTCACACATGGGAGAAACCTGCCACTCGGTCCCCATGTCGAGCAGGTTGACGAAGAAGTCGTTCGTCAGGGTGCCGGGACGTTCGGTGAGGATGCCGAGATCGGCCAGCGGGCCGCTGCCGGAGTTGGTTGCGAGGGCTCGCATGCCGCCGATGAGGACGGTCATCTCCGGGGCGGTCAGCGTCAGGAGCTGGGCGCGATCGACGAGCAGTTCCTCGGCGGGCCGGTCGATGTCCCTGGCGAAGAAGTTGCGGAAGCCGTCGGACTTCGGCTCAAGGTAGGCGATCGACTCGACCTCGGTCATTTCCTGGGTGGCGTCGGTGCGGCCGGGGATGAAGGGGACCTGGATGTCGTGGCCGGCCTTCTTCGCGGCTTCCTCGATGGCGGCGGAGCCGCCGAGCACGATCAGGTCGGCAAGGGAAACCTTGGTGTCGTCGGTCTGGGCGTCGTTGAATTCCTTCTGGATGGTTTCCAGGGTCGCCAGGACCTTGGCAAGCTTGGCCGGTTCGTTGACCGCCCAGTCCTTCTGAGGGGCGAGGCGAATGCGGGCGCCGTTGGCTCCGCCGCGCTTGTCACTGCCGCGGAAGGTGGAGGCCGAGGCCCAGGCGGTTGACGCCAGATCGGAGATCGACAGACCGGAGGCAAGCAGCTTGTTCTTGAGTTCGGCGATGTCCTCGTCGTCGATCAAGGCGTGATCAACCGGCGGGACCGGGTCTTGCCAGATCTGCGGCTCGGCCACTTCAGGCCCGAGCAGGCGAGAGACGGGGCCCATGTCGCGGTGGGTGAGCTTGTACCAGGCCTTGGCGAAGGCGAGCCGGAACTCCTCGGGATTCTCGTGGAAACGCTTCGAGATTTCACCGTAGGCCGGGTCCATCTTCAGGGCCAGGTCGGTGGTGAACATCATCGGGGCGTGGGACTTCGTCGGGTCGTGGGCATCGGGCACGGTGTCCTTGGCCGATTCCTCCTTCGGGGTCCACTGCCAGGCACCGGCGGGGCTCTTGGTCAGCTCCCAGTCGTAGCCGAAGAGGTTGTCGAAGTAGCCGTTCGACCACTCGGTCGGGGTGGAGGTCCAGGCCCCTTCGAGGCCGCTGGTGATGGTGTCAACGCCCTTGCCGCTCTTGTAGCGGTTCTTCCAGCCGAGCCCTTGCTCCTGAAGGCTGGCTCCCTCCGGAGCGGGTCCGACATTGTCGGCACTGGCGGCGCCGTGGGCCTTGCCGAAGGTGTGGCCGCCGGCGATGAGGGCGACGGTTTCCTCGTCGTTCATGGCCATGCGGCCGAAAGTTTCGCGGATGTCCCGAGCGGCGGCGATCGGATCAGGCTTGCCGTTCGGGCCTTCGGGGTTGACGTAGATCAGGCCCATCTGGACGGCGGCCAGCGGGTTTTCCAGCTCGCGGTCACCGCTGTACCGCTTGTCGCCGAGCCATTCGCTTTCGGGACCCCAGTAAATATCTTCCTGAGGCTCCCAGACGTCTTCGCGGCCACCGGCGAAGCCGAAGGTTTCGAATCCCATTGATTCGAGCGCGACGTTGCCGGTCAGGACCATCAGGTCGGCCCATGAAATTTTGTTGCCGTACTTCTGCTTGATCGGCCAGAGGAGCCGTCGGGCCTTGTCGAGGTTGGCGTTGTCGGGCCAGCTATTCAGGGGGGCGAACCTCTGGGTGCCGTAGCCGGCGCCGCCTCGGCCGTCGGAAACGCGATAGGTGCCGGCGCTGTGCCAGGCCATGCGGATGAACAGGGGGCCGTAGTGCCCATAGTCGGCTGGCCACCAGTCCTGAGAGGTGGTCATCAATTCACGGAGGTCGTTTTTCACGGCTTCCAGATCGAGCTTCTGGAATTCCTCCGCATAATTGAAGTCCGCTCCCATCGGATTGCTTTTCTGGGAGTTCTGATGAAGGATCGCCAGGTTCAACTGGTTCGGCCACCAGTCGCCGTTTGACATCGACCCGGCCGCGGTGTTCCGGGCCTGAGGAGGGTTGACGTTGCCCATCACCGGGCAGGCTTCGATGCCCTGCGCCTCCTCAACCTGGAAGACCGTCGCAATGGGTGCATTGGGGGTGGTGGTAGCGGCAGCCGCAGGAAGCTCGCCACCTTTCCGGGGAACGGCTGGGGTCTGGACAAAGCCGATCGACGTGACAAGCAACGCCCCGGCACAACAGAAAGAAAGGGTTCGCAACGCCATCAGATGTTCTCCTTTCGGCCGACAATTCGCACGACCGTCGAAGCGAGTGCTGCAGAGAGGTGTTCGAGGCTGCCCCCATCGGCTCGCAAACCTCGACTGTTGCAGTATGACGAGGCGGCGCCAATAATCCCAATGCATTCTTCGTCTTCTTACGATGCACCCGGTGCATCGCACACTGAGGTGATTGATGGACCTCGATCAGTTGAGGTATTTCCTCCGCGTCGCCGATCGACAGAACTTCACGAGAGCCGCGGAGGATCTGTCGATCTCGCAGTCGGCGTTGAGCCGGTCGATTCAGAAGCTGGAGGAGGAACTCGGTCAGCCGGTCTTCGAGCGGAAAACGCGATCCGTTTCCCTGACCGACGCGGGCACCCTGCTGCAAGCCCGAGCCCAACAGGTGCTCACCATTCTCGAAGATACAAAAGCTGAAATTACCGACGACGGTCAAAGCGGTCGGGTGCGGGTGGGAGCGATCCCAACCATCGCCCCCTACTTCCTGCCGGGAGTGCTTCGGCAGTTCTCGAAGGCGTTTCCGAAGGCCACGCTGATTGTGCAGGAACACACGACCGACGCCTTGCTCAAGAGCTGCACGCAGGGGGAGATTGATCTGGCCATCCTTGCCTTGCCCGTCCCGGCCAGGTATCTCGAATTCGAAGAACTGTTCGAGGAAGAACTGCTACTGGTCCTTCCCCCTGATCATCCGTTGGTGGAGAAGGAGAAAATCCGGCTCAAAGATGTGGAAGTCTATCCCTTCGTGCTGCTCGACGAGGCGCACTGCCTGTCCGATACGATCGTGTCGTTTTGTCGCCAGCGGTCGTTTCAGCCTGTCGCCGTCGAGCGGACCAGTCAGCTGGCGATGGTGCAGGAGCTGGTCTCCCTGTCGCATGGCGTGTCGATGATTCCGGCCATGGCTCGCGAGCTTGATCAGACGGATCGCCGCGTCTATCGATCGTTCTCGGGGCAAAAGCCGACGCGCAGCGTGGCCGTCATCTGGAACCCCTATCGCTTTCAGAGCCGCCTGATTCACGCCTTTCGAGACGCCTTGCGACGCTCAAAGGGGGGCGTGTCGCACTCGTGACGCGAGGGAGCACTGGGGTCGACTCGACCGACCCCAGCGCCCGACGGGTTCTCACGCGGGATCGGGAATCGCTTACCGCGGTCGGCCGATGGTGAAGATGCGGATCGGCCTGGCTGCGCGAGCCGGAGGCCGAGGGGGTTCCTCGACCCCGCGAGACGCTCCGAACGGCGAAACCGACGGAGGAGTCGGCAACGGCAAGACGTCGGGAGGGGCGACCTCGACCGGCGCTTCGAGCTCGAACGGTTCGATGGACCGGGGCAACAGTTCGGGCCGGGCGTTCGGGTCGGGCAAGACGGGGATGTCGGAACGAGACGGTTCCGTCACGTCAGCCGGCGGCAAGGTGGGCACCCGACGTTCGTAGAGCGGTGCGACCCGATCATACGGGACCTCTCCGTAAACCCGAGGAGCCCGCAACGGCGGCAGCGTCTCGATCTCAACCTCGTACTCGACCGGCAAGGGAGTGCCGACGACCTCTCCCACGACCGCGATCGGCGCACAGACCGAGCAGCCCGACCCACAGCCCCGGTCGATCCGATCGAGAGCCTTGCGTGCCCGTCTTCGGGTCCAGAAGTCCGAATCGCTGATGGCCGCCTGCTCCAGCGCCACCTGGGCCGTCGGGTCACATGGGTGGAGCTTTGCCAGGGTCTCTGCGACCGCCTTGCGCACCTTTTTCTCGCAGTCGTTGATCAAGACGTCGGCCAGCACCGGCACCATCTCCGGGTGGCATTGCCAGTCATAGCTCCTGAGCGACCGAGCCGCATCGACGCGCTGCGACGCACTCACGTGATACTGGAGCACTTCCAGCAGATTGTGAACCTTGATCACCTCCGATTCGCAACGCAGGCAACAGTCTGCCCCCCCGAACGCATGCCGGTCTTTCTTCAAGCAGTCGAACAATCCCAGCCCTCCGACCGTCAACTGGATCGTCAGGACTGCCACGCTCGTCAAGGTTGTCATCATCGTGATGCTTGCTCCTCGGTCGAGGTCGTTCCGTTCGTCCCGATCGGGAGTCGATCATTCGCTCCGACCGACACCTCCACTCTACCCCGCCATCCCCGAGAACACAAAGAATCATCCTAATCAACCCAATCATCCCAGACTTCCAGAGGCGATGCCGGTGAATCGAGCCAGCGGGCGAGGATCGGGTGAGGACTCGGGCGTTTCGGCTCGGTCTGGGAGGTTGTTCCGGTGTCGATCGTGGAGACGAATCTGATGGCCTTCGGGAAAAATGGTGAAAGAAAATGTCCCGGGAATGCTCTAGGATCGTAAAGGACGGGGATGGTGACGTCGCGAATCCTGGGCCGAGGCGGCCCACTCGCGAGGATTTTGCGTGTTGGCCGCGAGCGAGGTTCGGGAGACACGGTGCCAACCGGCTGCCGCGCAACGGTGCAATTCTCCCCCTCGGGCCAGATCCGAAACCGGCCTGAAACCGATCAATTGAGCGATGGCATCTGACGGGAAATTCGCTCTCGACGCCCAGCCCCCCGCATTTTGACGACGCCACGAGTTGAAGGAGATCGAGGTGGGACGATCGCGGACAACGCAGCGAGTCAATCTCAAGGCCGTGATCGGCACGACGGTGGTCGTGCTGGTGCTCGTTATTGGCGGGGTTTTCGCCGCCGGGGTCTTCCGGGAGCGGGTCCGAACCGAGCTGATCCGGCAGACGGAGACGCTCATCGAGAACGAAAAGCCCCGGATGGCCATGCGCCACCTCGAACGCTATTTGAAGAAACGCCCCGACGACGTCGAGATGCTCGATCGTTACACCCGCCTGATGACCGAGGCCGTGCTGGAGCAAGGCGACGAGGGCCGCCTGCTTGGAGCCATCAGCCAGAACGAGCGGCTGCTCCGGCTCGATCCGGAGGGAAACGTCGAGGGCTCCGATCGCCAGCAGAACCGCAAGTGGCTGGCCCAGCTCTACATCGAGCGGTCCAGGGGCCGAGCGGTCATCGCCGAGTATCGCGTCGCCGGTAGCTTCTATTCAAACGCTGAAACCGTGGTCGAGGACCTGATTCGACGCGGGGCCGACGACGCGGAGTCGTACCGATTGCTCGGTCTGGCCCGGGAAGGGGTCGCGGGCACCAATCGGGACATTCAGCCCGCGATGGACGCCTATCAAAACGCCCTCGATCGCGATCCGACGGACGCGGTCTCCGCCGGACAGCTCGCCCTGCTTTACCGGGATCGGCTCAACGATCCGACAGAGGCTGAGGCGGTGATGGACGACCTCGTCCGCAATGCGCCCGATTCCGTCGATGCCTGGCTGGTCCGGTACAACTACTTTGTCGGTTCCTCTCAGCCTGAGAAGGCCTCCAACGCCCTGACCCGCGCTGCCGAGTTGATTCCCGATGAAGACGACAATTCCCGCAACTTCCTTCTGGTGATGACGACCGCCGCCTCCGATGCCCTGGCCCGGAATGAGCTGGCTCAGGCCCGATCGTTCCTTGATCGGCTTTCCGAATCGCATCAAGGGCTTCCGCAGGTTGCGCTGATCCGAGCCAGTATCGACCAGCGGCAAGGACGCACCGACCAGGCGATCGATCGCCTCCGCGAGGCGGTTCTGTTGACCCAGGACGTGGACCTGATCTGGCAACTGGCCAACATCCTGATCGACTCGGGAGACCTGAACGGAGCCGGGATCTTCGTCAAGCGCTTCGGCGAGGTCGTCAGCGAGAACCGCACGGCGAATTACGAGTATCTCCGGGGCAAGTGGCTTCAGGCCGCCGGTCAGCACGACCAGGCGATCGTCGCCCTGAACGCGGCCGAACCCGACCTGATGGCCTCGCTGAAGCCCGATCTATTGATCGCCAGGGCCGAGAGCAAGCAGAGGCTTGGCCAGCGGGCCGCCGCCCTCGACGATCTGAACGCCGCCGTCGAGCTTGCCCCCGACAATCCTCAGGTCCGCCTGGCACGGGTTCAGGCGTTGATTCCCGAGGGAATCGACCGCGCCCTGGCCGAGCTCCGTGATGCCATCGCCGAGAATCCCGAGTCGCTGGAGCTGCGTGTCCCTCAGCTGCGCTACCTGCTCGCCCAGCAAGCCGCCCTGCCGGCCAACCGACGCTCGTGGACCCGCTTCGAAACCGCCCTGAACGACGCCCGGGCGATCGAGGCCATGGCGGACACTCCGGCCCTGACGCTTCTGGAGATCCAGCGCCTTCAGGTCGACGGCCAGCTCGACGAAGCTCTCGATCGCCTCGAATCGGCCGTGGCCGAGCATCCGGAGGAAGTCGTCTTCTGGACTACCTGGAGCGACCTGCTCGTCCGGCAGAACCGCTTCGAGGAGGCGCTTGCAGTCCTCGAACGCGCCTCGAGCCCCGACGCGGTGGGCACTCGCCCGGCGCTGACGATCACCCAGGCTCAGATTCTCTCGCAGCTTGGCCGGGGACGCGAGGCCATCGCATTGCTGAGCGAGGCCGCCACGACTCTGCCGACCAACCAGCGGCCCGAGGTGCTCCAGACCCTCGGCCGCATGCATGTTGCGCGTGGCCAGTTTGACGAGGGCCGAGCCGCCTATCTCGCCTGGCAAGAGCTCCAGCCGGGATCGGCCATCCCGCTGTTGGCTCAGCTTGAACTGGCGATCGACACCGGAGACATTCCCAGCGCCGAGGCTGCCCTCCGCGAGCTTCGAGGCCCCCAGGACCAGGAGAAGCCCGGCCTGCCCTACCGGCTCGGCCTGGCCGAGTTCTTGCTCCGGATTCCTGGCGAAGACAAGCTCGGCCGGACCCAGAAGGCGCTGGAAACTCTCGCCCCGATCCTCGGCAACGGCACTGAGGCGAACCCTGGCCTTGCTCCCGAGCTGCCCACGGCCTTGCTGCTTCGCGGCCTCGCCTACCGGCAGCTTGGCGAGTTGGACACTCAGGCGAATCCTCCCGAAGGGTTCTTCGAACAATCGCTGGTCGATCTCCGAGCCGCCTGGGACAAGGGAGAAGGCCGCGCCTTGGCTCCGATGATCGATCTGCTCGTTCGGCTCGATCGCCTCGACGAGATCGACCGCCTCCCTCGGCTCTCCTCCACCGCCGGCTTCGACCCTCAGATCGACCGGCTGACCGCCGAGGCCTGCCTCCGCAGCGGCCGGCTCGATCTTGCCGCCGAGTACGTTGAACGCGCCGGCCAGAGCCCCTCGGCCAACACCCCCGTGTTTGCCGCCTGGCGGATGGCCATGTACGACCGCCTCGGCCGCACGGCCCAGGTCGAGCAAATGCTCCGCGCTCAGGCGAACGAACGCCGCGACGCCCCATCCTGGATCGCCTTGATCCGCTACCTCGCCGGCCGAGGTGAGCCCGAGGCCACCCAGGAGGCCATTGCCGCCATGAAACGGTTCGTTGTGAGCGACTTCCCCGAACTGCTTGAAGCCCAGGCCCAGGAAGCGATCGGCAACCTCGACGCCGCCGACGCCGCCTACACGACCGCCCTGGAAGCTCGCCCCGACGACTCCCTGGCCCTCCTGCTCGCCTCCCGCTTCGATCGCTCCGTCGGCCGCTCCGATCAGGCCCTGGAACGGATCGAGCACCTGCTGAGCCTCGAACCCGACTCGCGGCCGGCCGCGCGCTTCAAGGCCTTGATTCTCGCCGATCGAAGCTCCGATGTTGACTCGTGGCAAGCCGCCTGGGACGCTCTCGGCCCAGAGCCGGCACTGACCGATCCCCAGGCCCCGCAAGATCGGATGGCCCGCGCGATCGTCCTGGCCCGGCACCCCGAAGCCTCCCGACGCGAGGAGGCCGTCGGCCGCCTGGAGGCCTTGATCATCGACCAGCCGGCCAGCGACGCGATGACCGCCGCCGCCCGAGAGACCCTCGCCCGGCTCTTGCTCCAGATGGACAAGCCCGAGCGGGCCGCCGAGGTCGCCGCCGTGACCGCCATCAGCGGCACGAACCCCGTCGCCGTGGCTCTGTACACCCGTGCCTTGATCGGCGCCGGCCAGCTCGACGAGGCCGGTCGACAGCTCGACCGCCTCCGGAACCTTTCGGCCGAACCCCGAGAATTGACCGAACTGGACCTGCTGCTGGTTGAGGCCCGCGCCGAGGCCGGCTCGGTGGCCGAGGAGCTGGAACGCGCCTACTTCGAGGCGGTCGAGGCCCCCAACGCGCTCGACTCGGCCGCGGCCACCTTCCAACGCCTCGTCCAGCTAGGCGACTCGACCCTGGAACCGACCGAACGGGTCGGCCGCGACCTGGCCAAGCGGTTCCCGACCCTCGCCTGGATGCCTTCCCAGTGGTTCGCCACCCGCGATCTTTACCCCGAAGCCCTGGAACTGGCCGAACCGTCCATCCAGTCCGACGACGCCGTCGCCGCGCTTCAGGCCGTTCGGGGGGTGTTAACCGTCGTCGAACGCTCGAAGGCCGATCCGGAGTTGATGGGCCGCGCCTCGGACCTGATCGAACAGGCCACCGCACGCCACGACTTGCCCGCCATCAAGGCCGTGCTGGCCATGCTCCGCCACTTCCAGGGCCGGATCGAGCCGACGCGCTTCGACGACGAGATCCGCATCTACCGCGAGCTGCTCCAGAGCGAACCGGACAACGTCGTCTACCTGAACAACCTTGCCTGGGCCCTCAGCGAGCATGCCAAGGAGCCCGGTGAAGCCCTTGAGTTGATCGACCGCGCGCTGGCGGCCCTCGACGTCCGGGCTCCTGAACTGCTCGACACCCGAGCCGTCATCCTGCTGCGGCTCGATCGGCTCGACGAGGCCCGCAGCACCCTCGACGAGGTCGTCCGCGAGCGGCCCAACGGCGCCCTCTATCACTTCCACCTCGCTCGGGTCCTCGACCAGGCCGGCGATCCCGATGCGGCCCGAGCCTCGTTCGCCCGAGCCCTGGAACTCGGCCTCACCGTCGACGACCTCGACCCCTTCGAGCGCGATGCCTTCGCCGCCCTCTCTGACCTCTGAGGACCGTGATGGGCACCGCGCCTTAGGTTCAGCCAGGGCTCGGCCTCGTTGCGCTCAGGAGACAGAAGGCAGAAAGGAGTCGTGCTCGTGCAAGCGGGGGAGATGGTTCACGATCTTCCTCCCTCTCCCCGCTCGCGGGGAGAGGGTCGGGGTGAGGGGTCTTCTGTCTCGCTCGGAAGGAAGGCGTCCAGGAGTGACCGAAAACTCATTAAATTGATTTTCAAGAAAAGAATCACTTCATTATTTGAGAAATCAAGAATCAATAAGAGAGATTCATTGATTCGCTCGCTTCAACAGACAGCCAGAAGACGACGCATTGTCTCCCCAGCGATCGCCAAACCGAACCCGAGCGATTGGGCGTAACGCGAGGATCAAATGGGGACGGTCGGGATCGAACCTGACCCGCCGCTTTCCGAGCCAGTGGATAGCCCCTCCGACCTCGTTCCGGGTATCGTGCAGCCCTGAGGATTGCACGAACTCTCATCCCGGAATCGAGGAACCCGCCCATGATCCTCTCCCCGCTGCTCGCAACGCTGCCACTGACGCTGACGCTCACCAGCGCAATCCCCGAGGACGCCCCCGAGATCCCGGTCGGCGTGGCTCGGGTTGACATTACTCCGGAAGGCCCCGTCCGGCTGACCGGCTACGGCAACCGATCGACCGAATCCGAAGGGGTCGATCAGCGCCTCTGGGCCAAGGCCCTGGCCATCGGCGGCGACGACGGCGACGGCCCGGCCGTGCTGATCACGGTCGATAACCTTGGCATCCCCGACGCCATGACCACCGAGGTCGCGCGACGCCTGGCCGATCGTTCGGGCCTCGCCCGCGATCGCCTGGCCATTTCCGCGTCTCACACGCACACCGCTCCAGCCCTGACCAATGTCGCCCCCTTTCTCTTCCCCGAGTTCCCGAACCGAACCGAACAGGACCACATCGACCGCTACACCGAGGCCCTGACCGACCACCTCACCGCCGTCGCCCTCGACGCCCTGGCCGATCGCCGTCCGGGACGACTGGACTGGGGAGTTGGATCGGCCGACTTCGCGGCCAACCGCCGCGTGCTCCGCGAGGGCACGTGGGTCGGCTTCGGGGTCAATCCCGACGGCCCGACCGACCACTCCTTGCCTGTCCTCCGGGTGACCGATCCCGACGGTTCGACCCGCGCCTTGCTTACCTCGTACGCGTGCCACTGCACCACCCTGACCGGCGAGTTCAACCAGATTTGCGGCGACTGGGCCGGCGACGCTCAGGAAGCCATCGAGCGCGACCTCCCCGGCGCGATTGCGCTGATCGCCATCGGGTGTGGAGCCGACGCCAACCCCGAACCCCGAGGCGAACGCTCGCAGGCCCGAGCCCACGGCGAGGCCATCGCCCGAGGCGTTGCCGCGGTTCTGAACGCGCCGATGACTCCTCTCGGCGGTGTCTCACATGCTCAATTGAGTCGTGTGAATCTTCCCTTCGCCCCCCTGCCCTCGCGTGAGGACTGGCAGGCCCGTGCTGGGCAGACCAATCAGGAAGGGCTGCACGCCCGGACCATGCTCGCCCGCCTCGACCAGGGTGAATCGCTCCCCGAAGCTCTGGAAGGGTACCCGGTGCAGGTCTGGGCCTTCGGCGATGACCTGGCAATGGTTTTCCTCGCCGGGGAGGTCGTGGTTGACTACGCGCTGCACCTCCGTCGGGTGGCCGACCCCGAGCGGCTTTGGATCAACGCCTACAGTAATGACGCTCCGTGCTATATCGCCTCCGACCGACTCCTTGACGAAGGCGGCTACGAGGTCGATGGCTCGATGATCTTCTACGGCCAACCGACCCGATTTGCTCCGGGCGTTGAAGGAATCGTCATCGACGCCGCCAGTAACCTGCTGCCCGCTGCCTTCCGAACGGCAGTGAAATAGTATTTGTTGACAATGATAGAATTTGGATGAATGCAACCCTCGGCGGACCGAGACGAACACCGCCGAGGGGTACTCCGGTTGTGCCCACCTTACGGGAACAGGGGTTGCCGCTCGGGCCCCGGACGCAGCCAGACCCGGCAGATGGGCTCACCCAGGCGTTCCCATCCCTCGGACAGCGGCTCATCTCCGACATGGACGCCGAAACGCCCCTGATCGTCGCGTACCGTGAACAGCAGCGTCGTTTCGGGGGGCGGGTCGATCAGATCGACGGGCAAGGCGTGAAAGCATGGCGTCCCTTCGATCTGGCCGCCAACCTGGAGGGTCACTCGCTCGGAACCTTCGACCTCGAACACCGGGATCGTTTCCGCTCCCGGCCGATCAAGCGCAAAAAAGGCGACCGATCCCTCGCTCGGCCGATCCCCGAGTCCTCCGATCGGCCGAAGTCGTTCCCGATCCTGTTCGTCTCGAATCCGGTACAGCGCAACGGGTAGGTTCAATCGGGGATCGTCCAGATCGAGTCGATACATGATCTGATTATAGTCGTATCGAGGCGTTTGCACGTTCGAACCGGAGAACATCTCTGTATACGTGCCCTCGAAATAGATGGTCCGCCCCCCGCCAGCGTCGAAGGCCTGATGATGCATCGGGTTATAAAAACTGTACTGATCGTGCGCGACAATACGGCGAGCGAAGGCCCAGGGACCAAGCGGCGAATCCGCTTCGGCGTACCAGACTTCTCCCAGCACCGACCGCCCGAACAATTGGGTGGTGATCATCACCCAACGCCCCCGATGGAGGTTCGGCGCGACGGTTCCCGCGTGGGCGAATACCGGATCGCCCGTCTCGATGTCACGGAGGTTCAGCAATCCCTCTCCTGGGGACAGCGTTCCCGCCTTGATGAGGTCGGCTTGCTCTTTCGGTCCCAGGACAGCCGCGTTGGTTCGCCAGCGATACACGGGCCGACCGTCGGCATCACGCTCGACCTGAGGCGCGTTGCCACCCTCAAGACAGGTGAACGTTTCATAGCGCAACGGATCGGTCATCGCCTCCGGGGTGGCTTTGACCCGGACAATCGGATAGGGGGTTGCGAAGTGGAGAAATTTGGTACCGTTGCGGTCCTCGATCGGGACGGCGTGGCCATTGGGTGCCAGGGTTTCGGGAGAGGGGAAGACGGCGACCCGCTCGAATTGTTCCGTATCGTCGTCGAAGCGGCAGATCCCCCGCTCATAGGTCGTCAGCGGAGGCTTGATCTTGGCATATCCGGCGTAGAGCCGTTCCCGACCATCCTCGTTCGGCAGCACGGCGAAGCCAGAGAGCCAGGTCGGCCCGTCACCCGGCATCCGGGCCATCGGGCGGCTGAACCCGTTCTCATCCACGAAATAGTTTAGATTCACCCCAACATCCGGATCAAGTCCTCCCTGTGACGGCAGATCGGACGTTGCTCCCGACATATGAAAATTTCCCAGCGGATAGCCTGGGCGGTTCGTATCGCCCCAGAACCACCAGAGCCGACCCCGGTACGGAATCGAGAACACGCTATCCTGCCCGAAGACGAGGCCGTTGACGAGCGGCTCATCAAGAGGTGCCTTCCGGCCAATCCGAACGCTTTCCCCATAGATCCCCCCTCCTGTCACCCGGTACAGCCGCTCGGCAACGTTTACCCTCGGCAGCTTGACCCGAGCGATCGTTCCGGGCTTCACCTGCAAACGGACCCCTCGGTATCCGAATCCATCGCTCGGGTATTCATACCCGTGGCTTGAGACAAAAAAGTATATTTCAAGTCCGACCAGTTCCGGCGCGTCGATCACCGCAATTCCGGCGCTATCGGTATAGAACCGAACCTGATGCACCGTTTTCAGTTCGACCAGCGGCACCCCCCTGCCCGTCTCGACATCGACGACCTCGACCGCGAACGGCGGCTCATCGAGGGCGTCCGCCGATGAGGAAATCAAGAATCCAAGAAACGAGAGGACAAGAATCCATCGCATGGCAAGGTTGTTCTGGGAGAAGGTGATCACCTGGTGGCGGTCTTGATCTGTTCGGCGGCCCACTGCTGGTCGGGATCGGCCAGGGGAAGCGAGAGTGCGGCCGAGTAATCCAGGCGACGGGCGTATCGCCCGCGATCGTACGCGGTCGCATAGACCGAGGCCAGGTCGAGCCGAACATCGGGATCGGGTGGCCGAAGCGGGATCGGAATCGGTGGCAAGCCCCGCCGGATCGACCAGGCGTAGACCTCGGCATCGGGCCTCCGCTCCGATCGCGCGACCACCGCAAAGAAATTGCCCGGCGGCATTGGGGCCGCCATCGGCATACGGTGCCCGGCGAGCAGGAAATCCAGCTCAACCAGGTGAACCGGTTGCGCAAGATACGATGTTCGCTTGCGCAAGTAGTCGTTCCGCCCCTGGCCATACTTGTTGGTCGGTGAGAGCAGCTCGACCACTGCCACCAACGACCGCTCGGGGAGCGTCCTGATTTCAATCCAGGTATGCCGATAATCCTCCCGCTCGACCGATGCGATGGGCACCGTCACCGGCTCGACCAGCTCCGCCACGGCGACTCCGCCCTCCTCTCCGCGGGGTTTCCCGGTGCGAAGCACGGCGACATCGGGCTTGGCAAGCAGGGCCGGCTCGTCGTCGGACTCGTAGAGCCGAAATTGTTCCTCGATGACGGCCTCGTAATGATTTGGAAGCCGGTCGAATAGCGCATCGCGGAGATAAGTAATGAAACTCGCATGAAAATCGGGCCACTGGCCCTGAGCTTCAATATACGGATCAACGCCAGGGAAGATGCCGGGCATGGTGGCGGTCCTTGGGGATCGTGGAGGCAAGCCCGATGGCTCCAGTCTACGAAGGGGCTTCGAGAGAGAACAGGGTGGACAGGCTTCGATCCGTCGTCACGTCGCGTCGTCCGTCTCCGGGTCGTCAAGAGGTGGGGAAAAGGTGAACGCTCCCAGCTCGGCCGAGGTGACGGGAGGCTTGGGCCTCGTATCCACAAGGAGGCGGAAAACGTCGGGACGGGCGTAGTGCCCGACTACGTCGAAGTCGTACTTGGCACGAGGGATGAGGGTCAGGTCGAGGTCGGCCGCAAGGATGCAGGGGCCGTCGAAGTCTGGACCGGCGAGGACCTGGCCTAGCGGGTCGATGATGCAAGAACCGCCTCGGGAGACGACCGCCTCGGGATCGTCGAACCCCTCGATCGGATAGTCGTGCGGATAGTCGAGCCGGCGGGCGAACTGGTTGCAGGAGAGGACGAAGCATCGGCCTTCGAGGGCGACATGCTGCATGGTCGAGAGCCAGGTATCCCGGCCATCGGCAGTGGGAGCGATGTAGAGTTGAACTCCTTGCGCATAGAGATGCATGCGCAAGAGGGGCATGTAGTTCTCCCAGCAGATCGCCGCTCCCAGGCGGCCGATCGGGGTGTCGATCACCGGCAGGGTCGAACCGTCGCCGAAGCCCCAGACGAGCCGCTCGGAGCCGGTCGGCATCAGCTTGCGGTGCTTGCCCAGCAGGCGGCCATCGGGTCCGAAGACGAGGACGGAGCAGTAGAGCGTTCCCCCGTCGCGCTCGACGACCCCGACGACCAGATGGGCCGAAGCCAGACGTGCGGCCTCGCCAATGGCGGTGGCGGCAGGACTGGGAACCTCCACGGAGGCCTGCCAGTAGCGGCGGAACCACTCGCGGCCCTCGGGAGTCCGCCAGCCGACCCGAGCGCCGAAGTCGAGCCCGCGGGGGTAGCCCGGCACAAATGCCTCGGGAAAGACGATGAGGGAAGCCCCGCTTGCCGCAGCCTCGACGGTCAGGGTACGAAGGCGGTCGATCGATCGGTCACGGTCGAAGCTCACCGGCGCGGCCTGCACCACCGCGGCACGAATCGTGGTCATGCGAAGGTCTCTCCAGGGGCAGCCATCGGGATTCAGGCGGCTTCGCTCCGAGGCGTCGAGGTCATCGGTAACGCGACGGGTTCGAGTAAGTGTTCCTGACCGATCAGAACCGGCCCGCTGGGTTGGGGTGCCGGCCGGGAGAGAAGCTCGAGCAGCGATGGTCCCTCGCTCCCCCTGCGGCGGAGGAAATACCCCTGGCAGACCACCACCCGATCCCGATACGGCGGCCAGTGGCGGAGCAAGCCATCCGCGTCCGCAATCCGGAAGTGAGGGACACTCATGAACAGATGATGTGTCAGATGAAAATCCTGTCCGTAAGGAAACACGCAGAAGCGCAAGATCGGATGCACCCGGAAGACGCGAGAGTTGGTCAGGTCTCCCGAGTCAGGAGCGTTGGCGTGGTGAGCGATCTCGCGCAGTTGCATCAACATCGGATAGAACGTCAAGAGAGGAAGGACCCAGAACAGGAAGAAGGTGGGCCAATTTCCAGAACAATGAACACCTGAAAAGACAAGCAACCAGTAGGATCCACGAAGTCGTTTCGCCACAGCCACCCGGTAGACGGCCGAGGGAACCCTTGATCCTTCCGGGGCGGCGAAGTTCGCGGCCTTGGCCCTTCCGATTAGGTAACGCAGGATCGCGGGGGGCCAGAGGGCTCGCAGGACGTAGCGGTTCCAGAAGGCTCGGGGGGGGATCGGAAAGCGGTGCGGGTCGGGGTGGTTCAGACGAATCAGGTCGGTGTCGCGGTCGGGATCGTTGACGAACAGATGGTGGCCCCAGTGGGCGGCCCGGTAGCGCTGGGTGATGGCGACGAGGGGAAAGAGCAGGAGCAGGTCGGAAACCAGCTCGTTGGCCAGGCGATTGCGAAAGAGGACGAAGTGGCTGGCCTCGTGCGCCAGTCCCGAGAGGCGGTGCTGGCCGACGGCGACGAGAAACGCGATCGCCGTACAGATCGGAACGAAGGCAAGCGTGGGCAACCGACTCTCGGACCAGGCGGAACAGGCGACGGCTCCCGTAGACAGGGCGAAGGCAATCAGGGCGTACTCGCGGGCAATGCAGGCGAGGTTCGTCCGGTTGTCAGGCTTCGACATCGCCAGCAGGGCGTGGCGGGCCTGATCCCAGGTCAATTCCGAGCCGCTCTCCCGGGTCATCAACGCCTCCTGCCAATCGAGCCTTCCGTCCCGGAGCCGGTGGGAAAGGGAACGGGGGGCGGGTCCGGACGTCGGGTAATCGACGGACCCGCAGCCTCGTTTCTCTTCGGCAGGCAGGCACGGCCGGGTTGAGCCGATTGACCGGATCGCGCGGGCGATGGAGGAATCGGCTCAGGAGGAGGACGGTCGCGACTCGGTTGTGGGGTCGTTGGGCGTTTCCGTCCGGGGGGTGGCGTCGGTCGAGGGCTGCTCCTGGGGGGCTTCGGGTTTGGGATCGTCGTCGACCCCGTGGAGGATGGGCTTGGCGCCGAAGATCTTGTCGAAGTTCGGGAAGCCGTACTTGCGGACGATCGGGCCACTCATGGTCGGGTGCATCTCCTTTGGTGGGACGAGCAAAGGGGAACCGAGAGACGCCCGGGGGCCGGGCGAGCGGGTAGGTGTCCGGGTCGGGTCAGCCGCGGGCGCGGAGCCGGCGGATGTTGCGAACGCGGACGTGGACGTGTCGGGGAACGCGGGCCAGGCGGAGCCGGGTGTAGCGGCCGACGATCAGGCGGTTGCCTCGCCAGATGACCCGAGGGTTGATCAGGGCATCGAACCAGATCGGCATCAGGAACAGGTCCTTGATCGGGCTCAGGGCCAGGGTCTTGAGGCTCGGGGTGTGGCCGCGGAGGAGTTTTGACTGCACCGCGTCTCGGACCATCCCGAGGCTGATCAGCGCGAGCAGGCCGCCCCAGGCGATGCCAGAGACGTCGGAGAAGGCCCAGGCCAGGGCGACGGTCGAGAGGTTGCCCAGGGGCTCGATCACGAACAGGGGGCCGGCCATCTGGCGGCGGATCTTGAACCATCGGGAGTGGCGGTTGAGGAACCAGCGGAGGCTCCGGGAGCGGTTGACGTTCTCGATGACGTGGTGGCTCAGGCGGATCGTGTAGCCGGCACGTCGGACGCGCATGCCGATGGCCTGGTCCTCGGCGAGGAGGTTCCGGACGCCGGCGAAGCCGCCAATCGCCTCAAGAACATGGGCGGGGATGAGCATCGACTTGCCGACGACGCAGGTCAGGCCCATGCCGTTGCCCCAGGCGACGTTGCCGGCGACGAAGCCGTTGAGCTGCAGGTTCTCCAGGGCGGCGCCGAAGGATCGCTCGCCGACGCCAGTGAACAGGTTCGTGACCAGTCCGACGCCGGGCTCGGCCAGGTAGCAGGCGGTTTCGCGGAGGTATTCGGGCCGGACGCGGACGTTCGAATCGCTGATGAGGATCAGGTCGTGGCGGCGAACGCGGTCCATCATGGCGAGGCTCTCGACCTTCGGGTTGAGCCCGAAGACGGAGCAGCCGACGATCAGCTCGGCATCGTGATGGGGGAACTCGGCCAGGAGGCGTCGGACGACGTCGATGGCCGGGTCCTCGGGATCGGCCACGCAGAAGAGGAGCTGATAGGTCGGGTAGTCGAGCTGGAAGAAGCTGCGAAGGTTGTCTTCGAGCCCTTCATCAAGCCCCTTCAGCGGCTTGTAGATGGACACCGGAGGGGTGTGGTCGGGCAGGTGCCGACGACGGCTCCGGCGGGTCATCAGGACCAGGAACAGGAACGAGGCCAGGGTGGTGAAGACCGCCACACTGGCCGCCGCGATCAGGAACAGACTTCCACCGCTCAGCATCGGATGATCCTTGGCGGTTCTCGCCAACGGTGGGGAGAGACTCAGGAAGGAAAGAAACGGAGTCGGTGATCCTCGCTTGGAATCCGGAGGCGGCGACGGTCGCCGCAGGTCGGGGTCGCACCTGGCCGAGCGGTCGGTCGCTCAGTCCTCAGGCTTGAACCGAAGCTCCATCGGTGCCTGACAGCAGGGGCAGGGTTGATCGAAGCGGACGCTGATGGTGCAGATGTCACAGTAATACTCGGGCGTTCGCAACACGCCCTGCTCGTCGGCGATCTTCGCCGAGAGGACCTGAAGGTACGGAAGGCCCTCGATGCGGCGGGCCACCAACTCGGCCGGCCGGTCGCGGAGCCGGTCATCCTCAAAAAAGGCCCGGCTGCCGACATTGTAAAGCAAGGGCCAAATGGTGCCCTCGGCGTTTCGGAGCACGACCTGATCGGCGATTGGCCCCTGCGGTGAGGTCACGCCGAGCGGCTCGATGGCCTCGGTCAGGCGAAGGACCGAGCCGGTGAAGGTCTCCGTGCGCGCCTCACTTGCATCGTCGGAGGCGACGGCGGGGTGAACGGCAATCAGGGCCAGAGCCATCCAAGCGATCATGGGCGTTTGGAGCATGGAAAGGGGTGCGTGTTTGCGTCTCTGGTCAGTCATCTCATCATATCGGCTGAGCCGTGGGGGACAACCAGGAATCGGGGGGATCGGTACGGAGCCCGGGGATCGGCGACGCCGGGATCGTTGTGCCAGGGGTCGGGCGGGCGGGCCCGAAGGGTGCGATCGCGGGCGTCGGGGTTGGGCCGGTGCGCCTCCGGCAGATGGCCCGGTGCGCCTGGGCTCGCCGGGCGGAGGAAGCGATTTGTGCTTATCTTCAGGAAGGTTACGTCATCCTGGGCCAATTCGTTTCGGGAAATCGGGATCGGGAGGGATGAGGTCCCTCGACGCAGGTCGGGACGCCGAGCGAAACCGACCCGCCGCTGCACAAGAACGCCCGAGGTGCGCTGGAGGTGCGCGGCACGGTGCGCCAGGGCACGCCGGGCATGATCGTGCGTTTGTGGTTGTGGGATCTGGAGTTGCGACCGTTCGCACATCTTCGTTTCGGGATTTTGAGAGATCATGGAGTGCCCCGAAACCGCCTCGGGAAAGGCCCTGCTCTCAACGATTGCAGCAGGTCGGTTGACCGGGCCGGTGCGCAGGCGATGCGCGGTCCGGTGCGCTCGGGTGCGCCCAGACCAATGGTGCGTTTGGGGTTGTGGGGGCTGAACTTGCGTCATCATACGCCGATTCGTTTCGGGAATTTCGAGGGTGAAACGTCACAAGCAGTTGAGATCGGTTCGCGGCAGGTTGACGGCCTATCGTCTCAGGTGATGGAAGGATCGAGGAGCATGGCGCGGTCTGACTTGTCCATTGGATGCCGAGGGAGATAGGAACGAGGACGGAGGACAAACCGGCTCATCCAATAGGATCGGGATTTGGGCGAGGTTCAGTCACTCAATCGGACTCCGACGTGTTCGCGGCGAGCACGCGGTCTCGGCAACGTTCAACATGAGTTCTGCCACACAAACCGATTGTGAAGAAGTCAAGTCGGAACTCGTCGGTGCACGAGTCTTCCGGGGCCTGTCGCCGGCTCAGCGACCCTTCAATGGTGCGTCATCGGGGTCGGGACGCGTTGTCCCTGCGTCTTCCAACCGACGCTGATGAGTCCAGCTGTCGCATCGACGGCCTGGAGGTCCACGGGATTGCGACGATCTCAGGCCCGCATCGGGGGCTGAATACGAGTCGGAGACCGCGTCAATGGGGGCGGAAAGCGAACTCGAAGGCCCGCACATCATGGGAGAGAACCTGCTGCGTCATCAGGAGCAGGGCCTGGAGCAGCCATCATGCCGTCTCAATTGAATCGGTGTGACATATTCTTTACAGTCGTTCGTGTCCATCCCGTCGCCCGATGGTGCCTCCACCACGCTTCAGGAGCCGCGGATGCCTTCAGCCCTTGCCGACCGGAACCTCCTCTACGGCCTGCTCGCCCTGCAGATGGACTTCGTCTCCAAGGATGAGCTGATCGACGCTATGCAGGCCTGGGCCCTCGACAAGCAGACGCCCCTGGAGCAGATCCTTCAGGACCGCGGCCACCTCGCGCCCGAGGACCACGACGCCCTGGAGCGGATGCTCCGCCGCCACCTGGCGCGCCACGGTGACAACCCCCAGCGGAGCCTGGCCGCCGTCGCGGTTGACCCTGAGGTTCACGATGGGCTGCGATCCCTGGCCGACCCCGAGGTCGTGGCCAGCCTGGGCCACGTGCCGACCCCGCCCGCCACACCCATGCCCGCGACGGCCTCCCTCCCAACCTCGGACGACCCCGAGGCCACGGCCAGCTACACCGGCCCCTCACCGGAGCAAGAGCGCCGCCGCTACCGCGTCGTTCGTCCGCATGCCCGGGGCGGACTGGGCGAGGTCAGCGTCGCCCTCGACACCGAGCTGAACCGCGAGGTCGCCCTGAAGCAGATCCTCGGCCTTCGTGCCGACGGCGACGCCGACCGCCGCCGCTTCGTCTTCGAGGCCGAGGTCACCGGCGGCCTGGAGCACCCGGGCATCGTCCCCGTCTACTCGCTCGGCAACGACCCGGAGACCGGCCGCCCCTACTACGCCATGCGGTTCATCCGCGGCGACAGCCTCCGGGACGCGATCGCCGCCTACCATGCCGACGAGGCGAAGCGGGCCGGCCCCTCCGAACGCTCGCTGGGGCTCCGTCGGCTGCTGTCCCAATTCATCGACGCCTGCAACGCGATCGCTTACGCCCACGACCGCGGGGTGCTGCACCGTGACCTCAAGCCGGCCAACATCATGGTCGGCAAGTACGGCGAGACGCTGGTCGTCGACTGGGGCCTGGCCAAGGTCGTCGGCCGCCCCGAGGAGCCGACCGAGCCGCGCGACGAGCCCTCGCTGCGCCCCCCCAGCGGCAGCGACCTGCAGGAGACGCTGCCCGGCAGCGCCCTGGGGACACCTCAGTACATGCCGCCGGAACAGGCCGAGGGGCGGCTCGACATGCTCGGCCCGCCGAGCGACGTCTACAGCCTCGGGGCCACCCTCTACACGATCCTCGTCGGCCGCCCGGCGTTTCCCCAGGAGTCGACCGCCGAGGTGCTCGCCGCCGTGCGCCGGGGGGACTTCGCCCCGCCCCGTTCGGTCGACCCGGCGATCCCCCGCTCCCTGGAGGCGATCTGCCTGAAGGCGATGGCGTTGCGGCCCGAGGATCGTTACGGGTCGGCCAAGGCGCTGGCGGAGGATCTTGAGCACTGGCTGGCCGACGAGCCGGTCGCCGCCCGGCCCGACCCGCCGCTGGTCCGCGCCGGCCGCTGGGCGCGAAGGCACAAGCCGCTGGTGGCCGGGGCGGCCGGTCTGCTGCTGGCGGCCGTGGTTGGCCTGGCCGTCGGCGCGACGCTCCTGGGCCGGGCCAATCGGCGGATCACCGAGAACTACGAGCTGGCCGAGGCCAACTACGAGCTGGCCCGCGAGGCGGTGGACAACTTCTACACGAAGGTCAGCGAGGACACGCTGCTGAACCAGCCGCACATGGAGCCGCTCCGGCGCGACCTGCTGCAATCGGCCCGCGAGTTCTACGAGCGGTTCACCGCCCGCCGCGCCGAGGACCCTGAGGCACGGGCCGACCTGGGCCGTGCCCTCCGACTGCTGGCCATGATTGACGATGCGCTGGGCTCGATGCCGGACGCGATCACATCAAGCGAGCGGGCCGTTGCCCTGTTCCGTGACCTGGCCGCCGCGCACCCCGAAGTCCCCGACTACCGCCGCGAACTGGCACGCAACCAACACAACCTGGGCTACACCTACTTCCGGACCGGCCAATTGTCGGAAGCCGAATCACTCTACACCAAGGCCCGGGAGATGCAGGAACAACTGGCCGCCGCGCACCCCGAAGTCCCCGACTACCGCCGCGACCTGGCCATCAGCCACCAAAACCTGGGCTACCTCTACAGCACCACCGGCCGAGCAGGGGAGGCCGAGGCGTCGTACCGGGCGGCGCTGACGCTTCAGGAGCGATTGTCCGAGGAGCACCCCGAGGTCCCCTACTACCGCACCGGCCTGGCCACCAACCACCAAAACCTGGGCAACCTCTACAGCGACACCGGCCGGATGGCGGAGGCCGAGGCATCGTACCAGGCGGCGCTGACGCTGCTTGAGCGATTGTCCGAGGAGCACCCCGAGGTCCCCGACTACCGCAACCGCTTGGCCGCCAACCACCAAAACCTGGGCAACCTCTCCAGGATCACCGGCCGGATGGCGGAGGCCGAGGCATCGTACCAGGCGGCACTAGCGCTTTG